>NZ_CP014545.1:300000-600000 GCF_001586275.1 Sphingorhabdus sp. M41 | reverse complement strand
TTCATGCTCCACCGTCCGGCTGATCCCGCCGACATATTTCGGGTCTTTTTCGATCACCTTGACCGAAAAGCCCTTCTTCGAAAGCAGATAGGCCGCGGTCAGCCCCGCCGGCCCCGCGCCAATAATGGCTACATCTACCGGTGAATTCGCGGGCGTGCTCTGTCTGGTCATAAAGTCCGTTCCCTGTCCATGGTGCGCCCATTGCGGGTGCGGTGCATGTTTCACAAACAGGAGTGAACGAAATTGGTTAGCAGATAGTTAATTCCGCGCTGTAATTTACGGGCTGCAAAGGCAGCTTATTGGTCGCTGATTGGCGGAACTGGCTGGGGTGGTGCATCGGCATCCGCCTCGTGCACCTCGATATGGCCGCGCCCGACATGGCTCTTTCTGTAACCATAAGCATAATAGAGCAGCAGCCCGATGCCGCCCCATATCGGCAATACCAGCTTCGCTTCCATCGGCAGATTATAGAAAAGCCCCAGACAGCCGACGATCGCCAGTGGTGCGACGATCCACACTAGAGGCGTGCGGAACGGGCGATGCCGGCCGGGATCGGTGCGGCGCAGGATCAACACCGCCACTGCGACCATCAGAAAGGCGAACAAGGTCCCCGAATTGGAGATATCAGCCAGCTTGCCGACAGGCAGGAAGGCCGCGAATATCGATACCGCGACCCCGGTGATGGCGGTCACGATATGTGGTGTTTTCCATTTCGGGTGAATAGTGGCGAGCTTTTCCGGCAACAGCCCGTCGCGCGCCATCACGAAGAAAATCCGGGTCTGGCCGAACAGCATGATCAATATGACCGATGGCAAGGCGAGGAACGCGGCTATCCCTATGATATTGCCAAAGGCCGGATAACCGATATTCCGCAGCACGAAAGCCAGCGCCTCGTGGCTGCACACCAGAGGTTCGTGGCCCGCCGTCAGCAGGGCTTGGCATTGCGCGGCAAAGGCAGTGCTGCCGGGCGCCAGCACATTGCCGGCGGCATCGACAATCGGCTGCGCACCGACCGTACCAATCGCGCCGGCGGCGACCAGCAGATAGAAAACCGTGCAAATCGCCAGGCTGCCGATCAGGCCGATCGGCACATTGCGTTGCGGATTCTTGGTCTCCTCGGCCGCGGTCGACACCGCGTCGAAACCGACATAAGCGAAAAATATCGAGGCTGCGGCACCGACTGCACCAAAACCGCGGCTCTCGCCGAACCAGCCATTGGGCAGGAACGGATCGAAATTCTGTCCCTGCATCATCGGCAGGGTGAGCACGATGAACATGGTCAGCGCCGTGACCTTGATCGCGACCAGCACCGCATTGACCTTGGCACTCTCGCTGGTGCCGATCATCAGCAGAAAGGTGACGAGCAGCGCAATCACCAGCGCCGGCAGATTGATCAGCCCGCCCGGCGCATAGCTGCCAATGGTCAGCGCGGTCGGCAAATGGATCCCGGCATTGGCCAGCAGG
Source organism: Sphingorhabdus sp. M41 (assembly GCF_001586275.1). Taxonomy (NCBI): domain Bacteria; kingdom Pseudomonadati; phylum Pseudomonadota; class Alphaproteobacteria; order Sphingomonadales; family Sphingorhabdaceae; genus Sphingorhabdus; species Sphingorhabdus sp. M41. Next base: position 598,536 of record NZ_CP014545.1, on the reverse strand, counting down.
CCGACAAAATAGCCCGACCAGCCGACCGAAACCGCGCTCGCCGCCACCGCATATTCCAGGATCAGCGCCCAGCCGACCATCCACGCGAGCAGCTCGCCCATCACCGCATATGTATAGGTATAGGCGGAGCCCGATACCGGCACCATCGAGGCCAGTTCCGAATAGCAGAGCGCGGCAACCGCGCACACCAGCCCGGCGATCACGAAGCTCCACATCATGCCGGGGCCCGCCTTCTGCGCCGCCTCCGATGTCAGCACGAAAATCCCGGTGCCGATGATCGCCCCGACGCCCAATAAGGTCAGCTGGACCGGCCCGAGCGTGCGGGTCAGGGCCTTTTTTTCTGCGGTAGCGAGGATGGCGTCGAGGGGTTTGATACGTCCGAAGAGATTGAAGGGCATATTATCCTGTTTCCCTGAATAAACACACAAACAACGTTGCTCGCGGCGTTAGGAAGACAATCTCGACCGTAGCGAATCGCCATTACTCCCTTTTGGAAGTTGTGCAAGCGCGATTTATAAGGCCGCGACCGGGGCCGTTTTTCACGACGGTTTCGATATTCGTTTACACTAAATCCAGCGCCCGAATCAGCCAGTAGGCAGCGCCAATCCACATCAGCAATATGCAAATTGCGGCCCTGCGGCTGTTTGGCCTGAAATCGATCTTCAGGGCTTTCTGCCGATATTCGGCCATCAGCGTTTTGGGAATCATCCGCAAGATGAGCGCAACCCCGATAGGGATGATTATCAAGTCATCCAGATAACCGATAACAGGCAGGAAGTCCGGTATCAGGTCGATCGGGCTGAACGCGTAAGCAGCAACCGCAGCAGCCAGAATTTTTGCTGCCAAAGGGGTCCGCTTGTCCCGTGCGGCGACCCACAGCGCCAATATGTCCCGTTTGAGATTCTGTGCCCAGGTTCTGAGGCTCACTTCACGGATTCAGCTGCAAGGTCCCCCGGCAGCATCGGCTCGCTCAGCAACCGCTCCATCGCCTTCCAGCGCCACAGCGGCGCGTCGCCTTGCGCTTCGACCCAGTCGCGGACCATTTCCATGCCAAGACCATAGTTGATCACATAGCTGCGATATTGCTCGTTGAAATCGGTCATCTGCTCGGCGCGCTCGCGCGAGACCAGCTGATATTTCTGGTTGAGCGCGATCGCTTGCTCGCGCGTAATCTCTCCATCGAGATATTGCTGCGCAATCGTCATCCGCGCGCCGCTGAGCGCCTGTTTCGCGATCTGCAGCGCCCAGTAAGCCGCCGCCGTGTCGGGATCGAGGCCGGCGAGCGGGTAAAGAACATCGCGCTCGTAATCCAGCCGCTCCTGGCCGCTGAACGCCAACTCGATACCGTAATTGGCCGACCCTTCGGCGATCAGGCTTTGCGGCGAATAGAGCGGATAGGCGGAAAATTCCTGCCAGCCATGACCGTTGGTCAGATTTTTCTCGAGCAGCATATTATAGACATGATGGCCGGGATAGCCTTCGTGGCAGCCGAGATCGACGGCGCGCCCGATGAAGATCGGCAGGTCGGTGTTGACCTGGATCAGGCTCTGATAATTGCCCTGGTAATAATTATAACCGCTCCAGCTTTTGCCGGTGACAAATTCCAGCTTGAAATTCTCGCCCTCGGGCAGATCGAAATATGCGGCCGTCCGCGCCTTGCATTCGGCGATTGCGGTATCGAACACCGTCTGCAGCCGGTCCGCAGGGATGATATAGTTCTTTTCAAACGCCGCCACCCGCTCGCTGAGCGGTCCTTCGCCCGGCGCTATATTTTCGATCTCCTCGAGTACCGGATCAAATTCCACCAACGGCCTCAGCTCGGGCGTCACCCCGAACAGCCCCTTGGCTTCCCTGACGAAGGAGAAGCTCTCGCCCTGCATCATCGCGTGACGAGTGTGGGCTGCCTCAAGCTGTGCCGACAGAAAGTGCCTGCGCGCCTCGACCAGCGGATCATCGCTGACGGTCAGCGCATCGAGCCGCAGCATCAGATCAACAATCGCATTGCCAAGTTCGCGCATATCGCGCGGGTCTGTCTTCGCCGCTTCTGCCCATTGCGCCGGACCATAATAGGCATCGACATAGCCGGCTTCTTTTTCGCCAAGCGCCAGCGTAAGCTTCACATAGTCGGAGGCTATATCGCCAAGCTCGCTCGATGCTTTCAGGCCAGCCGTGTCGGTGATCGCTGGCGCAGCTCCCGGTGCAGCGGCCAATGTCCCGGCGGAAATCGCCAGCCAGGCAACGGCAACAAGGCCGGCAGTTTTCAAAGGGCGTCTTTCAGCTTTTGCGCTTCCGCATCCGGCAAAACGTCAAGCAGTTCCTCTGCCTCTTCCTCGTCCAGCGATTCCAGATGGCGGCCCTGCGGCGCAAAGCGCAATATGCAGAAACCGACAACCGCCGAAAGCACCGATCCGCCAAGTACGCCGATCTTGGCTTCCTCGATCAGCAGTTCATTGCCGGGGAATGCCAGCGCGCCGATGAACAGACTCATCGTGAAACCGATACCGCAAAGCATCGCCACACCATAGACTTGCAACCAGCTGGCTCCACCAAGCCGTCCGGCGAAACCGGTCTTAACCGAAATCCAGACGCTGGCAAAAATCGCGATCTGCTTGCCGAAGAACAGGCCGGCGGCGATGCCCAGTGGCAAAGGCGCAAAAATCTGGTCCATGCCAATACCCTGAAGCGACACGCCGGCGTTGGCAAAGCCGAAAACCGGTACGATCAGGAAGGCGCTCCACGGCGAAATCGCGTGTTCCAGCCGGTGGAGCGGGGAATTTTCCGCATCCGGCGAGGTTGGCGTGACCACGATCGGGATAACCATAGCCGCCAATACCCCGGCTATTGTCGCATGGACGCCGGACATCAGCACGGCATACCACAGCAATCCGGCAAAAATCAGATAAGGCCAGAGCTTGAGCACGCCATTGCGGTTCATCGTATACATGATCGCCAATATCGCGGCGCTGGCCAGAAGCGCCGCACCGTTGATCTCGGCGGTATAGACCAGCGCGATAATAGCCACTGCTCCCATGTCGTCGACGATGGCGACGGTGACCAGAAACAGCTTGAGCGAGGTTGGAGCGCGCGGCCCGAGCAGGGCAAGTACGCCAATCGCAAAGGCAATATCGGTCGCCGCCGGTATCGCCCAGCCATTGTAGAGCGCGGGAAAATCCTTGACGATGACCAGGTAGATCAGCGCCGGGACCGCCATCCCGGCCGCGGCAGCGACCACCGGCAGACGCCGGCGATCCCAGCTGTTGAGCCGGCCGTCGACAAATTCACGCTTGATTTCCAGCCCGACCAGCAGGAAGAAAATCGCCATCAGCCCGTCATTGATCCACAAATGCGGGGTCATCGGCCCCAATTTGGCGGAAAGGACCGGCCCCTTCATTTCATGCAGAAAATGATGGTACATTTCATAAAGCGGACTGTTGGCCACCACCATCGCCAGCGCGGCAGCGAACATCAACAATATGCCGCCTGCCGCTTCGCTTTTTAGAAAGTCCCGAAGTGCTGAGTTTCTACCTGAACGTGGCAATATGTCGTCTCCCTTGGGGGCGTATATTTCGGAATTTTGATCGGCCAGAGTCATGCGCAGGCCGGACCGTAAAATCAAGGCTTGTTCAAACCATTTTCGTCCTAGGCAGCGATCAATTCCCGAATATTGGCGGCGATAGTATAGCTTTTCTCGCGCGCGGCCTGATCAAAGATTGATCCGGAAATGATCAGTTCATCGGCACCGGTCCGGTCAATGAACCGCTCGACACCCTGCTTGACCTTGTCCGGTGAACCAATAGCGCTGCCCTGCATTATCTGTTCGAGCATCGACTGGGCCTGCGGCGGCAGACTCGCGCGATAGCCTTCTACCGGCGGCGGCATTTTGCCCGGATTGCCAGTGCGCAGAGCGACAAAGCTCTGCATCATCGAGCTGGACAGATATTCCGCTTCCTCGTCGCTGTCGGCCGCAAAAATATTGAAGCCGCACAGGACATAGGGCTCTGCAAGCTGGTCGGACGGCTTGAAATCCCGGCGGTAAATCCGGAGCGCTTCATCCAGCATCTGCGGCGCAAAATGCGAGGCAAAGGCGTAGGGCAGACCCAGAGCCGCCGCCAGTTGCGCGCCGAACAGGCTGCTGCCGAGAATATATAGCGGGATATTGGTCCCCTGCCCCGGTGTCGCCTGGATACCGAGCCGGTCATCACCGGCAAGAAATGCCTGCAATTCGAGCACGTCGCGCGGAAACTCGTTGGCATCGCTGTTGAGATTGCGGCGCAGCGCCTGGGCTGTCCGCTGGTCCGATCCTGGTGCGCGACCGAGGCCAAGGTCAATCCGGCCCGGAAACAGCGCTTCCAGGGTACCGAATTGCTCGGCGATCACCATCGGCGCATGATTGGGCAGCATGATCCCGCCGGCACCGATCCGGATGGTCTTGGTCCCCTGCCCGATATGCGACAGGGCGACTGCAGTCGCGGCGCTGGCAATACCTTCCATGCCGTGATGTTCGGCCATCCAGAATCGCTCGTAGCCAAGCGCCTCGCCATGCTGCGCAAGCGCCAGCGACCGGTCGAGCGCGGTTTTCACGTCGCTCCCCAGCGGCACCGGGGAGAGGTCAAGGATCGAAAATTTTACCGCCTTGGGGCCCATTTCACTCATTGTCCGTTCCTCTGTCCCAACTGTCCTGCAACCTTGATCGCGTAGCCGCTGGGAACCTTGCGAAAGCCAAGGGTCGGCAATAGCAGGGTCCAGGCGCGGTCGCTACCGGACAAGAACAGTCTGGCGGTATAAAAGCCATTGCCTTCAAGTTTTACCGTGAGCTTCTCCATGCCGGACCCGCTTTGCAGCGGCAGCACCAGCGTTCCATCCTGACATTCTGCCTTGCCGAGCAGACCCTGCTTGAGGTTCAGCCCGGGGATATTGGCGTCGAGCGACACCCGCACCTGTCCGCTCGCCGACTGGCAGCGGCCACCGGCAAAGCTGATGCTGACCCCCTGCAGGTCGATCGCGGAGGCCGGTAGCGGCGCCAGTTGACGGCCGACGCTCAACATTGTCGTCACATCCTGCAGCAACAGGCTGTTGCCCGACTTGCCGACGGTTGCGACCAGTCCGGAATCACCCGCGACCGGCGGCCGTTCCAGATCCATCAGCACCCGACCGGTCAGCAACGGCAGCACCCGCACCCCGGCACCGAGATCGCCGAGCGGAAACGGCCCAAGCTGCGCGCCCTCGATCCGGCCGTTCCAGACCGTTCCGCTGATCGCCTTGGCCGAGAAACGCGACCCTTCCAGCCCCGCCATGCCCACCGCGAGCCTTAGCGGCAGGAAGAACAAGGCCACGGCGATCACCGCCAACAGGATCAGAACATAGGTCAATGCGCGCGGCACCTGCTTTCCTTCGCTTCAGGGTTCGATAGAAAATTGGTCGAAATAGGCGAAGATATCCTCTTCCTCCCGGCTCGCCGCATCGCGCCACTGCGGTGCCGATCTGCGGTTTAGCAAGGCCCCTTGCGGAGAAAGCACAAGCACGGTCGGCGTACCCTTGATCGCCTTGATCCCAAAGCGCTGCGCGATATTTATATTGCGATCCCTGTGCCCGACATCAACATAGACAATCTCATATTTGGCTGTGAGCATGTCGGCAAAACGAGGCTGCGAAAACCAGCCTGCCAGTCCGCGGCTGTCATGGCACCAGTTGGCGCCCATCACGAGAATGACGCGTTTTTCAGAGAGATCAGCCCGGGCGAGCGCCGCGTCGACCTCCGCTGCCGCATCTGCCCTTTCCTCAAACGGTCGCGCCTCGGGATGTCCAGCCACCGTTTTTTCGGCATGCACCACGTTCGGCGAGACCGCGGCAGCCACAGACACCAGCAGAAGCGGCATGAATCGCAACAGCATCCGGTCAACCACGCAAATGAGCTTCAAAAAAGGCCAGCGTCCGTTTCCATGAAAGGCTTGCCGCTTCCTCGTCATAGCGCGGTGTCGTATCATTGTGGAAACCGTGGTTCACATCGGGATAGAAATGCACGCTATATTCTTTCTGGTGCTCGGAAAGAGCCGCCTCATAAGCTGGCCAGCCGGCGTTGATCCGCTCGTCATTGCCTGCATGATGTATCATCAGCGGTGCCTCGATCGCCGGAACATCGGCGGCTTCGGGCTGGCGTCCGTAATAAGGCACCGACGCGGCAAGATCGGGATAGGCGACCGCCAGCGCATTGCACACGCCGCCGCCATAGCAGAAACCAACCGCGCCCACCTTGCCGGTCGATCTGTCATGATCGCGCAGAAATTCGAATGCGGCGAAAAAATCTTCCATCAGCTTGGCACCGTCCAGCGTGCGCTGCATCGTCCGCCCGTCATCGTCATTGCCGGGATAGCCGCCCAAGGGTGACAGACCGTCGGGCGTCAGCGCCAGATAGCCCGCCTTGGCCACCCGCCGCGCGACATCCTCGATATAGGGATTGAGCCCGCGATTCTCGTGGATCACCAGCACCGCCGGCAGCGTGCCTGTCGCTCCCGCCGGCCGGGCCATCAGCGCATTGATCTTGCCATGGCCTTCCGGACTGTCGTAGCTGATCCGCTCGGCCATGATCGCCGGATCATCCGGTTCGACCTGCGCCGCCCAGGCGTAATTGGGTTGCAGTTGGTCAAGGATCATCGCTCCGGTCACCCCGGCGGCGGCAAATTTCCCGGCCTGCCGGATGAAGTCCCGCTTCGAGATCAGACCATGCACATAGCCGTCAAAAATCTCGAGAATATGGGGGTGGAAGTCGCTTGCGCGTTTGCGGGTCATATCCGGCGATCCATTCCTAGGAATTTGCTAGCCTTATACATGGCTGGATTATTCTCCTATCTAATTTCACCACCTTGAATTCCTTTGGCTCCACCCGCCAGTATTTCTTGGATTACGGAAGCCTTCCATACACGGCCCAACTGAGCTTGGAATTCGTTGTCCTCTTCATTCAGGTCCACATCTATGATCCGACCCGAATATATTCCATAGAAACAATTAACTTCGCCTAACACCGCGTCACCACCGATAGAGTTTTGAGGTGGTGTTACGCCTCGTGGATATGTCAAACCGCTCCGACGAAGAAAAACCGGAGATCCTGACATTCCCCTTCTCGTAGCAGTGTCAAAAAGTGTTAGTGGCAGGTCGCTTATATTGAAGCTTGGTTCCGTCGCAATGGTCGCTCGCTTCCAAAGCGGAAAACCATGGCCACGATTTAGTGACAATGGAAAGCCAAGAACGAAAGCTTCATCTCCGACGGCAGGCTCGAAATCAAACCAATCAAGTTTGTTTATTGGATCCGTTGCAAGGCGAAGGGCACTGTGGTGAGCGAGAAACGTCGATAATGAATCATCACTAAGTTCAATAATTGCGACGTCCACCCTTTCAAAGTATTCAGGGTGCACAAGCCATTCCGGTGCGCCATTTTTATCAAATAGTGAGGCATTGGCCGCTCGGCGACCTGACATAGAACCTCCTGTTATTTCATCATCGGAGAATATCAGAGACCAGTTTATTGCGACGTGGTCAGGAACAAAACCTCCAATTGGTGTATTAGTGTCAAAATTCCAGCCAGTTAAACAATGGACATTGGTAACAAGATAAATCTTGTTATTTTCCTCCCATAAGAAACCAGTTGCATCGGCCGTGCTTTCTATACCTTCCCGGTTCAGATGAATCTGTACTGCCGCATTACTTTCTTTCCGAGAAACTGTTATCACTCCAGCACCTCAAGCTGCCTCGCTAAGCCCCGCCTCGATCTCCGCCGCCTTGGCCTCGACCAGCTTCACAATATGATCAACCATATCCGCATCCGCCACATGATGGTCGGTAACGCCGGAGAGATAGACCATATGCTTGCCCTTGCCGCCGCCGGTGATGCCGATATCGGTTTCGCGGGCCTCGCCCGGACCGTTGACAACGCAGCCAAGCACCGAAAGCGATAAGGGCGTGCGGATATGTTGCAGCCGTTCTTCCAGCTTCTGCACCGTGCGGATCACGTCAAAGCCCTGCCGCGCGCAGCTCGGGCAGCTGACCACCCGGACGCCACGCGTGCGCAGACCTAGCGCCTTGAGCATTTCATAGCCGACGCGCACTTCTTCTTCGGGTTCCGCCGACAGGCTCACGCGGATCGTGTCGCCAATCCCGGCCCAGAGCAGATTGCCCATGCCGATCGAGCTTTTCACCGTGCCGCCGATCAGGCCACCGGCCTCGGTAATGCCGAGATGCAGCGGGCAGTCCACCGCGTCGGCAAGCTGCGAATAGGCTGCGACGGCCAGAAATACGTCGGAGGCCTTCACCGCGACCTTGAACTCGTGAAAATCATGGTCCTGCAGTATCTTGATATGGTCGAGCGCGCTCTCGACCAGCGCCTCGGGACAGGGCTCGCCATATTTTTCAAGCAGGTCCTTTTCCAGACTGCCTGCGTTCACCCCAATGCGGATCGCGCAGCCATTGGACTTGGCCGCGTCAATGACCTCGCGCACCCGCGCTGAAGAGCCGATATTGCCCGGATTGATCCGCAGGCAGGCCGCGCCCGCCTCCGCGGCTTCGATCCCGCGCTTATAGTGGAAATGGATATCCGCGACGATCGGCACATTGCTGGCGCGGACAATCTGCTTCAGCGCAGCCGTGCTCTCGACATCGGGGCAGGATACGCGAATGATATCGACGCCAGCTTCCTCGCAGCGGCGGATCTGGTCAATCGTCGCCTTGGCATCGCTCGTCAGCGTATTGGTCATCGTCTGCACGGTAATCGGCGCATCGCCGCCGACCGGGACGTCACCGACCATGATCTGGCGGGACTTGCGCCGCTCGATATCGCGCCAGGGACGCAAGGACGAATTTTCAGCTGTCATCGGTTGAAACCTGCGGGACTGTTGCTCATGTAATCATATATAGCGGCTTCACCCCGCAGGTGCGAGGGGCGATTGGCCTTGTCGCGAAAAAACTGCACCAATCAAGAGGAAGTTCATATGCCAACCATCATCATCACCGGCGCCAATCGGGGACTTGGTCTCGAAATGGCCAGACAATATGCCGCGAACGGCTGGAACGTGATTGGTACCGCACGCGAACCGGACAAGGCAGAGGAACTGCAGGCGATCGACAAGGTTACGGTCATGCAGCTCGACGCGGCGGAGGACGCAAGCATCAGGAAATTTGCCGAACAGCTGGGCGATCAACCGGTTGACCTCTTCATCAACAATGCCGGCATCTACGGCCCGTCGGAATTTGACCGCAAGGGCTGGCTCGATCTGCTCAACATCAATGTAATTGGTCCAGTCGCGCTGGCGACCGCGCTTAAGGACAATGTCGCTCAATCCAAAGCCAGGAAAATGGTGGTCATCTCCAGCCAGGTTGGCAGCATCGCCGAAAATGACAGCGGCAACATGATATACTACCGGACCAGCAAGGCGGCGATAAACCAGGCATGGAACAGCCTGGCGCAGCAGTGGAAGGATGAAGGCCTGACTCTTGCGATGATGCACCCCGGCTGGGTCCAGACCGATATGGGCGGCGAGAATGCCGACTTGACGCCTGAGGAGAGTGTCGGGGGCATGCGGTCGGTCATCGACGGCCTGACCCAAGATCAAAATGGTAAATTTTATGACTATAGCGGGCGGGAAATTCCCTGGTAGACAAGCGGCTTGCGGCGGCTTCTTTTGGCATCTAGACCGATGATAAAAGGAGCCCGCCGATGTTCAGATTCACCCTTGCAGCAATAGTCATGCTTTGCGGGACAGGCACGGCGATGGCGCAGCCCGAAGAAGATTTTGGCGACAGCCGCTGGTCGATCGCCATTCACGGCGGTGCCGGCACCATCAACCGCGACAAGATCACAGCCGAACAGGACAGCGCCATTCGCGCGGCTCTGGGCTCCGCACTCGAGGCAGGCTCGAAAATATTGAAAGATGGCGGCAGTGCGATCGAGGCGATTACCGCGACCATCATCATTCTCGAAAATGACCCCAATTTCAATGCCGGCAAGGGCGCGGTCTTCACCTGGGACAAGACCAACGAACTCGACAGCAGTATCATGGATGGCAGCGACCTGTCGGCCGGCGCGGTCGCCGGGATCAACGGCACCAAAAACCCGATCTTGCTGGCCCGCGCGGTCAAGGACAACAGCCCGCACGTGATGCTGTCGGGCGAAGGCGCCAACCAGTTCAGCCGCGAACAGGGGCTGGAACAGGTGAACCCCGATTATTACGCCACGCCCTACCGGCTGGAGCAGATCGACAAGCTGCTCGCAAAAGAGGTCAGCGCCGCCGATGTCGACTATAAGTTCGGCACGGTCGGTGCGGTCGCCATGGACAAGGATGGCCATATGGCTGCAGGCACCTCGACCGGCGGCATGACCGGCAAGCGCTGGGGCCGGATCGGCGATAGTCCGATCATCGGTGCAGGCACCTATGCCGACGACCGCAGCTGCGCGATTTCGGCGACCGGATCGGGCGAATATTTCATCCGTCTCGGCGTCGCCCACGAAATCTGCGCCCGCATCCGGATGCGCTTCCCCGAAGCGATCAAGGAAGCGCAACGGGCGGTGCCGAAAGATGCCGACGGCAATGATACCTATGTCGTCCACGGCAGCGAATTCCAGCTGTCAGACGAGGAAATCCAGCAGATCGCTGATGACGTGATCGCCGAACTCGGGGATCTTGGCGGCGACGGCGGCATCATCTACGCGACGCCATGGGGTCAGGCTGGCTACAGCTTCAACACCGCCGGCATGTATCGCGGACGGGCAACCAGCGAGGGTGAGCAGAGCGTGGCGATCTATGGGGATGAGTGAGGCGGACAGCCGAGCAACAGCTTTGCAATACTAGAACGAGCATCCGCTGTGAAATAAAACGTGGGCATTTCAGCTATAATAGCTACCTTTTAGCAAGCGCCCCATTCGCTGTCGTTTCTCCGGATATTTTTCTTGCCTGAAACCTGCCGTTAAATCGAAAAGAGCATGAAGGCCCTATAATAGGCCGTTGGCGTAATGCCGGCTTTAACTCAGTTGGGAAAAGTAACAGAAATTTGACCATTGGGCGGTGCCTTCAACCCGATTACGTTCATCAAATGCAGTGGCATCTGCACCGCACTGCCGAGCTCAACCGCGCAATCATCTGTCACGACAGATCATGTTGGCGAACAGCATTCAGCAAATCCTCGCGTCGCTTATATCCTGTCTTTGCGAATATGGATTTGAGGTGCCAGCGCGCTGTTTCATAGCTGATCTGGGATTGCCTTGCGACGTCCCGAAGATCATCGTGATCAAGTAGCGCGTATATCAGCGCTTCCTCTTTCTTGCTCAGGCCGTTGACCTCAGCAAAGAAACCGGCGATTTCTGAAAACTCGTGACGCTCTAAAGATACAGTTAGCAAAATTCTGGACCTGTCCTGTGCTACCCAGCGTGCTGCATCAGGAATCGGAGCGAACTCCAGTACGAGTTCTTTAGAGTTGCTGTTATCCTGCCAAGGTGTTCGAAAAAAGAAGTATTGCCCGGACAAAGCCTTCCCGACAGCATAATGAAATGCTCTTTTTATCTTGGTTGAACTGCAACTTATTTTCCCCCGAGCACATGCAAACACATCTGAGCCATTTAACAAGGCGCTCGCTGTGTTCTCAAGTTCAGTCAGGTTCCAATCGGCATCGAGGAAACCGAAGCCCCCGCTTGCTTGATTTCTTTTGTGCGCCAAAATGCGCGTTAGCGAGATAGAATGGCGTAAAGCCTCGGTCAGATAGGGAATGACGGCGGACAGTCGCGCGGCGTCATCATTATCGAAAAATTCTTCCCTGAATCCGCGCTGGATACTGATGCCATGGCGTCCGATTGCCGGATCATCGCATAGCACGCCAAAACAGCTGTCCTTTACATCGCCGCCGATATTGATAGCTTCAAAATAATCGGTATGCGCTACTTCATGATTGCGCAAATAGCGTTGCCCCGGCACAGCCTGCCCTGGCTTGGTATCGCGTGACTGATGCCGACGAGGGTCGAGCGCGTTATAACCTTCATTATAGAGTTTCAGGATGTCAGGATCATGGCCGCACTGCAAGCCGTATTGATATGGACCCACCGCATCCCCGGTCAACCAAAGCGCTTTGTCGCCGCCAACCCAAACTGTTACATCGGATAGCAATTCTGCCCAATCGTAATTTCCGATACTCGCTTCACGGCACTTCGCCGCTAACAATGTTAGCTCGTCATCACCCACACACGCCCCTTTGCATTTACCCTAATCGATACTTGTTTGATTTCCAGTAAAACCGGATTGTCGGTAAATTGCGAGCAATAAAACATATTGTATTCACCAAAGCAAATTTTGCTTAAAACTTGTGTCAACCTGCCTCAGATTGCCTCAGATTGAGACAACACGAGGTTGTCCTGCATATTATTTACAATATTCTCGAAAACCCACCCAATTGGGTGGTGCGTCCAAGGGATACATCCTTTAGCCCGAGACATCGGAGCTGGATTGATTAAGTAATGCAATCAAAGGAACAAACAAACTTGCGACATGGTCGGTTATGATTTCCAGTTGTGGAGCGATTAATGACGCAGTGCGAACCAAAGAGTCATTACTATAACCAGTTCACCAAATTACAAGTTTTGCTTAGAAGTGACTAGTTTTTAAGCAAATAGAAGCCCCGCCGTTTGCGACCCGGGCGGGGCTTCATTATTTCCATGTTCCCTCATGTCGCCGCCCAATTTGCTCGGCTGAATGTCCGGTTAACTTAGTTCCCCGCCCGAATGTCGGTTCAGTTGAGCAGAGGCATTTGCATCCAAATTTTAACACCTTATGCTTCTGAACCTCGGGTTGATGATAGCCGCTCAAGATCAAAGCTATGATCAGAAGTTATTTGATTCAGAGTTCCATAATATCGCACAACGACTGCAAAGCGTTCTCGAAGTGCTCGACAAAATGCCTGTCTGTGCAATCGCCGCAATTCATGTTGATCAAACAATTCAAGCACTCACAAACAATAGTCAGAAGTAGACATTGAGCGCCGTAGTTTCCTTCTAACTCCATCGTTTTGACTAATCTTTTTGCTTCCAAGGTTGATGCCGTCGCAATGACTAATTGCCTGACGTCCGCCATTTCTACTTGGCCAGCTTATAGCGGATTGTCGCAAAACCACCCAGTAATTGACGTTCGAGCAAGTCTGCAGGGATTGTCTACTTTTAGAGCTGTTGCAGACGCAGATAAGCAAAAGCTGAATTGCGTTGAGGCTCGAGTACAGAGTCGAAAAATTTGCCGCTTCCCCTGCCTTAATCACTCGGTTAAACCCCTGCCATGATATCGCAACCGGCTACCATCTTATGATCCTGTCCTACATTGCTGGACCGCGCTATGTTAGCTGGATGACCGACATAACATCAGATTGTGTTATCGTGACTGCCTTCCCGAAAGTTTACACTAGGCGACCCCGCGCCGGCGCGCGATCCTCACTTTTCTGCCGCCTCCAGCCAAAAGTCACAGAAAATAATACCCTCCATAACTGTAAAGATGACCGGACCCAAATATGACATGGAAACCCGAACTCGAAGAACTGGCCGAGCGCCAGCGGCTGGCCGAAAAAATGGGCGGGGAGGAAAAAGTTTCTCGCCAGCATGGTCGCGGCAAGTTGGATGCGCGGGCCCGGATTGCCGGAATTGTCGATGAGGACAGTTTTCGCGAGATCGGCAAGATCGCCGGGCGCGGGACTTATGCCGAGGACGGGACATTCGAGGATTTTGCGCCGAGCAATCTGATTTTCGGTCGCGCCAATATTGAAGGGCGACCGGTTGTCGCTTCTGCCGACGACTTTACCGTGCGCGGCGGGGCGGCCGATGCCGCGCTGCACCGGAAATTCACTCAGTGCGAGAAAATGGCGCACACGCTCGGCATTCCGATGATCCGGATGATCGACGGCACCGGCGGTGGCGGATCGGTCAAGAGCCTCGAGGATATGGGCTTCACTTATGTTCCTGCCGTTCCGGGCTGGGAAGATATTATCAAGAATCAGGACACGGTTCCCGTGGTCGCACTGGCGCTCGGACCAACGGCGGGCATGGGTGCAGCGCGTACCGTCGCAAGCCATTATTCGATCATGGTGAAGGGTCTTTCGCAAATATTTGCCGCCGGTCCTGCCGTCGCCGCCGCGATTGGCGATGATCTCAGCAAGGAGCAATTAGGCGGCTCCGACATTCACACCACGAATGGCGTGGTCGACGAAGAGGTCGCCAGCGAAGCCGAGGCCTTTCTCACCGCGCGCAAATTCCTGTCCTACCTGCCGAGCAACGTGAACCAGCTGTCCGCACGCACCAAAAGCTGGGACCCCGTCGACCGCAAGGATGAGAGCCTGCTCTCCGCTGTACCCCGCGCCGACAAGCAGGTCTATTCGATGCGCAAGATCATGACATCGGTATTCGATGAAGGCTCGGTATTCGAAATGGGCAAGCGCTGGGGCCGCGCCGCGATCACCGCATTTGCCCGGCTCGACGGCTGGCCCGTCGCAGTGCTCGCCAATGATCCGTCCTTTCTCGGCGGATCATGGGAAGCCAAATCATCGGAAAAGGTCGAACGCTTCGCCAAGCTGGCCGAACAATTTCATCTGCCCGTCGTCCATCTGGTCGACAATCCCGGCTTCATGATCGGCGGCGAGGCGGAGCGCACCGGTACGATCCGCTATGGCGTGCAGGCAATGAACGCGGTCTATAAAGCGACTGTGCCTTGGGCCAGCGTCATCGTTCGTCGCGCCTACGGGATCGCCGGCAGCGCAATGAGCAACGCGGAAAATTTCCAATATCGCTTTGCCTGGCCAAGCGGTGACTGGGGATCGCTGCCAATCGCCGGAGGTCTGGAAGTCGCCTACAAGAGCGATATCGAAAGCGCCGCAGATCCGGCGGCGCGGCTGGCAGAGATCAAGGCGAAACTCGACAAGGTCACCTCACCCTTCCGCACAGCCGAGCAGTTCAGCGTCGAGGACATCATCGACCCGCGCGAAACACGACCGCTGTTATGCGAATTTGCCGATCTGGCTTGGCGAAGGCTGGGAGCGACTTGATCGCTTCGCTGGCTTGCGAGCGCGCCGGAGAACAGAATGAGCGGGAAAGCGGCAAAAAGGTTCAATGGCCGAGCAAGGCGCTGGGTTAACATTGTCCCTAAACCCTGTCGGTTAACCATTCGGCTCAAATTCGCCAACGGACTTCAAATTATTCCCGCTCAAATTCAGATGGTTAACCGTGGATGTGACGCTAATCACGGGGAAATGGCGAATTATTCCTATAAATTTTCAATGGATTGATTATCATTTCATCTACCAAAACAAACGGTTCATCGATGGTACAGCAACGAATTGCCATTTGATGCGAAGTTATTGAAGTAAGTTTGGCTCAATCAAGAAGGAAGAAACGATGTACTTATCTCCTAGATCATTCATCAATCAGCCTGCTCCAGCATTGGCCGAACAGGAACAAGAGCGTGGCTATCAGCCGCTTTATCATCTCGACATAGTTAACCGCTGCCCCGGTTGCGGTAAATCGCACTGGCACGTCGGTCGCTTCAGCGCCGAATGCGCCCATTGCGAGACCGCTCTACCGCTGGCTATGGTCGCCAGTCAACCGATGCAGCCGCGCTTCACCGAACATCTCAGCAAGACGGCGATGATGGCCTGACAGGCGGACGCTTGTTCACACTTGCGATAAGCATATTTTGCGGTCAGACTTGATCCCTGAAAAAGGGGAAAGTTCATGACCACAGATAACCGATATCTACCCATCGACCGCCGCCAGGCGCTGCGCGGAGCCGCCATGGCTGGCGCCGGCGCGATAATGATATCGCCCGGCATGGCTCTCTCCGCCGCTGCCGACAACGACATGACCGCGATCCGCAAGGCAGCCGAAGCGGGGCGCGACGCATCGATCAAGCGGATTCAGGACTGGATAAAACTCCCCTCGATCGCTGCGGAAGACCGCAATATGGCCGAAGGCGCGGATTATATGGCAGCGCTGGCCAAAGACGCCGGCTTCCAGCATGTCGAGATCGTGCCGACAGACGGTCATCCCGGCGTCTTCGCTACCCTCGATGCTGGCGCAAAGCGGACGCTGGGCATCTACTTCATGTATGACGTCAAACAATTTGACGCGTCCGAATGGTCCTCCCCGCCCCTGGCAGGCTCTATCGTCGACAGGCCCGGTTTCGGCAAGGCGATCATGGGGCGCGGAGCTGTGAACCAGAAAGGCCCGGAAGCAACCTTTCTGGCCGCGCTGCACGCCATCCGCGCAGCGGGTCGCAAGCTGCCGGTCAATATCGTGCTGATTTGCGAGGGCGAGGAAGAGATCGGCTCACCCCATTTCAAGCAGGTCGCGACCAAACCCAATGTGCTGGCTGCGCTCAAGAAATGCGAAGGCATATTCATCCCGGCGAGCTGGCAGGACAAGAATGGCAATGTCAGCGTCAATCTGGGCTCAAAGGGCATCGTCGAACTGGAACTTGTCGCGAGCGGCGAGAAATGGGGCCGCGGGCCCAAGGGCGACATTCATTCCAGCCTCAAGGCAATGGTCGACAGTCCCAGCTGGCGGCTGGTGCAGGCGCTGCAGACGTTGGTAACCCCTGACGGCAACACTCCGGCGATTGACGGATGGTTCGAAAATGTGCGGCCGCTGACCGCGCGCGAGAAGGCGCTGATCGCAGAGACCGCCCGCAATTCCGACGAAGCCCAGCGCAAGGCTATTTTGGGCGTCGAGACCTGGATCGACGACCTGCCGTTCGAACAGGCGCTCCAGCGGCTTGCGCAGGAACCCACGGTCAACATCGAAGGCCTGGTCGCTGGCTATACCGGACCCGGTGGCAAGACCGTCTTGCCGGGCATGGCCACCGCCAAGATCGATCTGCGCCTCGTCCCCAATCAGACTCGTGCTGAAGCCGAGACCAAATTGCGCGCCCATCTTGATGCCAACGGCTTCCCGGATATCGAGATCAGGGTCGGCGGCGGCTATGATCCGACCGAAACCGACGAAAACAGCCTGCTGATCCGCACCGAACTGGCCACCTATGAACGCGCGGGCATCACTGCGACGCTCAATCCGCGTCTTGCCGGGTCCTGGCCCGGAGCAACCTTCACAGCCCCGCCCGTGTCGATTCCGGCTGGCCATTTTGGCATGGGCCACGGCGCCGGCGCGCACGCGCCCGACGAATATTATGTGATCGAGTCGACCAATCCGAAGGTCGCCGGCCTGGTCGATGCGACCATGGGCTATGCTGACTTCCTGTATCAGCTGGCCGCGATCAAATAGGGGCCGGTGGTTGCCGTCCGTGGTGACCCACCATCAGATATCACCGAATGACTGCAGCGCAGCCGGAGCGACGATATCACCCCATTCCTGCACAAAATGCCCCGCTTCCTCGATCAGCAGCGGCTCGGGACAGCCCTTGATCAGGCCGTGCATCATCTTCATCACCGGCGGACCGAGCACGGGATCTGAACCGCCGATAGCCATGAAGCTGGGCCCGGACCATTCAGTGCTCCAGAAAGCGGCAGCCTGCTTGCTGACCGCGACTCCGTCCATATCCGGTTCGACCGGCACCAGAGCCGGAAATTTGCGCGCACCGGCCTGATAGCTGTCATCCGGATAGGGTGCATTATAGGCAGCCGTTTCCGCCTCGGACATCTCCGGCGTACCACGCGCGATAATCTGGCCGGCGTCAAACACCGGAACGGTCAGCGCATATTCTTTCCATGAATTGAAACCATCGCCCGCCCCGGTGCCCAGCCCCAAGGCGGTATTCATGATGATCAGCCGTGACAGTCGCGCCTTGAAATCGCCGTCCACCGGCAGAGTCAGCCCGATCAGTCCGCCCCAGTCCTGCACCACCAATGTGATATTGGTCAGATCCAGTCGCTCGACCAGAGCCAATATGTGATTGCGGTGAAAATCGAACGTATAGGTTGCGAGTTCTGTCGGTTTGTCGGACCGGCCAAAGCCGAAGAAATCCGGGCAGACGACCCGCGCACCGGTGGCTGTGAAATGCGGGATCATCTTGCGATAGAGGAACGACCAGCTCGGCTCTCCATGAAGGCACAGGAACGTGCGATCCGCGTCCGCAGGCCCGGTATCGACATAAGCGGCGCGCAAGCCTTCACAGCCGGGCAGGTTATCGACATAATGCACCGGAAAATCAAAGTCCGGGATGTCGGCGAAACGTTCATCGGGCGTGCGGACGGCGGCGATAGTCATGATCGGGTTCCTCTCAGCTTTTGATGGCAAAGCTGGCAGGGTGCAGCGAACCGGTCAAGGACCAACAGCGCTCCATTGAATGATCTGCGCCGCGCCACGAACATGATGAAATATCACAGCAAACTTTACAGTGTCCGGACCTTTTATTTTCTGCGACTTTTGCCCCAAACCCACGGAAAACAGAGAAATTTTCAGTATCAGGATCGTCCCGAGTGTAACCTTTAAAGCCGCTGGCAGAAAAGCGCCGGTAACAAGAAGGAGAGAAAGACGAAAGACTCATAGCGACGCGAAGCATATGCCCGAAGCGCCTCTGTAGGACAGCAGCTATCGATCAATGGCACAGATCGAACTGTGATATTTTTGCATCGGGCGCAATATTAGTAGCGCTAATTCGATTTCCGATGGAACGCTCTGCCTCTCTGGCCGTTCCCTTGGTTCATCGATCAATCGCACCCCCAATTTAGCGGCTGATCGAAGAGAAGCCCGCAAGGATAGCGGGCATAGTCCGGAACAATCATGTTCCCTGTTTTGTTAGTTGGAGTAAAATAATGAAGTCCCGTGTAATCACCCCCCTCATCCTATGTTCTATCGCTGGCGCTTTCGCCGCACCGGCAGCCGCACAGTCAAACTCGGCGTTCACCGGCCCGCGCGCTGAAATCATCGGCGGCTATGACACGCTCCGTTCCGGCAGCGATGTCGATGTCGACACCGACAATGACGGCATTTTCGAAAATAACACGCTCGACCAGTCGGTCGACGGCTTCGCTTATGGCGTCGCGCTCGGCTATGACATCGATGCGGGTCCAGTGGTCTTCGGTATCGAAGGCGAATATATGGATTCGACCGGCCGTCAGGAAGGCGATGAAAGCGTCAACGCACCGTTTGGCTATCGCATCAACCTGAAGCGCGACCTCTATATCGGCGCGCGTATCGGTGCCAAGGTCACCCCGACCACCCTGCTTTATGCCAAGGGCGGCTACACCAACACCGCAGTCGAATCCCGCTTCCAGGACCGTGCTGAAGCCGATGGCGTCGATCTCAACTTCGACGACAGCCAGCAGGTTGACGGCTATCGCCTCGGTGCCGGTGTCGAACAGCTGATCGGAACCGGCGGATCCGGCAACGGTTCCGGCGCGTTCGTCAAACTCGAGTACCGCTATTCGAACTATAGCTCGCTCAAATATAACGACACATTGTTCAACGATAACAATGAAATCGGCGTCGACCTCGACCGCCACCAGGTCGTCGCGGGCGTCGGTTTCCGCTTTTAAGCCGGAGCTAGTCTAGCAACAGAAGGGCGCGCCGTTCGATGAACGGCGCTCCCTTTTTGTTGGTTTGGGGTCGGGCACACATGACAGTTTTTTTCAGGAAATTAGTGCATTTAGTATGCTGGCACCGTAATTTGAGTGAAACACAGCGGGGCAGCAAGCAGGCGCAGCCAGAACTCGGGATACAGTTTGAAGATGGCAAAGGCGTGGATCGCGATTTAGCATGGCACGGAAGGGCGGACTATTCCGGTGAATTCAGGGCCGGGGCCGGTTGGGTTGATTGGGGCGAAGAATTGTAAAATGAAGGTTAGAAGGCAGGCTACGAAGAGGAAGAGTGAGCCAAAGCCTGAGAGGAGGGCAGCATGTATATAGCTAATTGTCGTTCTAGTTTCTCCATATTTGTCATAGGATTGCCGTTGGGTGGATGTTCGTCTTGTGCTGAACTGAAAGAAGATCAAAACGATACAATTTCCAACAAGGTTATTGGCAAGAAAAACAATAGCTCATCGGTTGACTGGGATCGATATGACGCAGCGCTTTATCGGAGACTAGCTCCACCAAGCTGGAGCCCACGAAATCCCGAATCTTCCGAACAAAATGCGGCAAGAGGCTTAATGGGTTTCATCGTTGATACCGGAATGGGGTCTGAGCGGAGCGGGCGAGTCATCAGCGGAGGCATAACGCTTAATGGGTCCTATGAAAGTATAGCGAGTCATTGGGGTTTTAGTCCTGAAGTGATGGCGAACGGGCAGAAGAAATATGCTGATGTCGCGCAAAGATATCCGGATGTAGACGGATTCGACAAGGCAGTTGTTTCAGAACCAATAGGGTACAATATCAAAACCGGCATAGATCGACGATTATTATCCTATGTAAATCATAAGCATGGCATTTACTGCCGTTCCTATAATCCCGGCAGAACGCGTTGCGTTTGGGGTGATGAGACGGTGCGATATATGCTGAACTTTAACTCGCTCGATACCGTGGAAGCATTAAATTACTTATCGAAATTACCGTGACAGTTGCAACAATTCCCAATCTGGAATTACGGAGGCAATTTACTAGTTTCTCCCAGCAACAGCGAAATCGGAGCGTTTCCCGCTGTGTCATCGCCCTCCGCCCCCCTCACCCCTAAGGGAGAGGGTAAAAAAAGGGGAGCGCAATCGCACTCCCCTCTCCTAAATTCAGCCAGATAGTAGCGGCTCAATTCACCGCGTCATCCTCGCGAAACGTATCACCTCATTCCCCGGGTACCGGAAACCCGCGATTCTTGAGGATATATTTAACCTCCGGACGGCATTTTCGAAAATAACACGCTCGATCAGTCGGTCGACGGCTATCGCCTCGGTGCCGGTGTCGAGCAGCTGATCGGAACCGGCGGATCCGGCAACGGTTCCGGCGCGTTCGTCAAACTCGAGTACCGCTATTCGAACTATAGCTCGCTCAAATATAACGACACATTGTTCAACGATAACAATGAAATCGGCGTCGACCTCGACCGCCACCAGGTCGTCGCGGGCGTCGGTTTCCGCTTTTAAGCCGGAGCCAGCCTAGTACCAGAGGGGCGCGCCGTTCGATGAACGGCGCGCCTTTTTTGAGTTTCAATAGGATAGACGTGCCGGGGATTGTCCACCATCCATACCGGCGCCTATTTCCCCGCCAGTTCCTTCACCAGATTCGGAGCCGGATAGATCGTCTCCAGCGCCTCCTGCACCGCCGCCACGGATACCGAGACGGTCCGATTGAGCGCAGGATCATATCCATAATTTCCGCCCAGCGAATGGATATTTCCGTCAAACGCCGCGCCGATCACCGTGCCAGCCTTGTCGATCACTGGCGAACCGGAATTGCCGCCGATAATATCGTTGGTCGAGACGAAGTCATAGGTGATCGAGGGATCGATCTTGTCCTTGTTGGCGACGAAAGCGGGCGCGAGATCGAAAGGTTCGTTGCCGGTGGCACGGTCGAACGTGCCGCCGAGGGTCGTCGCTATCGGCACCTGGTTGCCTCGCTCCATCCAGCCTTTGACCTGACCATAGCTGATCCGCAGCGTGAATGTCGCGTCGGGGTATAGCTTGTCCCCATAGGCCGCGAAACGCGCGTCGGCGAGCTTCGCACCGGCGTTGGTCAATGGACCGGCATAATTTTCATCAATCTGCTGCTTGAGCTCGCGCTGGCGCGCTTCCAGCTTGCGCGCGTAGAGGATCATCGGATCGTCCGACGCCTCGATCGCGGCGAGGCCTCCGTCCCACAATTTCTGACGCATCTTGGGATCCGCCAGTCCGGTGCCGGCAACCAGTCGCTCGGCCAGCTGTTCAGGACTTTCCTTGCCGAGCAGCAGCTTGGTATCAGAATCGTCTGGCCCCAGATATTCCCGCGCTTTCGACAGGCTCCAGCCGAACTTCAGTTCGTCGAGCCATGGGTAGATCGGCCGCTCATCGAGCAGGCGTTTCTTGGTCAGCGGAAGCGCACTGTCAGTAAAACCCGGCAGCCGCTCGGCGTTGGGTTTTGCGCTTTCTATCGCCGCCAGCACCAGAACTTGTGCATAATTGTAAAGATCGCCAGTTGGATCGGTGAAACGTGCAGGCAGATAATAAGAGCGATAAGCCTGCATCGCCGCGTCCACATCCGCCCACGGATCGCCGATGGCGTCATTACCCGCGCTCTTCGCTTTCAGGTCGGCTTCGGCCTTGGCAAGCTTTGCCGTAAAGGCGGGATCGTTCAGCGCCTTGGTCCGACCAATATAGACTTTGAGCGAATTTTCGATTCCGCCCAGCAAGTCGAGACCCTCGCGGTTTTTCTCCGGGCTTTCCTCCATCGCTCGGATCAGTCGCCCGCGCAGTTCCGACATCGTAGCCACGGTCACCGGCAGACGCACTTCGCGTTCAAAGGCGAGCTGGCTTTGCGTGTAGAGCCGCGACGTTGAACCGGGATTGCCGACCACGAAGGTCAGTTCGCCTTCCTTCGGCGCTCGCGGATTCCACTTCAGATGGGCAGGAGTGGCGACCGGCTTGCCATTTTCATAGGCCCGCAAAAATGACGCATCGAGCGAATAGCGGGGAAAATTGAAATTGTCCGGGTCGCCGCCGAATGTTGCCGCGCGGTCCTCTGGCGACCAGGCCAGCCGCACATCGGAATATTTCCGGTAGCTATAGAGTTTATACTGGCCGCCGCCGAACAGGGTTACGACCTGGCATCTTGTAGTATCCGTATCGGGGCAACCGGCGCTCTCGATAGCCGCGATCTTTGCGTCCCGCGCCTTGGTCAGCGCCTCGCCGCTAAGATTGCCAATGGCGGCTGTGATATCGGCGGTTACATCGGAGATCATGGTCACCACCTCGGCTTGCTGCCCGGCGCATTTCTTTTCTTCAGCCCGGTTTCCGGCGGTAAAGCCGTTTTTCAGGAAGTCGTTATCATCGTCTGAATTTTGATAGAGACAGCTTGCGACGCAATGATGATTGGTCAGAATAAGGCCCTGGCTAGACACGAAGCTGGCGGAACATCCTCCAGTGAGGCGAACCGACGCGGCCTGCACGCGGTCCAGCCAGGCCTTGTCAGGTGCCCAGCCATAGGCCTCACGCATTTGCTCCGTCGGAAAGGCGCCGAAGGTCCACATGCCCTCTTCAGCATAAGCGGGCGATGCCGCGGCGCCGAAAAGGCAAATCATGCCGGTAGCGAGATAAACCGAACGTTGGGTCATGAGGACTTGTCTCCTTTTTATGTTCAGAACCGGGGGCTTTGACCAACTGTCCGAACTGCCAATATGCATTCCTTCGTCGCTTCGAAATTCATTCCAAAAGGTAGGATGAGTTTAGCATGACGCGGCGAGTCTACAACGGAATTACCATATCAATTGCGACAATCTCCAACAAAAAAGGGGAGCGCGATCGCACTCCCCTTTCTTAGTTCATTCAGGCAAGGGCGGCCTATTTTGCCGCACTATCCTCACTATGCTTATCGCCTCATTCACCCGGTACCGGGAAGCCACCCTTCTCGAGGATATATTTAACCTCCGGATCGCGACCGCGGAATTTGCGGTCGGTTTCATTGCCGGTTGCCAGCAAGATCGAGCGGAAGCGCTCTGCGGTTTTCGCATCCCGCGGGTTGTCTGCTTCCTCGAAAGCCGCCCAGGTGCCCGCAACTATTTCCCCGCCCGGTCCCTGACCAAATTCGGCCCGAGATCAAAGGGTTCATGACCGGTCGCGCGGTCAAACGCGCCGCAGAAGGTGGTTGCGACCGGCACCCTGAATGCCGCGCATATAATATCATAATTTCGATAGCTTCAGACGCCCTGTTGTGCGACGCTGACATCAGTGTGAATAAGCAAGAACCCACCTCCCTGCACCTGACCCTTCCCAACCGGCTGTCCTATGGCCTTGGCGGGGCGGTTTATGCGGTGAAGGAAGCGGCCTATGTCATGTTCGTGCTGCTGTTCTACACGCAGGTGCTCGGGCTGAGCGGGACGGCGACGGGGATTGTTCTGGCGCTCAGCCTAGTCTGGGACGCGGTGTCCGATCCGATGGTCGGCAGCTGGTCCGACCGGTTTAAAAGCCGCTGGGGAAGGCGGCATCCGTTTATGATTTTCAGCACCGTGCCAATGGGGCTCGGCTTTATCGCGCTGTTTGCGCCGCCCGATTTCGTTCTGGACAGCGAGCTATCGCTGGCGGGGTGGCTTCTGGGCTGTTCGCTATGGATCCGCACCGCGCTGACCTTTTTCTCGATCCCGCATTATACGCTGGTCGCCGAAATCACCCAGGATTATCACGACCGCAGCGCGCTGATGGGACAGCGTACGGCGTTCCTGTTTCTCACCACGCTGCTGCTGCCGTCGGCCTGTCTCTATTTTCTGTTCGACGAGGGTGCGGGCGGCGATGGCCGGTTTATTGCCAGCAATTATGTGACCTATGGATGGCTGTCAGCGCTGTTCGTCTGGATCACCGCGACGGCGTGCATCGCCGGCACCTGGAAATTTATCGGCCATACCAGGGTCGATCCCGCCCGCGCGCCGTCGACACCCGGTTTTGCCGGACTGTGGCGCGATTTTCTCTCCACATTCCAGAACCGCAATTTCCGCAATGTGCTCGGCTATGATCTGGGCGCGACCGCGTCTTATGGCATCACCATCGCGCTCAACGTCATTTTCTGGACCTATTTCTGGGAACTGGGGGCAACCGAGATGGGAGTGCTGCTCGGCCTGTCCGTAGTGATCGCAGTGCCAATTGCGATGGTCTTTCTGAAGACGGCCGGCCGACGGATGCCGAAGCATGACATTGTCAAATGGGCGGTCGTGGTGATGCTGCTCGACCTGTCCTGGCCCTATTTTCTGCGTTGGTTCGACCTGATCCCGGACAATGGTGATCCGGTGATCTTCGGGATCCTAGTCGTCCAGAATGCGGTCTTCATGAGCTTCTTCATATTGCGGATCGTGGCCATCGCGTCGTTGACCGCCGACCTGACCGACGAGCACGAAGCCGAAACCGGGCTGCGGCAAGAGGGCGGTTTCTATGCCGTGCTGCAGTTCACGACCAAACTTGGTGGCGCGGTCGGGCCACTTTACGGCGGCTTTGCGCTCGACATGGTCGGGCTGGAGGAAGGCATGCGGCCGGGATCGGTCGAGCAGTCAACACTCGACGCGCTGGTCTTGATCGGCGCCGCCGCCATCGTGCCGTTGATGCTGGTGGCGTTTGTCTTCACCTTCCGCTTCTCGATGACCGAGGAACGGTTGCTGCAAATCCAGGAACTGATCGCGCGGCGGCGACGGAACGAATGAAAAAGGGGAGCGCAATCGCACTCCCCTTTTCAAACTTCATCCTGACAACAGCGGCCTATTTCGCCGCGTCGCCGTCAGCCTCATTCACCCGGTACAGGAAAACCACGCTTCTTGAGGATATATTTTACCTCCGGATCGCGGCCGCGGAATTCGCGATAGGCTTCCTTGCGGTCGGTTTCGTTGCCGGTCGACAGCAGGATCGTACGGAAACGCTCGGCCGTGGTCTTGTCCCACGGGCTGCCGGCTTCCTCGAACGCGGCCCAGCTGTCGGCGTCCATCGTTTCCGACCAGAGATAGCTGTAATAGCCGGCCGAATAGGCGTCGGACGAGAAGAGATGGTTGAACTGCGGCAGGCGGTGCCGCATCACGATCTCTTTCGGCATGCCGATTTCGGTCAGCGTCTCGCGCTCGAACTTGTCCGGATCGGTGACCGGGGTCTCGCGGTTGTGCAGCTTCATGTCGACGATCGCCGAGGACAGATATTCCACCGTCGAAAAGCCCTCGTTGAAGGTCTTGGACGCCTGGATCTTTTCGACCAGTTCCTTCGGGATCGGCTCGCCGGTCTTGTAGTGGGTGGCATAAGTCGACAGGATATAGGGCGTCATCAGCCAATTCTCGTTCACCTGGCTCGGATATTCGACAAAGTCGCGCGGCGTATTGGCGAGACCGGGATAGGTGATGTCATAGTTGAGATAGTGCAGCGCGTGACCGAATTCGTGGAACAGGGTCGTGGCATCGTCGAGGCTGATCAAAGTCGGCTCGCCGTCGCCGCCCTTGACGAAATTATTATTGTTCGACGAAATCGTATATTTGTTATTGCCGCCCAGCTTGTATTTGTCCTTGTAGGTGGTCATCCACGCGCCGGACCTTTTGCCCTTGCGCGCATAATTGTCGAAAAATTGCACACCGATCAGCTTGCCATCGCGCTTGACTTCAAAGGTGCGCACCTCGGGGTCGAAAACCGGAATGGTGCCGGTGGTTTCGGTGAAGGTCATGCCATAGAGCTTGCCCGCTGCATCGAACAGGGCGTCCATCATCTTGTCGAGCTGGAAATAGGGTTTGATCTCCGCAGCATCGAGATCATATTTTGCCTTGCGGACCTTCTCCGCATAATAGCGATAATCCCAGGGCGCGATCGTGATACCAGCGCCTTCGGCATCGGCAACAGCCTGCATGTCGGCGACTTCTTCACCGACGCGGGCAACCGCCGCTGGCCAGACTTTCATCATCAGGTCCATCGCCGCTTCCGGCTCTTTCGCCATCGTGTCGGCCATGCGGTAATGGGCGTGGGTCTTGAAGCCCAGGAGCTTGGCGCGGTCGGCGCGCAGCTTCAGGATCTTGGCGATGGTCGCGTTGGTGTCATTGGCATCGCCATTGTCGCCGCGGTTGATATAGGCATTGTAGACTTTTTCGCGCAGATCGCGACGGGTCGAATTCTGCAGGAAAGGCTGCATCACCGAGCGGGTGTTTTTCAGCGCCCAGCCGGTCTTGCCCTGCTCTTCGGCTGCTGCCTTGAGCGAGGCAACAAAACTGTCCGGCAGACCAGCCAGATCCGCTTCGTCGGTCAGGAAGATGAAGGTTTCTTCATCGGCCAATACCTTGTTGGAGAAATCGTTAAACGCCTTCGACAATTCGGTATTGTAAGCGATCAGCGTTTCTTTTTTCGCGCCGTCCAGCAGCGCGCCGTCACGGACCAGTTGCTCGTAATTGCGCTCGACCAACCGGGTCTGCATAGCATCGAGGCCAGCGGATTCACGATTGTCATAAACCGCTTTGGTCTTGGCCAGCAATTTCGGGTCGAGAGTCAGCTGGTCGAAGAAAGCCGAGACCTTGGGCATCCATTCGCCCTGGATTTCGCGGACCTCGTCATTGGAAAGATTGCTGCTGTGCACGCCCCAGATGGCGAACAGATTATTGGCTTCATTGCCGACCAGTTCCATCGGTACGGTGAAATTTTCGAAGGTCGCGGGCGCCGGGTTGTCGCGGATCGCGTTCACGTCGGCCTGGATCTTGTCCATTGTCGCCTGGAAAGCGGCAGGAAAATCGGAAACCTTGACTTCATCCCATGGTGGCACGCCATCATAGGGTCCGGTCCATGGCTGGAGAACGCTATTGTCGCTCGCGGCATTGTCGCTGGTTGCGGCTTGAGCTGTCTGCATCGCAGACATTTTGTTCAATTCTGCTGTTGTCATTTTTTTTCCATGATGGTCGGCCAGAGCGGGTGTCGCAGTCGCGCCGATCAGCGCGGCGCTGGACACGCCCAGAAAGAATTTGCGGGTGGATATCGTGAATCGCATGTATGTTTCTCCAAATATGGGACCGCTATCGCGGATCTCGCCAAAGCACCTGATGTGTATTTGGGGACGGTCTAGCCAATGCGAAGCGGAAACGCAAAAAAGGTTGCGTTGGAAATCACTTTTTAGACGAACGACTATTTAGCAGCGATGAACGACTTCGAGAAAAGGGCTATTCCGGTCGCTCGGCCAGCAGAGCGCGGACCAGCGGCTGCAGATTCTCGTCGTAACGAGCCAGCATGACATGCTCCTCGGCATTTTCGAAATGGCTGATCAGCTGACGACCGTTCCAGTAATGCAGGGCAATAGCCGGTGGGTCGGCGACGATCATGTTGCGGCCATCGGGATGCTCGGGATCGATCGGGTTGAGATCGAGCGCCACTTGCGGCGCGGTCGAGGCGCAGATCGCCAGACTGATGTCTCCCCACCAGGTCGAGATATTGCGGTGCAAATGACCGGTAATCATGCCCTTGACCTGATCATGGCCAGCGACCGTGCCAGCCAGCCGCGTCACCCAGGGCTCGTCCGGATGGGTGGTCATCCACTCGATGCCACTTTCCACCGGCGGATGGTGCAGGATCAGGATTGTCGGCTTGTCCTGCTTTTCAGCGAGGCGGTCCGACAGCCATGCAGCGCGGACCTTGCAAAAGGCGCCGCCATGCCGGCCCTCTTCCAGCGTATCGAGAAACAGCAGCCGGAGTTCCGGCGTATCGACCTCATATTGGACAAAGCCATCCGCTGTCGGGACATCGGGGAATTGCTTGTTGAACGGCGTCCGCAGATCGTGGTTGCCGAGACACATGTGGACCGGGAAAGGCACAACCGACAAAGCATTTTCCAGCCGGCGATAGCTTTCCTGATCGCCGCGATCGACAAGATCGCCGGTGGCGAGCAAGATATCGGGCTGCGGGCTCATCGCGCAAATCATCTTGATCGCCTGATCGAGCCGCTTGCGGTTGAATTCTGCCGGATTATCAGGGTCAAAGCCCAGGTGAATATCCGTGATCTGCGCCATTAACATGGACGCCCTCCCCTTTTTCCGCTCGCCCTATTGCCGGGCAATCTGTTTCTCCGGCTTGATCTGCTTGTCTTTCTGCTGTTCCTTGATCAGCCATGGTGCGCCGTCATCGGCGTGATAATCATGGCACATGGCGCAGGTTGAAGGCACGTCAGACGCTTTCTGAAATTCCCCGCCGTGGCATTCGCGGCAGGTCTTGATCCCCGGTAGCAGCAGATCACTGGCATCCTTGGACGTCGGTGCATCGTGGCAGGACTCACATGTTTCTTCGACATGGGCGTCATGGCTGAACCAGCCATTGTGCATATAGCGATCGGTCTGGGTAACCGGCTTGATGCCGTAATCCACCCGTCCGCGCGCAGTGGGCGGAGTGATCCCGTGACAGTCGAAACAGGCACCGCCGCGCGAGAAAACCTGGCTGATCGCCAGATTGGCACGGCTTGGGCGGAACTGGACGGCGCGGGCGTAATCGCTGGCAACGCGAGCCTCGTTACCGCTGCCCGGACGGCGGCGCGCCATCCCGCCAAGATTGATCGGTCGGGTCGGCCCGGTCGAGCGATAATAGGCTCTGAGATCGGCCTGGACCATTGCCGGCTCGCCGTGGCGCAGGGTTCGCACCGTGCCGCCAATCTCGTCAAAGGCAAGACTGTGGCACATGCTGCAGTCCTCCTTCATGTCGACTGGCTCAAAGCGCACGCCTTTCGGGTCCGGTGTGTGGCAATCCTTGCACGCGAGCGACGCGCCGAAACCATATTCCTTTGACAGTCTGCGCCCCATTTGCGCGACGCCGCCGGTCTTCGACAGATGCACGTCATGCGGAAATTTCAGGCCATTATTGTCGGTCGGCTTGTCATCGAGCGAGACACGTTTGCGCAGCGGCTTGTTGCCGCCCGGGCTCACCAGCACGGCAGGCCGGAACTGCGGATGTTCAATGCCGAAGTCCGACGCATTTTCCAATATTGTGTCGGTCAAGCGTGCATCCATTCCATCGTGGCAATCCGCGCAGAATTTTTGCGCAGTGGGTTCCATAGCACCAGCGCCTTCATGCTCGCTGTGACATTCGACACACCTGCCCGGCGGTTTGTTGAAAGCGGACGCAAAAGCAGCGCCTATTTTGCCGAAACCCTCTGGTGCACCGCGCGCGGTCAGCAGCCGCGGTTTGGCGGCATG
The DNA here is from genome assembly GCF_001586275.1 of Sphingorhabdus sp. M41. Lineage (NCBI taxonomy): Bacteria > Pseudomonadati > Pseudomonadota > Alphaproteobacteria > Sphingomonadales > Sphingorhabdaceae > Sphingorhabdus > Sphingorhabdus sp. M41. The sequence goes on along the minus strand of NZ_CP014545.1, from coordinate 568,796 downwards.
GTCATGCGCATCCTCTTCGTGGCAAGTGAGACAGGTCTTGTCCTGGACGGTGACAAAAGCGTCGACATGGCAGGCCTGACAGTCTTTCTCGAGCCCGTGATGCGCGCTGCTCAGTGCCCCGGCCGACCACATGGTGTCGGCGTGGAACTGGTCGGGTCGTTCCTCGACCCCGCGCCAGGTCGCCCAGGTATAGATCGGCCAGACAAGAAACGCCGCCAGCACCAGCGCAATGAAACCCCAGGCGCTTACCCGTTTGCCAGGAAGCAGTCCCTTGAGCGTATAGAGCGTCGTTTCGCTGCGCGTTTCGGCGGAATCGGACAGGGCCTCGACTCGCTTCACGGTCAGGACAATATCTTCGCCATCTTCGCTGACGATAATGACATGGCCACCAAAGCCGAGCTCCGCGCCGGCTGCCGGATCGATGGTAACAGAAATCCGCTGTTTGCCGTCGAGCGTGAAATTCTGGCCCGAGATGCTTTCGATGATGATCTGCCCGTCGTCGCGTTTCCGGATGACGGCATGGTCGGGATTGACCGCAAGATCAGGCAAGTGGATTGCATTGGTCGTGCTGCGGCCGATCCCGATTTCATTCTCGGAAAACGGATTGGACCGGATAATTTCCCGGCCATCGGCGGTGGTCGCAATCTGGCGAACGATGAAGGTCATATTGGGCTCTCCATCCTACCAGTAAAAAAACACGCTGATGATATGCGCGGTGAGCGATGCGATCAGCGCGAATGTCATCGGCACATGGACGAACAACCAGACCTGCAACATCGCCTTGAGCTTGAGATGACGGCGAACGCGGCCGAGAGTGGATTCCTTTTTCTCGAGCAGCGAGTCGACCTTGTCGAGCGGGTCGTCACCACCCATTTTCGGCTGATAGGCGCGTTCGCGCCGCAGATCGGCCTGCGCTTGCCGGGTCGCACAATCCGGATATTTTCCGGAAATTCGGCGGACAAATCCTCCGCCGAAAGGATCCTGTTCAAGCGACTGCAGCACCAGACTGGCATGTTCTGCTGACAAAGGCTGTGCCGCCTCGTGCAGCTGCCGGTCGAGTGAACGCAGATTTTCGAGCATCTCTGTCTCGGTCATCTCGTCGCGATTGTCGGACAGCGCCTTGGGAATCGTCACGTAGAAATATATCCCGACAATGCCGGAAATGATCACTATCATCATGAACACATAGGCCGCGGTATGGATATTCCAGCCAAGCTGGAAACCGGTATGCAGGGTGCCGATCACGATCAGGCTGAGGCCAAGATAGATATGCGCCGATGTCCACGCCTTGAGCGACCATTGGCCGGGCGTCATCGCCCGTTTGCGTACCCCGAGCATGGTCAGCCAGAGGATCAGCAACGCGCCAATCGTGCCCAGCGTATAGCCATACCAGCTACCGCCATTGTGGCGCGGTGACACATCGATGAACAAATAGCTGACGATACAGACCAGCATGATCACCGCAGAAATTTTCAGCCAGCGGAAACCGGCATGCCGCAAAAACCCGTCGTGCATCACGACTTTCTTGCGGCCGGATATTGCCTGACTCGCCATTAGACAATTCCCCCATTCTCAGAGGGTTCAGCGTCTGTTCTTACCATTCGTGCTGAGCTTGTCGAAGCACGGTTTGCGATCGAATCAGGTCCTTCGACAGGCTCAGGACGAACGGAACGGGACGGCTTCACACCTCTTCCCCTTCAAGCTTGGATACGGTGAGAAATTCTTCCGGTGCCACGCGGATTGCGGCCCCGGTCGGACAGGCGCGCACGCAAGCCGGGCCACCGTCAATCCCGGAGCACATGTCACATTTGATCGCCTTCTTGGGCTTTTCGATGGACGGGTCGCTATGCTCGGCAGTCCATTTTTTATCCGGCTCGCCCGGTCCAGGACCGGCGCCGAAGAACAGCCAGCTCAGAAGCCCCGGCTTTTTCGGCGGCACCTTGTCCATGCGGATCACGCCATAAGGACAATAGCGCTGGCAATTGCCGCAGCCGATGCAGCTGTCATCGATGAATACTTCGCCATCGGGACCCCGGTGGATCGCGTCGGGCGGACAGTCGGACATGCAATGCGGATGCTCGCAATGCCGGCAACTGGTCGGCACATGAAGATGAGCATAGGTTTTTCCGGCCTCCCGGTCGAGGCGCGACAGGCCTTCGTGACTGTCGGCGCAGGCTTTCTCGCAATTGTCGCAACCGACGCAGAGATTTTCATCGATCAGCAACACGTCCGTGGCTTCGCCAATGCCATTGTCGACAAGGAAATTGGCAACCCCGGAATAATAGTCGACAATACCCGAGAAGCTGTCCTTCTTGGCCTCGACAAAGGCGTTGATATCCTGACGCGCGGCCATGTCCTTCTTCGCCTTGCGCATCAGGTCCGGATGGGCGTCGAGCACTTTCTTGAACGCATCGCCGCTGATCTTGATCACTTCGGACTTGATTGCAGCCTTGACCGTCGCGGTGCGATAGCCACCGGCGATCAGCGTCATTTCGCCGACATAGGACCCGGCCGGCAAATAAGAAAGGAACACCGGTTTTCCGCCAATCTCTTTCTCGACAACCATCGACCCGACGCGAATGACGTAAATATCGTTGCCCTCGGCACCTTCCTCGATAATCGCTTCACCGGCCCGGACATTGATGATCTCGCTGGTCTCGACGACCTCGGCAATATCTTCCTTGGTCAGGCCCGAACCGAACATTTGCAGCAACTGCCGCTCGGTCGAAATCCGGGTGATGGCGCGTTTCGCGGCAGGGACCGATGCCTGCAATTTCAACGCCGCCGTGCGCGAAATTTCGACTACGATAACATCATCCGCCGCCTTGATCGTCGCGCCCCGCCTCCGTCCTGAAATCAGGCCGACCTCGCCAAAGATCGATCCCTGCTCGATCGGCACGGTGATCGAGGGATCTGCGGGATTGATTTCGACCACGACCGATCCCTGGGCAATGGCAAAAAGAGAACTTCCCGGGTCATTCCTCTCGAAAATCGTCTCGCCCCGGCTGTAGCTTTGCGGCTCGCTGTCGAGCATGAATTCACGCATCTGCAAGGGCGAAAGCTCGTTGAGGATCGTTATATTGGAACGGAAGAATTCCAGCCATTCATCAACCGACCGGCCTCTGGGCAGATTGCTGAATTTTGCTTCGAGTATCGGCTCGTCGGCGGGTTTCAGATCGCTGTTGCCGTTGATGAACTCGATAACATCATAGCCCTGGTTCATACAGTGTTTGATCAGCGGATAGCCGGCCAGCGCACCGATGACATAAATGCCCTTCTTGGTGCTTTCGAACGCGGGGGACAGCTTGGGATAGGCCTCGCGATCCTCGCTGGTAAATTCGATCCCGCATTCCTCGACAAATTTGCGCGGTGGCGCGCTGCCCATGCGCGCGATGATCCGGTCGCATTTGATCGTTTCCTGACCATCGCGGGTTTCCAGCACCAGTTCGCCGTCCTTGACCTCGGCCGGCGTGGTCTCGTTGCGGATCATCACCTTGCCCTGCTCGCCCGCTTCCATAAGCAGCTTCACATTGGCTTTCTTCGCCCGGGCAAATTCGGTCGACCGGTTGAGAATGGTAACGACATTATTCTGCGCCGCATCGGCCGCGAGACCCAGTGCATTTTCGATCCCCGCGTCGCCCGAACCGATCACCGTGATATGCTCGTCATAATATTCACCGGGATCGTCGAGCTGATATTGGACCAGCGGATTGTCGCCGCCGGGGCAGCGCATCAGATTGGGATTGCCCTGCGTCCCGATGGCCATAACGATTGTTTCGGCCTGCACGGTGTCGCCGTTTTTCAGGGTGATGGTAAAATTGCCTTCCTCACCCTCGATTTTCACCGGCTCGGCCTTGTACATGACATTGACGCCATGAGCGGCGGTCTGCTCGTCCCAGGTGCCGAGAATGGCCTCGCGCTTGCCGGCGTCAAAATCCATGTCCGAGCGCAGCACCAGCTGGCTCGGCGTCGCCATGACATGCTTGCCCTTCTGATATTTGAAGATCGTATCGGAAAGATGATCGGTTTTTTCCAGCAGCACATGCTTCAATTTCAGCTGTGCAGCGCGCCCAGCGGCGCTCATGCCCGCCGGTCCGGACCCGATTATGACTACTCGAAACTTGTCCGACACGCGCTTGCTTCCCCCTATCGCTTACCCGGACCAACGCACCCTCATACGTCAAAGCGATCCAGTTCTGCTATCTGTCCGGCTGTAGCGCGACCCAAAAGATTGAACTTTGGCAGTATCTTACCAAAAAGCCCCTCCATTGCCAGTGCAAAATATCACAGTCATCTCGGCGCTTGTCAGCTAGCGATGGTCTCCGTATCTCTGCGCGGGAATATCTCCGTATAAAACAGCTTGAGGGTAGATCATGGCGAAATCAGGATCATCGATGAATATCAACCGCATTGCATTGATTTTGGCAGCCTTGCTGGCGCTCGGAGCAATAGCGGTGCAGGTCTACCGCAGCATGAATGACGAGACAGGTTCGAACACGCCTGTTGCCGGGACCGAAAGCGAAACGGCACCCAGCGTCGACGAAGTGATCGCTGGCCTGGAAAAAAAGCTGCAGGAAAATTCGGACGATGCGGAAAGCTGGCGAATGCTCGGGTGGAGCTATTTCGAAACCGGCAAATTTGCCGAATCGGCGACCGCGATGAAACGCGCCACCACGCTTGACCCGGACAATCCGGAATATTGGTCGATGCTGGGTGAGGCCCTGGTGATGGCGAGCGATGGCAAGCAAGTACCGCCAGACGCCGCCGCTGCGTTCCGCAATGCCCTGAAACATGACGCAAAGGATGCCCGGGCGCGCTATTTTCTGGCGGTTCAGAAAGACATAGCCGGCGATCACAAGGGCGCGATCGATGACTGGTTCGCCCTGCTCAAGGACACGCCCGCCGACGCGCCTTATGCAGCCGATATCCGCCGGGTGATCGGTCAGGTGGCGGAAAATGAAGGCATTGATGTCGCCGCCCGGCTCGCGAAAGCGGCGCCCGCAGCACCGACCGGCGGCATCTCCACTGACGGCCCGACGGTCGCCACCGCCGCGATCCCCGGCCCCAGCCGCGAGCAAATGAAAGAGGCCGCCGCCCTGCCCCCCGGCCAGCAGGAAGCGATGATCGCCAATATGGTCGATGGCCTCGACAAGCGCCTGCAGGCCAATCCCAAGGACGCCAACGGCTGGATCATGCTGATCCGCAGCCGCATGCAACTGGGCCAGACGGTGCAGGCGAAGCAGGCGCTGGATCGCGGGCTGCAGGCGTTCAAGAATGATGGGGCGGAAGCGAAGCGGATCAGGGAGGCTGCGGCGGCGTTAGGGGTCTAGCGCGGAGACGCCCTCATTTAGCGGGCACACCACCGTCCGTCATGGAACGGCCAACGCCGGCGAGCGCCTTCGTCTTTCTGTCGGAGCGCCACTGGCACATGGCTAAATCGGACCGGCTATGAAACGGTGCGAACAATCCCTCCGTCGATGCGCAAGGCCGCGCCGTTGATGGCCGACGACTTCGGGCTACAAAGAAAGGCTACAAAAGACGCAATTTCCTGAGGATTAATCAACCGCTGGATCAGAGATGTTGCTCGATTTTCTGCCATGAATTTTTTCTCTGCCTGATCATATGGCAAGTCCCGGAAAACGTCCTGGACAAACTTCATGACCCCGTCGGTTCGGGTCGACCCCGGGAGTACTGAATTGACCGTTACATCGGTGCCCTTGGTAAGCTCTGCCAAGCTTCTCGAGAGCGAAATTTGCATGGTTTTGGTCGCGCTGTAATGGGCCATTTCCGGAGCCGGGTTCAGGGCAGATTCACTAGACATAAACAGCATCTTGCCCGCGTTTCTGGCGAGCATCTCGCGCAGGTAGTGCCGAGCCAGTCTCACGCCGCTCATTATGTTGACCTCGAACAGTCGCTGCCATGCCTCGTCAGTCTCGTCAAAGAAGCCCACGGCTTCATAAATGCCAAGATTATTGATCAGTATATCGACGTGGGGGAACATCTCGACTGTCGACTGACATCCTTCACTCGTTCCGTTGTCGGCAACGAGTTCTTTCAGCCTGGCTTGGGGAACATCGCTTCTGATTGACTGGATCGCCGCTGCCACGCTTGCAGCGGTTCGACCGTTGACAATGACAGTCGCCCCCTCAGCGGCCAGCGAGCGGGCGATCTCCAACCCAATTCCTCCGGTTGAGGCGGTTACCAGGGCAGTTTTTTCAGTAAGGTCCAGATTCATTTTGCATCTCTTCTTTGGATTGGCGGAACGGGTTCCTGCTGGTGATGCGTCCGGTATCGAATTTATATTGCTGCACATAAAGAGGCTTATCAACAATATATATTTGCGTATAACGCAAATATGAAAACCAACTCCATTGAATTTCTGACCTTCGTCACGGTTGTCGATTGCGGTCAGGTCAGCCTTGCTGCTCAGGTTCTTGGTCAGAATCCATCAAGCGTGAGCCGGATACTGACACGGCTCGAGCACAAACTCGGCGTAACCCTGCTGGCTCGCACAACCAGAAGGCAGGAGTTGACCGAAGAGGGCGTATTTTTTCTTGCCAAGGCGCGGTCTGTGCTCACCGAGATGCAGGCGGCGGAAGACCATCTGACGGATCGTGACCGTGCACCCTCGGGGCGTTTGCGCGTGGATGCCGCCTCGCCATTCATGTTGCATTGCATTGTCCCCCATATGGCCGTTTTTTGCGGACGCTATCCACAGATCGAGCTTGAGCTGACCAACAGCGAGGGCAATATCGATCTGATTGAGCAACGCACCGATGTTGCCTTGCGCATCGGCACCCTGGAAGATTCGGCGCTTCACGCCAGATTACTGGGTGTGTCGCAACTCCGCTTGCTGGCTAGCCCGGAATATCTGGCGCGCAAGAATATGCCGCAAAAGGTGGAGGACCTAGATCAGCATGATCTGCTCGGCTTCACCCAGCCCGAGAGCCTGAACGGCTGGCCGCTCAAGTCGACAACCGGCAGTCGATGGAAGGCTCGTCCGCGGATAAGGGCGTCGAGCGGTGAAACCATCAGGCAACTGGCGTTGCAGGGACAAGGCATTGCCTGCCTGGCCGACTTCATGACGCACGAGGACCAGCGGCGGGGGCGACTGGTCCAGGTTCTGGGCGAACAGACCATCCCGGATTGGCAAGAGGTTAGTGCGGTCTTTTATCGACAAACCGAGCTGGCATCCCGTATCCGGGTCTTCATTGATTTCATGGTGGAGATGGCAGGGCAATCAGGAGGCATGATTTTGCATCGGCCTTGAAGCGTTCAAAACTGCAGCGGTGAAAAGTTTGTCCCCGTCGCCTTCACCTGAACAGCGGCTCGCCGAAACTCCGCAGCTTCCGGCTGTGCAACGTCCCCTCATCCGCCTCTTTTGCCAGCAGATCGATGGCGCGCAACCCGATCGCCAGATGCTGGCCGACCCGCTCCTGATAAAAGGCATCGGCCATGCCCGGCAGCTTGATCTCGCCATGCAACGGCTTGTCGGAGGCGCAAAGCAGCGTCCCGTAGGGCACGCGGTAGCGATAGCCATTGGCCGCAACCGTCGCCGATTCCATATCGATCGCGATGGCGCGGGACTGGTTGAGGCGCTTGGCGATCTGCTCGAAGCGCAGTTCCCAGTTGCGATCACCGGTGGTGACCACGGTGCCGGTGCGCAATTGCTGCTTGAGCTTGGACTTGTCGATGCCGGTTTCTTCCTGCACCGCCTGGGTCAGCGCCAGCTGGACTTCGGCAATCGTCGGCAGCGGGATGCTGGGCGGCAGCACATCGTCGAGAACATTGTCATCGCGCAGATAGGCATGGGCGAGGACATAGTCGCCGAGCCGCTGGGTCCGGCGGAGCGCGCCGCAATGGCCGATCATCAGCCAGACATGCGGGCGCAGCACCGCGAGATGGTCGGTGATCGTCTTGGCATTGCTCGGGCCGACGCCGATATTGACCAGGGTCACACCGGGCCGGCCGTCGCTGCGGACCAGATGATAGGCCGGCATCTGCGGTGGCTTCGCGATTGGCGGGGCGGACGGCTTGCCATCCTTGCCGGTGGTCCGGTTGCCCGGCTCGACCAGCATTTTCGCCGTGCCGGATTTCACTTCCTCGAGGCCATGTTCGACAAATTCGTCGACATAGCGCTGATAGTTGGTGAACAGGATGAACGGCTGGAAATGCTCGGGATCGGTCGCGCAATAATGGCGGATGCGGTGCAGCGAATAATCGACCCGTTCGGCGGTGAACAGGGCCAGAGCGGAGGCTTCCTCGCCCTGAAAAATCTGGCCACCGTCGACAATCTCGTCATTGGTTTTGACCAGGTTGGGCGTGTGAAAATAATTGGGCAGCTTTTCCTTCTTCGCCCGGTCGAGGCCGGCGCCGGCATCTTCCAGGGCAAAGGCCAGCGGAATCGGCGTGTCTGATAGCCCGACCCAGATTTTTGCGGTGAAGGTCCCGGCGATTCGCTTCAGCTGATCGAGCAGATATTCGCGGTACAGCTTCGGTTCGGTAATCGTTGTCCGATAGGTGTTGATATCGGCGAGATGGCCGGACGCCAGATGGCTGGTCTCGGTGGCCTGATCGGCGGGAATCTCGACGCTGATCTGCGGGTAGAGACCCTGTTGCCGGTCATCCTTGGACAATTTCGATGTCGCATAGCGGCGAAAGCGGGCTGCCGTGATTTCAATTTGTTCGCTGTAGAGTTTTTCAAGCAGGGCCACGGCTTCGGCGGGCGTGGCGCATAAAGTGGAATCGGTTGTCATGTAGTCTCCGTTACAGTTTCAGTCCTTTAACGGAAAAAACCGGCAAAGGGAAAAACTAACTACGGGACAGGTCGAGGAAGCGCGCCGCCGCCTCGAATTCGGCCCGTTTGAGATCGCGCATGGCAACGGCAACATCGTCGCGGCCCCATTGCTGCTCCTGCCAAAGCTCTTCCAGATTGACCAACGGCCAGAGCGTCTTGGTATCGTGCGTCTGTTCCACCAGACCCAGCGTGGCGATCAAGGAACCCGACAGTCCGACAAGCGACAGCATCGCCGCGATGGTAAAGCCATCCTGCGCCTCAACCACATTGGTCAGACGCGCGATTGTTGCTTCCGGCTGCGCTTCATAGCGGATGCCGTGAATCAGATTGAAGCCGACATCATAGCGTTGCCGCGCCCAATCGAGCAGCGGATCCCAATGTTCTGCCTGATGAGCGATCAGCGCCTGCTGCCCCTGATCGGCACGATAATAGAGCATGTCGCTGTCGGCAAAAGCAGCGATGCGGGAGACAATCCGCTCCCGCTCGCTCTCGACCTGATCCAGCGCCCCTTGCGCCAGTGCGGTCAGGGGCATTGATGCGGGGATGATATCCTCGCCTTGCCCTGCCCATTCTGCGGAAATCGCATCGGCGAGACCGGATGCCGGAACGGCAAGCGGATTGCGCTGCGGTGTCTTCATCGGACGCCCGTCGAGCGTGATAGCATATGCCTCCCCGACCGGTGAAACCGACACCTCCTTGTAGAAGCGTTTCATAGAGAGTCTGCGCCGTCCGCCGCTTTCGCCATTTCTTCTTCGGCAACCCGCGCGCGTATATATTGGCGGATGATCAAGACCGGCACTACCCACATTTGCGTCAGCCCAAGGAGGATCAGAATATAGCCGACAGGTACCGGCATCGGCGGCAGCCGATCCAGTGCGATCGCCAATCCCAGCATCACCAGAATCACGCCCAGCAAACGCATCATGCTGACCATGAAATGCACTGCCTTGGCCTGTTTTTCCTTTACCGGGTCGGGCACATATTCGGGTTCATCGTCAATCGGCTGGTCTTCAATCGGATCGCTCATTGGTTCAATATTCCGTTCAGGTCAGCCATATTCGCCGCCACTATTTCTGCGCCAGCCTCGATCAGTTCATTCTCGTCATGATAGCCCCAGTCTACCCCGACTGCGCGCACCCTGGCATTGACCGCCATCGCCATGTCAAAGCTGGTATCGCCGATCATCGCCGTGGTTTCCGGCGCTGCGCCGGCTTCGGCCATTGCCAGTTCGACCATCGCCGGATGGGGCTTTGATGGATGCCGGTCTGCCGTCTGCAGAGTCACAAATCGATTGGAGAGTCCGTGGGTTTCCAGCACATGCGATAGACCCCGGTCCGACTTGCCGGTAGCCACACCCAATACCCAGCCAGATGCGTCCAATTCTTCCAATGTCTGGATCAATCCGTCATAGAGTGGTTCATGCAAACCGCCTGCCCGGCGCAGTTCGGAGAAGCCGTCCTTGTAGGATTGGGTCACCGCAGCAACAATCTTTTTGTCGCCTTCGGGAAAGAGTTGCGCGACTGCTTCCATCAGGCTGAGACCCACGATCCGCCGCACCAGATGATGATCAGGCGGGACCAGACCGTGCTTTTGAAAAGCCTGATCCATCGAGGCGCAGATATTGGCCTGGCTATCGACCATGGTGCCATCGCAATCGAACAGGGCTAGCTTGTTGGTCATGTCTCTCCAAATTCCTGCATCAAATGTGCCATCGCGCGGCGTCCGGTCGCATCAAGCGCCGCAGCCGCATTTTTCCGAGCCGCAGCCGGTTTGTTCTGACCCAGCTTGGCGGTCGGGCGCCAGGCCAGTATTTCCATTTCAAAGCCGACAATCGCGTCGACCATCTTGTCGAATTTTTCCGCATCCATCTTGTTACGATGCCAGGGCGTTTTCGGAGCCAGTTTCGCTTCATTCCCGGCGGCCAGATCGTCAAGCAGACTGATCAGACCTTCGCGTTCCATCTGGCGAACCTTGCCTTCCAGTTCCAGCGCCAGATAATTCCATGTCGGGACCTGATCGTCCATCTGATACCAGTCGGGACTGATATAGGCATCGAGACCGTTGATCACGCACAGGGCCTTTTTCTTCGCAATATATTTGGTCAGCGCATTGCCCCGCGACAGATGAAATTGCAGCGCGCCATCGCCGGTTGAAAAAACCGGCACATGGGCGACGCGCGGTCCGTCCGGTGTCTCGGCGAAGACCATCCCGAAACCGATATCGGCTATCATTGCCTCAAGCGCAGCCCGTTCGTCGGCATCCTGATGATCATTGGCAGATTTGGGCCATCGGAAGGCGGGGTCGGGATGCATTATTTGGGTTTCTTGTGGAGCGCCTGCTTGACCTTGGCCTTGTGCGGCATGTTTTTCTTGTGCGTCGCCTTGCCGGCATTGGGACGTTCGCGCTTGGTCGGTTTGCCCGCCTTTGTCGGCTTGCCCGTGGTCTCCCCGCGACCGCGACGCTCGCCGCGCTTGTCCTTGCGGATCATCTTGGCGTGGGCCTTGGCCTGCTGCTTGCGCACCAATTTTCCGCCCGGTTTCTTCTCGTCGAGCGGAAGATCGCCGAGTTCCAGATCGAGACCCAGATTATCAATCGTTTCGGCGAAATGGGTTGGCAACTCCGCTGTCACGTCGAGATTGTGGCCGTCGGGATGCTCGATCCGCAGGCGCCGCGCGTGCAGATGCATCTTGCGGCTGATCGTACCGGTCAGAAAGGCATCCTTGCCGCCATATTTGCCGTCGCCGACTATCGGATGACCAATAGCTGCCATATGCACGCGCAACTGATGGGTGCGGCCAGTATAAGGCTGCAACTCGACCCAGCAAGCGCGGTTGCCGGCGCGTTCGATGATCCGGTAGCGAGATTTGGCCGACTGGCCATTTTCTTCGTCGACATGCATTTTCTCGCCGCCGGAACCCGGCTGCTTGGAAAGCGGCAGATCGATCACGCCATCAGCAATCTCGGGCACGCCCATGACAATCGCCCAATAGACCTTGCGCACGTCGCGACCGGAAAAGCGTTTGGAGAAAAAGGCTGCCGCCCCCGCCGAACGGGCCAGCAGAATCACGCCGCTGGTATCCTTGTCGAGCCGGTGGACCAGCTTGGGTCGCGATTTCGCATCAAAGGTCAGCGCATCGAGCAGGCCGTCGAGATGGGTGGTCGTTTTGCTGCCACCCTGCGTCGCCAGACCGGGAGGCTTGTTGACCACGATCGCGGCCTTGTCCTTGTGGATCACCAGTTCCCTGGCAAAATCGATCTGGTCCTGCGACAAATCGGTCTTGGCCTTGGCAACGCGGCCCGGCCGTTCGATTTCCTGCGGCGGCACGCGCAAAACCTGCCCGGCCTGCACGCGATCGCCCGGCGATACGCGTTTGCCATCCAGCCGCAACTGCCCGGTCCGCGCCCAGCGCGAAACGATGTTGAACGGCACATCTTCCATATGCCGCTTGAACCAGCGGTCCACGCGGATATCGTCATCATCGGGAGAAACCGTGAATTGCCGGACATCAAGTGTCTTCAGCGCCTGCATCTGCTCCTTGGGCGAACCTTGGGGCGATTCTTCCTCGGAGCCGCTTTCGGCGGTGGGATCAAATCCGCTCATGCCAGTGCCCTCACTGCCATCAGGCCAGCAAACAGGGCCAGCACGGAACCGACGACGGAGACCAAGGCATATATCATTGCGATGCCCCATTCACTGCGTTCGATCATATTGAGAACTTCCAAACTAAAGGCCGAAAAAGTTGTAAAACCGCCAAGCAGGCCAACGCCAAGCAATAGCCGCCACGGCTCATCGACAAAATTGCTGCGGGCCAGCACACCAGCCAGCACACCCATCAAAAGACCGCCGGTCACATTGGCCACCAGGGTTCCAATGGGGTAACCAACGGGAGCCAGGTGAAAGACAAGTCGGCCGAGATGATAACGTCCCGCCGCACCCATTGCACCGCCTGCCATGACAAGAAGGGTAGCGTTCATGGGCGTCCCTTAGTCGGCTTGAGTCGTTTTTCCAAGCATATCATTGGTCAGCCACAAGCGGATGGCTGTCGCAAGGCCCGGCGGCTGTGCCGCTGCAATGCGTTCGACGTCGATTCGCGCCACCAATGCATTGACCGGCAGGCCGCGACTATCCGACGCCGCTTTCAGCATATCCCAGAACAACGGCTCCAGCGAAATGGAGGTTTGATGCCCGGCAATGGTGATGCTGCGCTTGACCGGAGGATGGAACAGTTCGGGCTTTTCTAGATCCACCCGGACAATTCCCGTCGTACCAGGGTCTCCAGCATATCTATGCCCGTCTCGCTATCGTTGAGGCACGGCAGATAGGCGAATTTCTCGCCGCCGGCGGCTTGAAACTGCTCCTTGCCCCGTATCGCCAGTTCCTCGCAGGTTTCCAGACAATCGCTGGAGAAGCCGGGCGCGAATATCGCGATATTTTTCTTTCCCTGGCCCGGCAGGGCTTCCAGCGTCGTGTCGGTTGCGGGCTCGAGCCATTTCGCCCGGCCAAAGCGCGACTGGAAAGCCACAACCAGTTCCCGGCCCATTTTCTCGGACAGTAGACGCGCGGTCTTCTGGCAGTGGCAATGATAGGGGTCGCCGAGTTCCAGCGTGCGCTGCGGCATGCCGTGGAAGCTGGCGACAATTGCGTCGGGCACAAAATCCAGCGTTGCGATATCGCGCTCCAGACTGGTCGCCAGCGCATCGATATAGGCCGGGTCATCATGATAGGCGGGGAGCAGCCGGATCGCCGGTTGCCAGCGCATGGCAGCAACCGCGTCGAACACCGCATCATGCACGCTCGCCGTGGTGGCACCACTATATTGCGGGTAGAGCGGCGCGATCAAAATGCGATCGCAGCCCTCGGCTTTCATTGCATCCAGCCGGGAAGCGATGCTCGGATTGCCGTAGCGCATCGCCCAGTGGACCATCACGCCGTCCATTCTGCCATCGAGCTTGTCTGACTGCTTTCGGGTGTAGGAAGCCAGCGGCGAGCCGTCTTCGGTCCACACCAAACCATAAGCTTCAGCAGATTTAGCCGGTCGGGTGTTGAGAATGATCCCGCGCAAAATCGGCTGCCATATGATTGATGGTATCTCGACCACCCTTTTGTCCGACAGAAACTGTTTGAGATAGCGTTTGACGGCCTTTTTCTCCGGCGCATCGGGCGTACCGAGATTGACCAGTAAAAGGCCGATTTTCTTAGCTGCGACCAGCGGATGGTCGTTTGGCAATGGTCCGGTTTCACGCATGATTTAGGATACTTCCCCGAAAAGTGGTAATTGCCGAAGCCGGACGCCGGTTGCCGAGAACAAGGCGTTGGCCACTGCAGGTGCAACAGCGGGAACACCGAGCTCTTCATAACCGACGGGCTCTTCTTCGCTTCTGATAAATTCAATCTGGATCGGCGGTATTTCGGCCAGTCGCGGCAGCGACAGGTCGCGCAGACGCTTGGCCGTCGGCAGTCCCTTTTCAAACCGGGTCGCGCTCCCAAGCGCCATCGCCAGTCCAAAGACAATTCCGCCTTCAATTTGTTGCCGCGCAATATCGGGATGGATGATCCGGCCGATGTCGACCGTAGCCGAAATGCGGCGAACCTCCAGACCACTGCCACCCCTGCTGGCGCTTGCAATAACGGCAATATAGCCACCGCGCATACTGTGACAGGCGATGCCCTGACCGCTCTGCTCCAGACCGCCATCCCAACCGGACATGGCAGCAACACTGGTCAGGCAACGGGCAAGCCGCGGCTGGTTGTTCATCATCTGCATGCGAAAGGACAAGGGCTCGATACCAGCCTTGGCAGCCAGCTCATCGATGAACGATTCCAGATAGAAGACGTTGCTGCTATGGGCGTTGCTGCGCCAGTTGCCGGTCGGCACGCCGACGAAGGCGCTATGGTGATCGACGGTCAGATTGGGAATATCATAGGGCACGTCGAGACCGGCCACCGCCTTTTTATCCGCTTCGCCGACGGAAGACCGCATCGCTTCTACATTGCCCATCCCGTCGAACAGGCGTCTGGCCTGTTCCCGCGCCGATGGCGGAGCGGCAATCTTGATCTGCATCGCTTCAACGCGGCCAGCCTTGGCCATGGCAGCATCCAGCCGTGCCTGGCTTGGCGCCCGATAATGATCGTGCATCAAATCTTCGGCCCGGGACCAGACCAGTTGCACCGGCCGGCCCATTTTCCTGGCGATCAGCGCTACCTGCCCGGCGATTTCATTGTCGAGATTGCGGTCGAACGAGCCGCCGCTCAGCATCGGGTAAAGGGTGACGCGGTCCTGACCGATATTCAGCATTTTGGCAGCCGCCTGAACTGCTGCCGCTGGTGCCTGGGTGGCCATCCACAGCTCCAGACCACCATCCTTATATTCCGCGGTCGCCGTCCGCGTCTCGATCGGCGCATGCAGCGCAGCATCGGCGTGATAGCGAGCCTGTAACAGATTCTCTTCGGTAAACATGCCCTTGGTTTCACCGCGAGATATGAAGCGAATCCCCGGCCCGTCATCCAGTGCCTTGCGCAAAGCCGTGTCGATCTTGTCGCTATCGGCCATGAAGCCTCTGGTTTCGAACACAGGGCTCATTTTGTCCAATGCCCGGTTGGCCGCCCACCAGTTGGTGGCGACAGCGGCGATCCATTTTTCGCCTTTGACCACGTCGATAAAGCCGGTGATCTTGCTGGCCCCGCCGCGGTTGAAGGATTTCAGGCGGGTTTCGCCAATTGGACCCTGCCGGATTGCGGCGAAAACCATGTCCGGCAGCCGGACGTCACCGGCAAAATTGGCAGATCCATCAAGTTTGCTAGGCAAATCAAGGCGGGGAACGTCCTGTCCGGTCAAATTGCCGGTGCCGGCTGGTCGCAGCGGCACGGGATCCGGCAAGGTCTGGGTGACTGCATCGCGGATCAGTTCCCCGAACCGCAATGTCTTGCCGCCGTGGGAGATAATCCCATTTTCGACCGTGCAGGCTTCCCAGGCAACATCCCATTGGGCCGCTGCCGCCTTGGTCAGCAATATTCTCGCTGCTGCTCCGGCCTCGCGAAAACTGGCCGCGAAAGCAGGGATTGAAGTGGAATCTGCCGTCACCATGAATTTCTCGCGGATCTTTACATTCTGCGCAACCCATCGAAATGCGGCATTTTCGGACAATTTTTCAGTGCCTGCGGGCATCAGGCTATCCGCCCATTGCTCGGCCAGCAGACTATTGTTGTAAAGCGGGTTGATCGGTGCGGGTTCAACCGCGACTGTTCGCCAGTCCGCACCCAGTTCGTCGGCGAGAATTTGCGGCAGAACGGTATAGACACCCTGCCCCATTTCGCTTTGCGGCACGACCACCGTAACCTGCCCATTCTCGGATATTTTCAGAAAAGCGCCAAAGATCTGCTCATTCTCGGTCGCGGCAATATTGGGCTCATAGCTGCGCGGCCATATTGCCCATGCTACCACCAGACCGGCTGCCGCGCCGCCTCCGATCAGGAATTTGCGACGGTTCAATCCAGTGGATGTTTCTTCGACCCGGTCCTTGTCTGTTTCAACCGCCATGGAGTTACTTCAGCAGGCCCAACCGGGGAATATCGATTTTCGGGCAACGGTCCATGACAACCTTGAGGCCCGCTTCGATTGCACGTCTGGCCGCAGCTTGGTTGATGACGCCAAGCTGCATCCAGACCGATTTCGCGCCCACCGCGATAGCCTCGTCGACCACATCACCGGCAGCGGCTGAGTTGCGAAAAATATCGACCATATCAATCTCGCCCGTGACCAGGGACAACGATTCGACCACCGTCTCTCCATGCAATTGCTGGCCAGCGAGGCCGGGATTGACCGGCACCACGTCATAACCCTGTTCGAGAAGGAATTTGAATATCCGATTGCTTGCTCGTTCAGGCTTCGCCGACGCTCCGACCAGAGCGATGCGCCGCGTCGCTGTAAGCAATCCCGCTATGTCCTGATCTTTTTCCAGCAGCATGTCGCCCTCTCTCCGCTCTATTGGTTATCCAGCCATGTCGCGAGCTTTTTGGCAATATCACGGAAAGCCTGTCCGTGCACATCATCGCCGCAAGCCGGTGGCGTTCCGCCATCGCTCGACTTGCGAATTTCGATATCCAGCGGAATACGACCAAGGAAGGGCATGCCCATTGTCTTCGCAGCCGCTTCGGCACCGCCTGCCCCGAAAGGATCGCTCACTTCGCCGCAATGCGGGCATTGATAGCCGGCCATATTCTCGACCATGCCGATGATCGGAATCTTTGCCTGATTGAACAGATCGACCGCACGGGTGGCATCCATCAGTGCCAGGTCCTGCGGCGTCGAAACGATCACCGCGCCAACCGGCTTGTGATTCTGCATCATCGACAATTGTACATCGCCGGTGCCTGGCGGCATGTCGACGATCAGTTCCTCGACATCACCCCAATGCGCGTCGATCAGCTGCTCGAGCGCCTTGCCCGCCATCGGTCCGCGCCAGGCGATTGCCTGTCCGGGTTTCGCCAGATGGCCCATCGACAGCACCGGCACATCATAGTCATTGGGCACCGGAATCAGCTGCTTGCCTTCGGCTTCGGGACGCTGCCCCTCGCAGTGAAGCAGGCGCGGCTGCGACGGCCCGTATATATCGGCATCCACCATCCCGACCTTGCGGCCCAAGCGCTGCATGGCAATTGCCAGATTGGCGGAAAGCGTCGACTTGCCGACCCCGCCTTTGCCGCTGGCCACGGCGATCAGACGGCGCTCGACTTTCTCGGCTGTCATCGCGATGTCGACTTTCTCGACACCGTCCAAGGCCAGCAGGCTGCCCTTGACGGCAATCTCGATCTGGCCACGCTCACGCACGTCCAATCCGCCGACGTTCAGCACCAGAGTGACGCGGCCTTCGGTGTATTTTACGGCGCTGAAACGGCCCTTGGCAACGCCGTCGAGCGCTGTCTCAATTGTGGAAATATCGGTCATCGGATCGACATAGTTACACTTTTCTCGGATTGACACTGTTTTTCTGGCGGCGTGCTACCTATAAAGAAACTATGAATGATAATATTAACGGTGAAGCGCGCCGCAAATCGATTTTGGGCTCAATATTGAACATGTCCGGCCCCTGGGGCAATAACGGCGACAGCGGCAATGATGGTGGCAACGGCGGCGGTCCCCGCAACCCGTGGGGCAACCCTCCTGGCGGATCTTCCGGTGGCGGCCGCAAGGGTGCCGGTTCTCTCGAAGAACTGTTCAAAAAGGGCACTGGCGGTGGTTTCAAGGGCGGCATTCCAAAGCGTCCCGGCGGACGGTCCTGGTGGCCTCTCATGGCAATCGGCTTCATCATCCTCTGGGTATTGCTGACAAGTATTCACCGTGTCAGCCCGCAGGAACGCGGCGTCGTGACATTTCTGGGTTCCTATTCGCGAACCCTGCAGCCTGGCCTGCACTTTTCCCTTCCCACTCCGTTGGAGCAAGTCGTCAAACTCGACGTCGAGGACATCCGGACGATCGATATTCCCGAAGGAGAATCCGAAAAGCTGATCCTGACCGGCGATCAGAATATCGTCGATCTGGCCTATTCGGTACGTTGGAATATCAAGGCGCCGGAACTGTTCCTGTTCCAGATCGCCGAACCGGAAGAAACGATCAAGGAAGTCGCGGAAGCCGCAATGCGGGCAGCCGTGGCCAATTTCACGCTGGATGACACAATTGGTTCCGAACGGACCGAAATCGAACAGCAGGTCGAACAGAATATGCAACAGCTGCTCGATGGCTACGGCGCTGGCGTGGTCATTCGCGGTATCGCCATCAAGAAAGCCGATCCCCCCGCTGCGGTCAACGATGCGTTTAAGGAAGTGTCCGCCGCGCAGCAGACAGCGCAAACCTATCTCAACGAAGCGCGTGCCTATGCACAACAGCTGACCGCCCAGGCGCAGGGTGAATCGGCCGCCTTTGACAAGGTCTACGAAGAATATCGACTTGCTCCGACGGTGACGAGACAGCGGATGTATTATGAAACAATGGAGCGCGTATTGTCCAAGGTCGACAAGACGGTGGTCGAAGTGAAAGGCGTGACGCCTTATCTGGCCCTGCCGGAACTGAAGAAACGCGCGCAGCAACCCGCGATTACAACCGTGGAGGGCAAATAATGAAACGGATAATGCAAAATCCCGTTGCGCTTGGCGTAATCATCATCGCCGCGCTGTTCATCCTGCTCAACACTATCGTCATCGTGCCGGAAACCCGGCAGGGCGTCGTAGTCCAGCTTGGTGAACCCAAGCGAATCGTCAATCGTTACCAGTCCGGGGAAGCCTTTGGCGAAACCGGTGCGGGTCTTATCGCCAAGATTCCGTTTTTCGAACAGATCGTGTGGATCGACAAGCGTATCCGCGACGTCGAGATGGAACAGCAGCAAGTGCTGTCCACCGACCAGCTGCGCTTGCAGGTTGATGCCTTTGCCCGCTTCCGGATCACCGATCCGCTGCGCATGTATATCGCTGCAGGCAGCGAAGAGCGCGTCTCTGAGGAACTCCGACCAATTCTAGGCTCGGCCCTGAGAAACGAACTCGGCAAGCGTCCGTTTGCGGCTCTTCTGAGTCCGGAACGCGGCCAGGTGATGGACAATATCCAGGCCGGTCTCAACCGGGTTGCGCGCCAATATGGTGCGGAGATTGTCGACGTGCGGATCAAGCGCGCCGACCTGCCCGACGGCACGCCACTCGACAGCGCCTATCAACGGATGCGGACCGCGCGTGACCAGGAAGCGCGGACCATCCGTGCGCAAGGCGCAAAGCAGGCGCAGATCATTCGTGCTGAAGCCGATGCCAGCGCCGCCCGGACCTATGCAGAAAGCTTTGGCAAGGATGCGAATTTCTATGATTTCTACCGCGCCATGAAGAGCTATGAAACGACATTCCAGGGTGGTGGTCCGAATGATCCGCAAAGTTCGTTCGTGCTTTCGCCTGACAATGAATATCTGCGTCAGTTCCGGGGCCGATAGTCGCCGGTGAAAGCCCACCGACTACATTTGTCGTCTTTTCTGCTCAACGTCGTTTTTTTTCGACCAAATGATATTTCGCAGCTTGCGAAAGGGCTGTGGCGCACCCAAATAGGCTTGGATGGGAAATGTCTCGCAGTTCTGCGCTTAAGATCGGCGGACAAATATGCTAATATTCAATTTCCGTTCATGAAAATTGCGCCATTAATTCCGCGATTTTGAACGGATTTGGCGGCAGATATTCATTTGCTCAGCCAAAAATTTGAGAGGAAGATAATAGTGCGTTACTCTTACGGAATTTCAGCAGCTTTGCTTTTGGCCGGCAGTGCAGCAACCCTGACCGGCGTCGTCCCGGCTGGAGCACAAACCGCCGCCAATGACAGCTCGGTGATGCGCAATGTCGTGCCGCGCGCAGGCGCGCCGATGAGCTTTGCGGATCTGACAGAACAATTGCAGCCTGCTGTGGTCAATATTTCGACCACCCAGCGCGTTAGGGTGACCAACAACAATCCTTTTGCGGGCACGCCTTTTGACGGCCTGTTCGGCAATCGTCAGGGCGGCAACGGTGGGGGGCAAACCCGCGAGGCACAATCGCTGGGATCCGGATTCATCATCTCGGCCGATGGCTATGTCGTAACCAACAACCATGTGGTGGCACCGGGCAACCGCAACGCGACTATCGAATCCATCACCGTGATCATGCCGGATCGTACCGAATATGAAGCCGAACTGGTTGGCCGCGATGCGGCATCCGATATCGCGGTACTCAAGATCAAGGCGAATAAGCCCCTGCCATTCGTCAAATTTGGCGACAGCACTGGCGCCCGGGTTGGCGACTGGGTCATTGCCATCGGCAATCCCTTCGGTCTTGGCGGAACTGTGACCACAGGCATTCTTTCTGCGATCCACAGGAACACTGGACAGGGCGGCGCTTATGATCGTTTCCTGCAAACCGATGCATCGATCAACCGCGGCAATAGTGGCGGGCCAATGTTCGACCTCAACGGCAATGTCATCGGCATCAACAACGCGATTATCTCGCCAACCGGCGGCAATGTCGGCATCGGCTTTGCTATCCCCGCAGAAGTCGCTGCTCCGATCGTCGAAACGCTGAAAGCCGGCCAGACAATCGAGCGCGGTTATCTTGGTGTGCAGATCAGCGCCCTTTCGGAAGACTTGGCCGACTCACTCGGTCTGGAAAAAAATCGCGGCGAATTCGTCCAGCGGGTCGAACCCGGTGAAGCGGCACAGAAAGCCGGTATTCAGGCAGGTGACGTGATCACCAAGGTGCACGGCAAGGCCATTACACCGGACCAGACCCTGTCCTATCTGGTTGCCAATCTGCCGATTGGCACAGAAGTTCCGATCGAGCTGATCCGCAACGGCAAGACCATCAAGGTCAATGCAAAGCTTGGTAAACGTCCATCCGAAGAGGAACTGGCCGGAAGCACATTCGATCCTGATGCCGAAGATAATGCAATGGGTCAGGATGACGATGGCACCAGCGCGCAGGCAACCGCCGATGCACTGGGATTGTCTGTGATCGATCTGACTCCGGCAATCGCACGGCAGATCGGTGTGCCGTCGACGCAAAAAGGTGTTGTCGTAACCACGGTTAATCCGAACAGCGATGCCGGCCAAAAAGGAATTCGGCGCGGATTTCTGATCACCAGCGTCAACCGCCAACCTGTGACGAGCGCGGCCGAACTGGATCAGGCCATCAGCAATGCGAAACGGTCAAATCGCGAAGCAGTGCTGCTACAGGTCCGTCGCGGCGCTCGCGATCCGCAATTTGTCGCGGTGCGCCTGCAGGACGATTAAGCGCGTTTAAACACATGTAACAGAAAAGGGCCGGTGCTTGACGCCGGCCTTTTTTTTGCGTCAAGTCGAAGCTCAAACTTGCAATATGAGTAAAGGGATCCGCCAATGGCCGATGCAACAGAAATTTTTCTCGGACTGGGCGGTGACGAACGGCAAAGCCTCAATCTGTCCCGAGCCAACCGGCACGGACTGATTGCCGGAGCGACCGGCACTGGTAAAACCGTCACTTTGCAAGGGCTTGCCGAGAGCTTTTCCGCCAATGGCGTGCCGGTCTTTGTTGCCGACGTCAAAGGTGACCTCTCCGGCGTTTCGATGGCCGGCTCCTCGCAATTCAAACATGCCGACAAGCTGGAAGGACGTGCCAAGGACCTTGGAATGAGCGACTATGCCTATTCTGACAATCCGGCAATTTTCTGGGACCTATATGGCAAACAGGGCCATCCCATCCGGACCACGATCTCGGAAATGGGGCCGCTGCTGCTCGCTCGCTTGATGGACCTGAACGACACGCAGGAAGGCGTGCTGAATATTGTCTTCCGCTTTGCCGATGAAGAGGGATTGCTGCTGCTGAACCTCGATGATCTGCAGTCGATGCTCGCTTATACGGCAGAAAATGCGAAGCAACTGTCCGCCAAATATGGCAATGTCAGCAAGGCCAGCGTCGGCGCAATCCAGCGTCAGTTGCTGCAGCTGGACAGTCAGGGCGCAGGCCAGTTTTTCGGCGAACCCGCTCTGGAAATTGATGATTTCATCAAATGCGATGATCAGGGACGCGGCTATATCAACATACTCGCCGCCGATCAGCTGATGCGCAGCCCGAAACTATATGCGACATTCCTGCTCTGGCTGCTCGCCGAACTGTTCGAAACATTACCGGAAATCGGTGATCCGACAAAGCCGAAGCTGGTGTTCTTCTTCGACGAAGCCCATCTGCTGTTCGACGACGCACCCAAGGCACTCGAGGACAAGATTGAGCAGGTCGTGCGCCTGATCCGGTCCAAGGGCGTTGGCGTCTATTTCGTTACCCAGAACCCCGTTGATATACCTCAAGAGGTTGCTGGCCAGCTCGGCAACCGGGTGCAACATGCCCTGCGCGCCTTCACCCCGCGCGACAAAAAGGCGATCAAGGCGGCTGCCGATACTTTCCGCATCAACCCCGATCTGGATGTCGAGCAAGCCATTACCGAATTGCGCGTTGGCGAAGCGCTGGTGTCAACCTTGATGGAAGACGGTGCGCCATCGATTGTCCAGCGGACCCTGATAAAACCGCCCCGCTCTCGACTGGGACCGGTTTCGGTCAAGGAACGCGCGATCATCAATTCGATCTCGCCCTATGATGGCAAATATGACGAAGAGATAGACAGAAATAGTGCCGAGGAGATCCTGGCGCAAAAAGTCATCGACGCCACGGAAACCGCGCGGGAAGTTGAGGAAAAAGGCGAAGAAGAAGTTGGCAAGCGCTCACGCAAGACCAAAAGCATCTGGGAAAAAGCCTTCAGCCGCGGTGCGAAGGTCGCCGTGGGGTCAGCAGCAGGTATGGCGGCTTCGACGATGCTCGGTAAAAAATCCCGGGCGGACCCGATGCGGTCAGGCGTGACTTCTGCAGTCGGGTCGGTGGTTACCGATCTTGCCGGGCCGGTTGCCGGACGCTTCGTGCGCAACCTGATCGGCGGGCTGATGCGTTGATGGTCTGCTAGCCAGCTCGTTATTGCTGCGCCAGCGGACTGAAACGCTTCAACCTTCTACCCGAAAAAACGGGCGACGATATCTTTCGCCAGACGGGTCGGGCGCAAGGTATCGGCATCGATACAGCACCAGCTCGATTGCACTTCGGCAAGCACCTCTTCGCCACGACGAATGATCGTGCTGTAAAATGCCCGTGCCCCGTGCACTTTTTCGAGCAACACTTCGGCGATAACGTCATCATCCAGAAAAGCGGGCTTGCGATAGGTAATCTCGTGCTTGATTGCTACCCAGAGATGGGCTGCAACAGCTTCGGAAGGGGCAAATTTCTGCCAATGTGCTACCACTGCGTCCTGCACCCACGTCAGGTAGTTGGCATTGTTTACATGTCCCATGAAATCAATGTCGGATGCCTCGATGGCAATGCTGTGATGATGTGAAACGCTGCTCATATCAGTAATATATAAGATTGGCGGCGGCCGATTGATAGGGCAAACTGATTTTCTGTTCCAAAAAATGGCGGCAGTTCGTAATATTAGTG
The DNA here is from genome assembly GCF_001586275.1 of Sphingorhabdus sp. M41. Lineage (NCBI taxonomy): Bacteria > Pseudomonadati > Pseudomonadota > Alphaproteobacteria > Sphingomonadales > Sphingorhabdaceae > Sphingorhabdus > Sphingorhabdus sp. M41. The sequence goes on along the minus strand of NZ_CP014545.1, from coordinate 544,992 downwards.
CAATATCAACTTGAAGTTTTCGAACGCCAACGGCCGCTCCATCGTGAAATCCCGAAACGCCAGGGCGCCGTCGATTGTCGACAAAAATTCCTCCGCAGCTGATTTGTCGGATTCTTCCAACTGGCGATAATAGTCCAGCGGTCGCTGCAACATCCACAGGCTGAACGGTGGTGCGATCCGTTGTCCGGTCACACCCTCGATGGTGAAATCCGTCATTCCGACAGCGCGCGGAATCTCCATATCCGGATTGGCTCTGGCCCAGGCGGCAAAAATGTCGGCGGTTTTCTGAAGGAAGGGCATTTGCTCCGTCATCATTCTTTCCAGCACCGGAACCAATGTCTCCGGAACCTCGTCATCGGGCAGAAATTCTCCGGATAAAGGCTGCTGCACATCCACCATCCGCTCGACCCATTCGGCAACTTTCGGTGCCAGCCGTTTCATGATCTCGCCCGATGCGGGATCGCGATACAAATGGGCATAAAGCGGCCCGATCAGGCCAAAATCGCCAATCGAGGGCCGCGACCCCAGTAGATAATCATATTGGGAAAAATGCCGGTCAAGGTCGGCCAGAAGCGCTTCATAGCTGGCCTCGATCGCGGGGATGGTTTGTTCGTTAATCCCCAATATCGGGCAAAAACCCTTGAACGTCTGCCCGCGCTCGCGGCCGATTGCCAGCTGCTCTTCCTGGCTGGCATCAGGCGCTGCAACGGCGCCAAATTCGCCGTAGACCCATTCCTCATTATAGTTCCAGCGATAGTGCATGGCCGGGATCACCAGCCATTCATCACCGAACACTTCCATCAGCAAAGCCACCAGCCGCTGTTTCGGCGTATCGGGATAGACGGACGGTCCGCCGATCTTCGCTTCAAAATGGTCGATGATCAATGTTGTGTCCTGAAGCGTTTCCCCATCTCCGGTTACCATCACCGGAATGACAGGACGGCCGACTTTGGGAACGATGATCGTTTTATAGACTTCGGTGGTGCTGAGGATTTCCTCGTAATCCACCCCTTTCCAATCGAGATAGGCCCGCGCCTTGCCGGAATAGAGCGACAGCGGCCCGCCGTAGAATTTATGCTTCATCAGCCACGGCCACGATAGGGCGCGACGCCCTGATCCGGTATCCAGAGGCCCTTGGGCGGCTCACCCGATTGCCAGAATATGTCGATCGGTATACCGCCACGCGGATACCAGTAGCCACCGATCCGCAGCCATTGAGGTTTCATTTCGTCAAACAGCCGCTTGCCGATGCCGACCGTGCAATCCTCGTGAAAGGCGGCATGGTCGCGGAACGAACCAAGGAACAGCTTGAGCGACTTGGATTCGACGATGGTTTGATCCGGTGCATAGTCGATCACCAGATGGGCAAAGTCCGGCTGACCGGTTACCGGGCACAGCGAGGTAAATTCCGGTACCGCAAAGCGCGTGAGATAGAGCTCGCCAACGCGCGGATTGGGGACATAGTCGAGTATCGCCTCTTCGGGAGAAGCAGGCATCGGACTGGTCTTGCCGAGAAATTTCGGAGCTGGCGGAGAGGTTGGTTTGTCGGTCATGCAGATTATCTAGTGCACGGGGCGCTTCATGTCATCACCCCTGCTGCATTCATCGCCGGTTCAGCGCGTCGGGCGGCATTCCGATCTGAAACAATGCAGGGAAATAGCCGTTTTTCAGACCATCAGACATATCGGGTTCCACGCCCTTTTGACCGGCGCAGCTTTGGGTCTGTCCCCGAGCTCTGTCGCCATGGCACAATCGGCGATCGACGAACCATTGCCTGTTCTGCAAAGCCAACCGTCGGTGGACAGCTATTCGCTGCCGCCCGGACCAAGCAGCACGCCAGCGAAGAAAGTCTTGCAAGGTCCCGTCGACGCCGACATTCCACTTGCCGAGCCGACCATCGTCACACCGCGAACAAGTCCCGCGAAACCGCCCACGCCATTGAGCACTTCCCCATCCGCCAGCCCGGCGATCAAGCCTGCCGCTATCGACAGAAGAGCCGATCAACCGCCATCGACGATCGAGCCAACTCGACGCAGACCAGATGCCCAAGTGGAAAAACCCGCATCCGAAACCGGCTCTGCCCCGGCAGAACCTGCAATCAATACAGACGATGGTCCGGAATCCACAACCACGCCGGCTGATATATTCTCATCCCCGACGGCAACCCTCACAGAGCCCTTACCGGAGACTGAGACCAGTGATTGGCAACTCCTGGTGCTGGGGCTTCTGCTGTTCGTCCTGCTTGGCGCATTATTTCTTTGGCGGGCCCGCCGCCATGCTGCGCCGAAGCAAACGACTGTCACCGATCCTGAGCGCGCCACAGCCGGCCTGCCTAGCGACATCGCCACCCTTCCCGATCCAATCCTGCCTGTGGCTGCCCTCAGCATCGGCTTCCAGCCACATTCGGCCAATGCGACTTTGATCAATGCGGTGCTGGGCTTCGAACTGACCCTCTCCAACCATGGCGGTGACGATCTGACGGGCATCAGGGTCAGTGGAGCCATGGTACAGGCGCAGAACCATGGCGCTGGCGATCCCGTTTTGGCCGATTTATCCCCATTGGCAGAGGTTCCCAATCTCCCGACTGGAGAAACCGAGAAAATTGTCGCAGAATTTCGCATCCCGTTGACGGGTATCCGCCCGATTCAGTTCCAGTCACAGGCCTTGTTCGTGCCGCTGGTGCAGATTGCGATTGAATTTACCGATGTATCCGGCACCCAGCATATTCAGACCGCTGCCTATCTTGTCGGTCAGGAACACCAGCCGCTACGCCCCAAAATGGCGCCGTTTCGGTTGGATCTGGGACCACGCAGCTTTGCTCCGCTCGGTCACCGCCCGCTCGCCATGAATTGAACCTTCCGGGGGAATATAAGTGGTCGATATTGATCGTGTCGCGATTCAGATGTTACCGTAACATCATGTCATGCAGAAAAAGCACATAAGCGGTGGATTCGCAGAGCAATGCGTTATAGCCTCGACGCCTTGAAATCGAGTCGCTAAACGGCGGTTAGAGTAGCGCAAATAATTGCGGGCATGAGGAGTTTAATATGGAATTGCTGGTAACGACCGAATGGTTGGCCAACGAACTGGGCGCGTCTGATCTGCGGATCGTGGACGCGACAAAATTCATGCCGGATGCGGGACGTAATCCTGCAGCCGAATATGAAGCCGGCCATATCCCCGGCGCAGTCTTCATGGATCTCAGTGATTTGACCGATACCAACAATCCGGTCGACAATATGCTCCCGCCAGCCGAGAAATTTGCCAGCCGGATGCAGTCACTCGGTCTGGGCGATGGCAGCCGTGTGGTGCTTTACGATGACAGTCCGTTCAATACCGCAGCCCGCGCCTGGTGGATGCTGACCATTTTTGGCGCGCATGAAGTTGCGATTCTCGATGGCGGCATTGCCAAATGGAAAGCCGAAGGTCGGCCGCTTGAAACCGGCAAGGAAGCGTTGCGCCACCGTCATTTCACCGTCTGGAAAGACGACAAGGATATCCGCACCAAGGCGGATATGCTCGCCAATTTGCACAGCAAGAATGAACAGGTTGTCGATGCGCGTCCCGCCGACCGGTTCAGCGGCGAAACGCCCGACCCGCGCGGCAATACCGCATCCGGCCATATCCCCGGCTCGACCAATATCCCGCACAGCAACTTTTTCAACGCCGACGGGACATGGAAAAGCGTCGATGAAATCAAGGCCGTCTTTAGCGACGCCGGCGTGGATCTCTCCAAGCCGCTTGTAACGACATGTGGTTCGGGGATCACGGCAGCGGTTATATCCTTTGCTGCGGCGCTCGCGGGAGCTGACAAAACCGCGCTCTACGACGGCAGCTGGTCCGAATGGGGCGCCGATGCGGACACCCCGAAAGAAACCGTCTGAATATGCCAGCACTGCTGGAACTTTAATTGGCCGATACCGGCTCTGGTTCAAAAAAGCCCGCGACTCAGGTCGTTACCGGTGGTCGCCGGAAAATATGGACCGGAGCCGTGGTCAATCCGCCCGTATGGCGCGGAAGCACGCATCTCTATGACGATGTCGCTCATCTCCGGGAAGGCCTGACGTCGAACGATGATGGCCGTTTTTTCTACGGTCGTCGCGGTTCTCCGACCCAATGGTCACTGGCGGAAGCGCTGACCGAAATGGAGCCCGGCGCCGCCGGCACCATGCTTTATCCTTCCGGTGTTGCCGCCATTTCCTGTTCGCTCCTCGCGGTTCTGAAGCCGGGCGACGAGATATTACTCACCGACAGCAGCTATGACCCCAGCCGCAGCTTCGCCGATGCCTTTCTTAAACGCATGGGGATAACAGCGCGCTATTATGATCCGTTGATCGGCGCCGACATCGCCGATCTCTTCGGTCCCGACACAAAGGCGATATTGTTGGAAAGCCCCGGCAGCCTGACCTTCGAGGTTCAGGACGTGCCGGCGATCTGCGAGGCGGCGCGTGCGGCGGGCGTGATCACCCTCCTCGACAACACATGGGCGACTTCGCGCTTCTTCCTGGCGCTGGAACATGGTGTCGATATCGCGATAACCGCCGCAACCAAATATATTGTCGGGCATAGCGATGTAATGATGGGCGCGGTCACCACCCACAGCAAATATTGGACCCGCCTCCGGCGCACAGCCCAGCAACTGGGCCAGGTGGTCTCACCGGATGACGCCTATCTCGCTGCGCGGGGATTGAGGACGCTCGACGTCCGGCTGCGCCAGCATGAATCCAGCGCTCTTAAAATCGCCCATTGGTTGAAAGAACGGCTCGAAGTCGGCCTGGTCCTTCACCCTGCCCTGCCGGATTGTCCGGGTCACGAAATATGGAAACGTGATTTCACCGGAGCGTCAGGCCTGTTTTCCTTCGAGCTATCGGATGGTGACGACCGGTCCCGCGCCGCTTTCATCGATGCGCTGACTCTATTCGGCATCGGCTATAGCTGGGGTGGTTTCGAAAGCCTTGCGCTGCCGGTTGATCCGGAAAAACATCGCACCGCAACCGAATGGACCGGGAAAGGCCCGTTGGTGCGGCTGAATATCGGACTGGAAGACCCGGATGATCTGATAGCGGACCTTGCCAAAGCTTTTGAACATTACCACAGTGCAAAACCATGATCGACAATGCGTTCAAATATCTGGAATCTCTGACTCCTGACACACCCCGCAACGTCCAATATATCGAAGGCGCCGTGGCCGCGGGACTGGTCATGCTGGCCCTGACCGCCGGCTGGTATCTCAGCAAATATATCGGCCCCAAGTTGCGCCACCTCTGGGAAGCGCGCGCGGGCTATGAGAGCGAACTCGCCGGTCGGCGTATCCGTGACATGACCCGGCGTGCAACCACATTCATCCTGTGCGGCATTTTCCTGGCTTTCTATCCCTGGCATCTGATCGCCCAGGTCGTCTTTTCTCTCACCATTGCCATAACGGTCGGCCTGTTTGCCAATGACCTGATCCGCGGTGTGCGAATGCCGGACTGGTTGGGTACACTCATTGGTCTGGCCCTGTTCGTGAGTATCGGATCGGGCCTGGTTGGCGGAATCGAACCAATCACCCTTGCTCTGGACAAGGTTGGTTTCGGTATCGGCTCGAGAAGGATTTCGCTGCTCTGGATCGTGACCCTGGCGATGACTGCCGTGATCCTGCTCGCGGTTGCCCGCGTGCTTATGAAGCTGGTCGCTTATATCATCAGCAACAGCGAACTGGATGGCGCGCAGAAGGTATTGGGCCAGAAACTCGCCACCGTCGCGATATTGGCCGGCGCCTTTGTTCTGGGCCTAGACGTGGTCGGGATCGACCTCACTGCCTTGGCCGTCTTCTCCGGCGCTTTCGGCCTCGCCATCGGTTTCGGCATGCAGAAGACAATTGGTAACCTGATCGCCGGAATCATCCTGTTAATGGATCGTTCGATCAAGCCCGGTGACGTGATCGCGGTCGGCAACACCTATGGCTGGGTCAACAAGATTGGTGTCCGCGCGGTCTCGGTTCTCACTCGGGAAGGCAAGGAACATCTGATCCCGAACGAGGATCTCATGACGCGGGAAGTGGAAAACTGGTCTTACTCCAGTCCCAATGTCCGGATCAGCATCCCGGTAGGTGTATCCTATAATACCGACATGGATCAGGCGATTGATCTGATGAAACAGGCTTGCGTCGACGTACCACGGGTGCTCAATCATCCCAAGCCGGTCGTCTGGATGCTGGAATTCGGCGATAATAGTGTCAATTTTGAAATCCGCTGCTGGATCAAGGATCCGCAATCCGGGGTTGGCAATTTCAAGGCAGCGATCCTGAAACGGGTATGGGATTTGTTCAAGGAACATGGGGTCGAGATCCCCTTCCCGCAACGGGACGTTCATATCCGGTCACTGCCAAAGGGTGGAACCTTCACGCTTGAAGCCGGCTCCGAACCGACTATGCCCCTGACAGAATCGACACCAACCGAGTGAGGCAAAGGCGCAATATCAAGTTGTGGTGATCAAGCTGCCAATCTCCAAATGGCGCTTTATTAGTCACCACGGACAAAATCCGCCTAAATTTTAAGCGACCAAAAACCCGTATGTGGCGCAAGTGCAACATTTTTGAACTATGTCATCGTTCCTGTCGTTTTCTTTCTTGTACAGCGCAATAATATAGAGCAGCTTTCCTGCAGTTGTTTAGAGACTGTTCGCGTTCGGGGCATCTGGCGCAATAAAAAAACAGCCGAAGCAATATCAGGAGGGGCGATACGCATTAACGAGAAAGGGATTTCCATGCGCACGTCCAATAAAATCAACCTTGGCGGAAAAGCCAAGTCAACAATCGTCGGCCTCTCGGCCATCTTGCTGGCCAGCACGGCCGCACCAGCTTTTGCTCAGGAAGGTGAATCTTCCAGCGGAATCACAGTGTCGGGCAATGCTGCGGTAACATCAGATTATCGCTTCCGTGGCCTGTCCTTTTCCGACGGCGACATCGCCATCCAGGGCGGTATTGACGTAGCACACGATAGCGGCTTCTATATCGGCACATGGGGATCTTCGATCGAAGACAGCCCTACATATGGTCATACAGAACTGGATATCTATGGCGGCTGGTCCGGTGAAGTAACATCCGGCCTGACCCTTGACGTGGGACTGCTCTATTACTTCTACCCCAATGGTGAAGACGGAGCAGCTGGACCGAGCGACTATTTCGAGCCTTATGCTTCAGTGTCCGGCACAGTCGGTCCGGTCGAAGTCACCAGCGGCATCGCTTATGCCTGGAGTCAGGACAGCTTGGGCAATTCGGATAATGTCTACATCTACACCGGTGTTTCGGCCGGAATTCCGGAGACCCCGATCACATTGAACGCCAATATCGGCATCAATGAAGGATCACTGGGCAATCCAGCGGGTGTTCTCGGCGTGAATGATTATGTTGACTGGATGCTCGGTGTGGACTGGGCGATCACCGACAATCTGACCGCCACACTGGCCTATACCGATACCGACGCGCCTTCGATCAACAATTTTACCGACAGCGCGATCGTTTTCACTCTCGGCGTATCCTTCTAAATTCACAAAAGCCACGCTGAAAAAGGGGGCCATTCGGATAACCGGGTGGCCCCTTTTTTAACTGGCGGTGATAAGCTTTTGTGTCGCCGGATGCCGGGGATCGTCAATGACCGCCTGCATATCACCCGTCTCAACGATCCGCCCCTCTTCCATCACCGCAATCCGGTGGCACAACCGGCGCGCGGCGGCAATGTCGTGGGTGATGACCAGCAAGCTCAAACCATTCTCGACCTGCAGCCGGAGAAGCAGGTCGAGAATTTCCGCTCCGACCAGCGGATCAAGCGCCGATGTCGCTTCGTCCAGCACCAGCAGCTGCGGAGATGCAACAATCGCTCGCGCAATCGCCACCCGCTGCGCCTGGCCACCCGAGAGACTGGCTGGCAGGCGGCTCAGAAAATCGTCCGTCAAATCGACATTGGATAACGCTTGTCGCGCCAGATCATTCCATTCGGTCCTTGTCAGATCAAGCCGAAGGTTACGCAGCGGTTCGGTCACGATGTCGCTGACCCGCCATTGCGGATCGAGACTGGCGACCGGGTCTTGAAAAACCGGCTGGATCAACCGGCGCATTTCCAGATCGCGCTTGCCGCGCTCGGGAAGCGCGGTTCCTTGCCACAGGATTTCACCGTCGGTCACCGGGCCGATACTGGCAATGGCGCGCCCGAGCGTTGATTTTCCGGAACCGGAGCCGCCGACAAGGGCCACAGATTCGCTCTGTCGTACGATGATACTGGCATCAACCACCGCGCGGATATTGCCGCGTCGCCAGCCGGGGCGATGGAACTCGACGCCAATGCGCACGGTTTCGAGCAACGGCTCACGAGGATGGCTGAGCTTTGGGAGTGGCTCATCAAGACGGGGAGTGGCGGCAATCAGACGCTTGGTATAATCTTCCGCAGGATTGGCCATCAAAGCGCCAGCCGGACCGGATTCCACCAACCGTCCCTTCTCCATCACAACCAGTTGATCCGCATGCTCCCGGACCGAAGCAAGATCATGGCTGACCAGCAGCATTCCGATTCCTTGCTCGGCACGCAATTCATCCAGCAGATCCATGATCTCCGCGCGCAGGGACGCATCCAGCGCGCTGGTCGGTTCGTCGGCGATCAGCAATTTGGGACTGTGGGCGATGGCAGCGGCAATCATCACTCGCTGGCGTTCGCCACCGGACAGGCGATGCGGGAACTGGTCCAGCCGCTCGTCCGGCCGGGACAGACCTACGCGCTCAAGCTTCTGCGCCAGCTCCTGGCGGGATGGCCGCGCTGCTCCGGCCTGCATCGTCGCTTCCTGCAATTGCGCGCCGATAGAAAGATGCGGCGTCAGCGCGGTCAATGGCTGCTGGAATATGAATCCGGTGAGCCGGCGGCGCGCATCGCGCAACTGCTGGGCGTCAGCATCACCGATACTGATACCATCCAATATCATCGCTCCGGAAGCGATCCCGGGAGTCAGTCTGAACGGTGTCAGGCAGGTCAGGCTTTTCCCGGAACCGGATGCACCGATAATCGCTGTGCATTTCCCCGCTTCAACAGCCAGACTGACTTCTTCAACCAGCCGCTTGCCGGCAATATCCACGGCCAGGTTTCGGATCTCATAAAGGCTCATGAGAAACGGTCTCTCAGTCGTTCGCCTTCTATCGTCAGGCAGACCAGGATCAGCACCAGCAAGCCGCCGGGCAGCAGCAGGCCGAGCGGTGCCATATCCATGTCGTCGGCACCTTCTTTCACCAATATACCCAGCGAGGTCAGCGGTTCCTGCACGCCCAGACCGAGGAAGGAGAGGAAGCTCTCGACCATCACCACCTGCGGCACGGTCAGCATCAGATAGGCAAGCGCGACACCGGCAATATTGGGCAAAATATGGCGCAGGATGATCGCGATTGAGGGTGTACCCGCCGCTTCGGCGGCGAGAATGAAGGGCCGCTGTTTCAGCGCCATCACCTGCCCGCGGACCACCCGCGCCATGGTCAGCCACTCAACCAGTCCGATGCCGACGAAGACCAGCAATATTGACCGTCCGAACACCACCATCAGCAGGATGACGATGAACATGAAGGGCAGAGCGTACAGGCCGTCGACTATGCGCATCATCGCTTCGTCGACTCTGCCGCCGATCCAGCCTGCGGTGGCGCCCCAGGCGATGCCGACAATCAGGGAAACCAGCGCCGCTGCAATCGCGACCATCAGCGTGATCCGGGTGCCCGCTGCCAGCCGCGCCAGGCGGTCTCGGCCGATTTCATCCGTCCCGAAAAGATGCGAGCCGCTAAATGCCGGTGAGCGGACGGCATCCCAGTCGATCTGGTCATAGCTCCACGGTAACAAGAACGGCAGCAATAGAGCCAGCGTCACAATCACCAGCACCAGAACAAGCGGGAAATGATGTTTCAGCAACGTCTCACCCTTCCCGTATTCTGGGGTCGAGCCAGCCGTATATCAGGTCGGCAAACAGATTGAACAATATGATCAGCGCGGCGTAGAGCGTCACCACGCCGAGTACGAGCGGATAGTCGCGATTGAGCGCGCCCTGGACAAAATAGCGCCCGAGACCCGGCAGGCCGAAAACCGTTTCGACCACGACTGCCCCGGTCAAAAGGCCCGCCGCTGCCGGACCGAGATAGCTCGCCACCGGAACCAGCGCTGGCCGGAGTCCATGTTTGAACAGGATTTTGGTTTCGGAAAGACCGCGCGCCCGCGCGGTGCGGATATGGTCCTGCTTGAGCACGCTGGCCAGTCCGGCGCGGGTGAGCTTGGCAATGGCTCCCGATACTGGCAGCGCCAGGGCGACAACCGGCATGATCAGCCAGGCGCCTCCGTCTCCCATGCCAGAAACCGGCAGCAATCCGAGCCACAGCCCGAAGAACAAGGCCAGGGCCGGTCCGGTGACAAAGGTCGGCAGCGCAGTGGCGACCGTTGCCAGCATCATGATCGCCTTGTCTGCCGCCTGTCCCGCTCGCACGGCAGCAAACAGGCCGGCTGTCACGCCGATTATCAGCGCGAGCATGATCGCCAGACCGCCTAGGGTGAGGGAAATCGGCAGCCCCTGCGCGATCAGTTCCGATACGGTGAAATCGCGATAGACCAGCGAAGGTCCGAAATCCCCCTGCACCAGCCGAGAAATATAGAGCCACGCCTGCTCCCAGAGTGGCCGATCCAGACCATAAGCCTGTTGCAATGCCGCCTGCGTTGCCGGGTCGAGCGGACGTTCCCCGTCAAACGGCCCGCCGGGCGCGAGGCGCATGAGGAAGAAAGACGCCAATATGATCACCAGCAGCGTCGGGATCGCCGTCATCAGCCGCCGGGTGATCAGGGAAAGCACGTGCCGCTAGAGCTCCATCCCGGCAAAACAGCTGCGCACTTCCTGCACAAACAGCTCCGGCACTTCCATCGCCGCGAAATGACCGCCCTTTTCCAGCTCGCCCCAGTGGCGCAAATTCTTGAACCGTTGCTCCGCCCAGCGGCGCGAGGGGGTGATAATCTCGTTGGGAAAAATGCTGCAGCCGGAGGGTATGCTGACGGGATCGATATTGGGCGCGCCGAAACTTTCTCGGTAGAGGCGTGCCGAGGATGCGCCGGCGTTGTTGAGCCAGTAGATCATCACATTGTCGAGCAACCGGTCACAGTCGAAATTGTCATCCGGGGCCTTGGCATCGTCGGCCCAGCCCTGGAATTTCTCCATGATCCAGGCCATCTGACCGACCGGAGAATCGGCGAGACCATAGCCGAGGGTCTGGGGCCGGGTCCGCTGGATTTCGGCATAGCCCGAACCCTGTTCCTGATAAGTGGCAAAATGCACCAGCGATGCCTGCTCTTCCGGCGTCGGATTGGACATGATCTCTTCGGAAGGGGGACCGACAATGACCAGATTGACATGGATGCCTGCACAATGCCCCAGATCTTGCGCGCCGATGACGGATGTCACCATCCCGCCCCAGTCGCCGCCCTGGGCAAAATAGCGGTCATAGCCGAGCCGGGTCATGAGCGTGTCCCATGCGGTTGCGATTTTTTCCATGCCCCAGCCAGTGGTGGTCGGCTTACCCGAAAAGCCAAATCCCGGCAGCGAGGGCACCACCAGATGATAGGCGTCCTTCGCCTCGCCGCCATAGGCAACCGGATCGGTCAGCGGGCCGATCACATCCATGAACTCGACAATCGAACCCGGCCAGCCATGGGTCATCAGCAGCGGCCGCGCATCCGCTTCCGGCGAGCGGATATGCATGAAGTGGATATCGACACCGTCAATCTCGGTCAGATGATGACTATATTGATTGAGCGCATCTTCACAGCGCCGCCAATCATAGCTGGTTCGCCAATGTTCGACGACCGTCTTGACATAGTCGAGCGGGATGCCCTGCGACCAGTCATCAACCGGCTCCGGATCAGGCCAGCGCACATGGCGGAGCCTTATGTCCAGATCGTCCAGTGCCGTTTTCGGGATGTCAATTCTGAAGTCTCTGATTTCGTCGCTCACGCCGTGTCATCCTCTATATGTTCGCTCCGATTTTCTCAGCGGGCGATTGGTCTTTTCTGCTCTTCATCCCCGACTGGTCATCTCGAAAGATTTTGCACCTACATCGTCGGGACCGGCACTTCGCCTGAATAATCATAAAAGCCCTTGCCCGTCTTGCGGCCCAGCCAGCCAGCCTCGACATATTTCATCAGGATCGGAGCGGGGCGATATTTCGGGTCGCCAAAGTCATTTTGCAGCACGCGCAGGATTTCCAGCAACGTATCGAGCCCGATCAGATCGGCCAACGTGATCGGCCCCATCGGATGGCCGAGGCCCAGTTGAATCCCCCGGTCAATATCCTCCATCGACGCTGTGCCTTCGCCGAGCGCAAAAAAGGCCTCGTTGAGCATCGGCAGCAGAATGCGATTGACGACGAAACAGGGAGAATCCTTGGCCATGACCGGAGTCTTGCCGACGGCCTTGGCAAAGTCGCTGGCCATGGCTGCGGTCTGATCGCTGGTCGCCAGTCCGCGGATGACTTCAACCAGCCCATGAGTGGCACCGGATTGAAAAAATGCACACCGACAAAGCGCGACGGATCTTTGACCGACTGCGCCAGCCGGGTGATCGAAATCGATGACGTGTTGCTCGCGAGTATTGCCTGGTGGCCAAGAACCTCGGAGGCGGCGGCGAAAATCTGGCGCTTGACCTCTTCGCGCTCGGTGGCGGCTTCGATGATGATATCGGCGTTGGCCATGGGATCAAGCTGAACAATGGGTTCGATCCGGCCGAGAGCGGTCTCAGCCGCCTGCTGCTCGATTTTTTCCTTTTCGACAAGCCGCGCCAGCTGCCTGGCGATACCGGCCTTGCTGCTTTCGGCAATCTCCAAACTAACATCCGAGAGATAGACATGATAGCCTGCCTGAGCCGAGACCTGTGCAATACCTGCACCCATTTGCCCCGATCCGATTATGCCAATTGCTTTCATTTCCTGCCTTTCGAGCTATTCTTGATGGTTGAACAAGTCACTAGCGATTGTCGGTCAAACTGGCTAGATTGCAATTATGTCCCCTATCAGTTTCATTGCCGCAATATTGGCGACAGCCGTCGCTGCCACCGCTCTACCGGTTCCGCAGCTTGGAGAAATCCGAACCTTCAAGGATTGGACCGCAGGCTGCGACAATGGCGGCAATTGCCAGGCCGTTTCGCTGATGTCGGAAGAGGGTGGCGCCGGTTTTGATGACTGGGGTGGCCCAATTTCGATCGTTCGGTCAGCACGGAGCGATGATATTTTCAAGATTCGCGTCCAGTTCGAAGCCAAGGGCATGGACCGCTACCGGATGATGATCGATGGCGATTTGGTCGATACCGGTCCGATAGTTCAGGGCGACTATCCGATCGAGATTGTTGGCCAGGATGCCCGGAAGGTTGCGCAGGCGATCATCAAAGGGAAGCTTGTGGTCATAAAGGGTCCCAAAGGTGAAAACCTCACCCGCGCTTCGCTCGCCGGTTCGTCAGCCGCTTTACGCTATATTGACGAGAAGCAAAGGCGTGCCGGTACCGACACCGCGCTGGTTTCCCGTGGTTCGCGAACATTTAAACCCGAAAATGTCGAAGTGCCAATGATCATTGTAGACCAATGGGAGAGCGCAAGTCTGGTCCCCGAAGCCGATGCCCTGGTCGCTCTGGCTGAAGATTCAAAGTGCAAGGATGAGCGCTATGGCCTGGTCGAAGATCAAGCCTATCCGCTCGGCAGACGCGGTGATTTATACCGGGCACTGGTGCTGATATCCTGTGGCTCGGGCGCCTATAATTTCTCCAGCGCGCCCTATATCGGAGAACATCGTAAAGATGGTCCTGAGGGGTGGACGTTTAAACCGGCCGAATTTGATCGCCAGCCGAAATGGGGCGGCGAAGGCAGTCAGCCTCTGCTGGTTAACGCCGGCTGGGACGAACGGGAGCAAACGCTCAGCAGCTATGGCAAGGGCCGAGGACTTGGCGATTGCGGTAGCGCCGAAAGCTATGTCTGGGACGGAGAGAGATTCCGCATGACCGATGCCAGTGCGATGGATGAGTGCCGCGGAGCCTATGAATGGATCACCGTCTGGCGGGCAAAATATCGCAAGCTTGAAAATGCAGCATCGCCAGCAAAATAGGCGCTAGGGTGCATATTTGAGCGGGTGGGCTTCTACCAGCATTAGCGTGAAATGGTCCTGCTCGTCGCTCCATTCGTGCAACGGCGTCCAGCCGCCAGCCCGCAGCATCAGCCGGGCATCGCGCAGGCCATATTTATGGCTGTTCTCGATATGGATTTTCTGGCCCTGAACCATTTCATGGACATGTCCGTCGATCGAGAAGCGTACATCGGCCTGCGCTTCCAGATAGATTTCAACCCTTGCATAAAGGTCGTTCCAGACAGCCACATGCCGGAATTTATCGCAGGGTATATCGCCGTCCAGTTCGCGGTTGATCCGGTGGAGCAGATTCAGCGAGAATTGCGCCGTCACGCCGGCAGCATCATCATAGGCGTCAATCAGTGTCTGAATATCCTTGATCCGGTCAATACCGATCAGAAGCTGAGCGCCTTCACCCAAAGTTTCCCGCATGAAGCGCAGCAGGTCGACCGAGGTCCGGGCAATCATGTTGCCAATGGTCGAGCCGGGAAAGAAGCCCAGTTTCGGCATGTCCGCGACGGCTTCGGGCAGCGCCACCCGCTTCATGAAATCGGCCTCGACCGGATATATCGGCAGGTCTGGAAATTCGGCCTGCAGCAGCGATGCGCTATGTTCGAGAAACTCCCCGGAAATATCGATCGGTACGTAAGCCGCGGGATCGATTGCTTTCAGCAGATGCGGGGTCTTGACCGAACTGCCGGAACCAAATTCAATCACCGCCCGGTTCGGTCCCACTGATGCTGCAAAGGCAGGCCCGTTTGCCTTGAGCAACTGTGTCTCCGTGCGCGTCGGGTAATATTCCGGAAGCTCTGTGATTTCCTCGAACAATTCCGATCCGCGGCGATCATAAAGCCAGCGTGCCGGAATCGCATAAGTCTGCTGTTCAAAGCAGCGCCTGACGTCCTTGCGAAAGCTATGATCGACGAGCGAAGTGGTCATGTCCATGGGGGATAATCCTTTACGTCAAAGGTCTTTTGCAAGCCGCAGTCCGCAGAACTGCCAGCGCTGGTGGGGATAGAAGAAATTCCGGTAACTGGGCCGGATATGGTTCGGCGCTGTGGCGGTGCTGCCGCCCTTCAGGACAGACTGGCCCGACATGAACTTGCCATTATATTCACCAACCGCGCCATCGGCAGGCTTGAAACCGGGATAGGGCAGATAGGCGCTGCCGGTCCATTCCCAGACGGCGCCGCTATTGGGTAGGCCATTGTTCGCTGCCACCTCCCATTCGGCTTCGGTCGGCAGGCGTGCCCCCGCCCAAGTGGCATAGGCATCCGCTTCATAATGGCTGACATGCTTCACGGGTGCGAACTGGTCGAGACTTTGATTGCCGCACAGTCCGAACTCAGCCCATTCCGGATCAGATATCCGGTTCCAGTAAAGCGGCGCGTCGATTCCTTCCTGTTGCACCCAGGCCCAGCCGTCGGACAGCCAGTGGCGGGCTTCGCGATAACCCCCATCCTCAATGAACTCGAGCCACTCGCCGTTGGTGACCGGACGATCGGCGATCGCATGCGGATGCAGCAGCACGTCGTGGCGCGGACCTTCGCAATCAAAGGCGAAGCCCTGACCATCATGTCCGATCTGCTGGATGCCGGTCCTGCCCTCGATCCATTGCAATGGTCCGGGCTCGGATGCAGAGACAGGAGCCATGCTGGAATAGGCGGGCTTCAAGGGATTGCGGGAGAAGAGGTGAAGAATATCCGTAAGCAGCAATTCCTGATGCTGCTGTTCATGATTCAAACCGAGTTCGACCAGATCGAGCAATTCTTCGGAGAATCCCTCCATAGCCTCCACCATCGCGCTGTCGACATGGGTGCGATAATCGATCACTTCTGCCAGTGACGGACGGGTCAGCAAACCTCGCTCCGGGCGAGCATGCCGTGCGCCTTCGGCTTCGTAATAGCTGTTGAACAGATAGGGAAAAGCATCATCAAACAGCTGATAACCTGCGACATGATCGCGCAGCAGGAAGGTTTCAAAAAACCAGCTGATGTGCGCCAGATGCCATTTCGTCGGTGAAGCATCATCCATCGATTGCGCGGTCGCATCGGCATCGCTCAAGCCTTCGGCGAGACGAACCGAATGGCGCCTGACGTCCCGAAAACGATCCAGCAGGGCACTTGATCGGGAAAGATTTTCTGCGTCGAACGAAGGCGGACACGGGCGTTGCGGTTGGCTAGCGATTAATCCTACTCCGGTGGCTACGATTTTTTCAGAACATAGAGCGAACAATGATTAGGTCAACAACGCATATTTGCGGCAGTTGGTTGCAAATATTTGCAATGCACGGCGCTTTCGCGCCCTAGCGAGATGCCCCCGGCACCCATAAAATATCGTCCGCGCCGCCGTTATTGAGCGCCCGTCCGAGTACGAACAGATAGTCCGAGAGACGATTGACATAGGCCAGCGCCTGCGGGTTGATCGACATGTCTCTGCCAGCGGCAACACAAGTCCGCTCGGTCCGTCTGGCAACGGCACGAACCAGATGGATGGCAGCAGCGGCTTTCGAGCCGCCAGGCAGAATGAAACTGGTCAGCGGATCAAGCTCAGCAGTGGCTGCGTCGATTGCTTTTTCCAGCCGCTCCACCTGCGAAGGCACGATCCGAAGGATCATGTCCGAGGGGGTGAAATCGTCTCCGTCGGCTGCCGGGGTCGCGAGATCCGCGCCGAGATCGAACAGATCGTTCTGGATGATCCGCAATTGCTGAACCAGCGCATCATCGCCAATTTCGCAAATCGCTACACCAAGCGCGCTGTTCAGTTCGTCTACATCACCAATCGCCGCCATGCGCGGATCATTCTTGGCAATCCGCGATCCGTCGACGAGCCCGGTCGTACCGTCATCGCCGGTTTTGGTATATATCTTGTTTAGCTTTACCATCGGTTAGCGGCCTAGCTCTGGCCACCCGCCACAGCCAGTAATATCACCACCAGGATGATCGCGATCGCCTGATATTTGACGCGGGCAAACATCATTTCATTCTGCTTCTTGTGCGACGCGGTGATGCCGTCGGCATCGACGTCACCCGGCTTCATATTGGCGAAGGCGATCAGCCCGCGTACGAGTGCATAAATGACAGCGCCTGCGGCTGCGACGATCATCAATATCAAAATATAGCTCATATGGTCACCTTAAGCTTAGGAAAGGGAGATTCCAACAGGGAAGATGCCCTGCCGGAAATCTTGCAGCAGCTTTTGCCCGCTTTGACCGGCCAGGCGCAATACGGACAAAGAGGCAGAATCCCGGCTCTTGGACAGTTTTCCGCCGGTCTCATCGAGCAGAAGCGGATGATGAAAATAGGTCGGCGTCGGCAGGACCAGCAGCGCCTGCAGCAACCGATGAATATCGGTGGAAGCGAACAGATCATCCCCGCGCACGACATGGGTAATCCCGTCGCGGGCATCGTCGACCGTCACGGCGAGATGATAGGCCACCGGCATATCCTTTGGCACAAGGATAACATCGCCAAGCCGCTCGGGATGGTTCAATTGCTCGCCGTGCCGTTCATCTCTCCATCGCAGCGGGCCGGCAATCGCCGCCGCCTTCGCCACATCAAGCCGCCAGCTGTGCGGCTCTGCTGCCGCCCGTTTCCTGGCCAGATCCGGGTCGAGATGCCGGCATGTTCCGGCATAGATCGGACCGTCCGGCCCTTCCGGCTGCGGGCCATCTTCCTGCAATTGCCGCATGTCCGATCGGGTGCAGAAACAGGGATATAGCAGCTCCATCGCCTTCAGCCGGTCGGCGGCAGCGGCATAGCTGTCCAGCCGTTCGGACTGGAAAATCACCTCCCTGTCCCATTCCAGACCCAGCCAGCGCAGGTCGTCCAGTATTGCGGTGACAAATTCGGGACGGCTGCGGCCGCTGTCGATATCCTCGATCCGGAGCAGAAACTCGCCACCCCGCGCCCGGGCAAAATCATGCGCCACCATCGCGGCATAGGCGTGACCCAAATGCAACAATCCGTTGGGGCTCGGGGCAAAACGCACCACAATATGTCGATTCATTTGCCCACTTGACGTCATAAGCCGGATAATGTTCTCTGTGTAATAGTCATGTCATGTTCTTAGGCATAAAGAGCAGACAGTAAAGGACAAGGGAGACAAGCGCTTATGTATCACCCCGACCTGCAAAGGCATCCGGAAAGCTGCCCCTCGCTCGTCCTCAACGCAGACTATACGCCCCTGTCTTATTATCCGCTCAGCCTGTGGCCCTGGCAAACCGCAATCAAGGCCGTGTTTCTCGACCGGGTCGACATCATATCCAGCTATGAGCGCGAAGTGCACAGCCCCAATCTCGACATGAAAATCCCGTCAGTGATTGCGCTGAAGAAATATATCAAACCTTCCGAATATCCGGCCTTCACCCGTTTCAACCTGTTTCTGCGCGACAAGTTTGAATGCCAATATTGCGGGTCACCCGACAATCTGACCTTTGACCATGTCATTCCGCGCCGACAGAAGGGCCGCACGACTTGGGAAAATGTCGCCACTGCCTGCCTTCCCTGCAACCTCAAGAAAGGCGGCCGGACGCCCAAGGAAGCGCATATGCAGCTCGCCAATCGTCCGATCAAGCCGACCAGCTGGCATCTGCAGGAACATGGCCGGGCTTTCCCGCCCAATTTCCTGCACGATACGTGGCATGACTGGTTATATTGGGATATCGAGCTGGAAAGCTGACGAAGCGACGATATTGAAACCGACCGGCAGGGCCTTCTGGACAGGGAGGGGGAAGCCGAAGGTGGCGAAGATGGTCTAGTTGATATGGCTAGGTCGATGGTGATCGTCGCCAGGCTTATTAGCGGTTGTTTTCGGATCAGGAATTGCGTTGGCTTGCGTTATGCCGTGATCGCAGGATCAGACGTATCGCATCGGCAGCTTTTTCGTTCCCCTGCGCCTTTCAGCATCGTCCAGCATATTTTCGATGATGAACACCAGTTCGTCGCGATCAAAGGGTTTCTTCAAATATTCCGTGGCGCCCGCATCGAACGCAATTTGTTCATCGGCTGCGGATGATCGCCCGGTCAGCATCAATACCGGCGTGGAGAAAAGTTCCTGATGATTGCGAATCCGGCGCAGAACTTCTACCCCGCCCATTCTCGGCATACTGCAATCAAGAATGATCAAATCGGGATTTTTGATCTTGGCGACTTGGAGTGCGGTAACACCATCACCGATCACACCGACAGCATGACCGGCATCCATCAGCGTGTCACGAACGACCTCGCCGACCAACTCATCATCTTCTGCATATATTATTCGCGCCATCAAAAATTCTCCTCAAACTATCTGTCTAGCAGAGACTGGTTAACAACTTTACCCGGTTCTTCAGACGACGATCACGCGGCCTTGCACAGCGCTCTCACTAGTTCCTTCAGCTTGGTATTATCGATATTTGATTTGGATGACCGCACGCTTTGATCCAGGTCGGCAGCCATTCGGCCAAACTCACTATCGCCAAAAAACCCAGCGGAACCGGCCAATTTATGTGCGATTTCCGACAGCTTTTCGAGATTCTCGCGATCCTGTATATTCTGCGCCATCAACTGTGATAT
Organism: Sphingorhabdus sp. M41; assembly: GCF_001586275.1. Classification (NCBI taxonomy): domain Bacteria; kingdom Pseudomonadati; phylum Pseudomonadota; class Alphaproteobacteria; order Sphingomonadales; family Sphingorhabdaceae; genus Sphingorhabdus; species Sphingorhabdus sp. M41. The sequence continues at coordinate 525,290 of NZ_CP014545.1, read as the reverse complement.
TTCCAGCACGCCGAGCCGCTTTCGTTCTGCATATAGCGTTTTGGCATCCGCTTTCGGTGCCGCATTGCTGCCCCACCCGGAGGAACGGGGTTCGTGATCGTTGCTGGGAATAGTGGCATATTTGATGACCGCGGCATGAAGGTCACGGGTGCGAACAGGTTTTGACAGCACCGCTTGCATCCCCGCATCAAGATTTTTCTGCACGTCTTCTGCAAAGACATTGGCGGTCAGCGCCAGGATCGGCAATTGTCCGGGATCAATGCCGTTCTCCCTGATTTTCCGCGTTGCTTCATTCCCGCCAAGCACGGGCATGCGGTTGTCCATGAGGATCAAATTATAAGGATCGTCGGTCAGATCACAGGAAAGTGCCATAGCCACGGCTTGCTTGCCATTTTCTGCAAAATCGGTGCGGGCGCCCAGGCCATCCAATATTTCCCCGATAACTTGACGATTGATGTCCACATCATCGGCCACCAGAATATGGTAGGAATGGCCAAATTTCTCCACAGCAGCCCCGGAATTTTGCGCGTCGTGATCCACCTCGGGAACCGCCATCGCTGTGCCGGGCAGCTCCAACGTCACCGTTGTTCCTTCTTCTTGTCTGCTTTCGAGCCATAGCCGCCCACCCAGCAAGACGGCCAGTTGACGACTGATCGCCAGGCCAAGCCCGGTTCCACCATATTTGTGCGAGGTTTCAACATCTGCCTGCTCGAACTCATCGAATACCTTCGCCAGTCGATGGGCGGGAATACCGATACCGGTGTCGCTAACCGCAATTTGCAAAACGGGCTGGTCTTTGTGAACGACGATTTGCGCGGCAATTCGCACAGTTCCACGCTCCGTAAACTTCACGGCGTTGCCCAGCAGATTCAGCAATATCTGACGGATACGAATTCTGTCCGATTCGATGAACAGCTGCCTGTCGACATCCAGGTCCGTGTCGATTGTCAGATTTTTGGCCTCTGCCAAAGTTGTGACAAGCGAAACACATTCCGAGATACAGTCTGCGATGCGGACTGGTGATCGGGCAATGTCGAGCTGGCCGGCTTCGATTTTGGAAATATCAAGTATATCGTTGAGCAGGTAAAGCAGACTGTCCGACGACGTCCGGATTATCTCCACCTGACGGCTTTGGCTGTCATCCAGCTCGCTACGCGCAAGCAGTTCGGCAAATCCGATAATGCCATTCATCGGTGTACGGATTTCGTGGCTCATATTCGCAAGAAACTGGGCCTTGCTTGCAGTAGCCTCTTCTGCCGCCACTTTTGCTTTGGCCAGATTCAGCGCGTCATTTTTGCGACCTTCCAGAACGGTTGCGATCGGCAGTGTCGAGAAGGTGACGACGACGATCAGCGCCTGCAGAAACAAGATCCGCATATATTCGCTGGCGTCGATCAGGGCAATCGGACCGAATCCCTCAATGGTAAGGATCGTCGCAACGAAGGTGAAAATGAAAATGGCCAAAGCTGCGCCCGGTATGCCACTCCGGAAAGCCGACCATGCCAGCACCGGAAAGATGAGAAAAGTGACCGGCAGGAGTTGCAGGAAAATAATCGCGGAAGCCACAGTAGCAATCAATGCCACAAGCAGCAGCTCCCGGTGCAAATGGCGGTAGATGGATTTTCCGCCGTCTTTGGCAAAAATATAGATCAGTGGCACGATCGTTAGAATGCCCAGAACATGGGCCGGAAAATAAATCGACCAGATAAATGCATATTCGGTAGGGGTCGCCGACACCAGAAGCGAAGCAAAGGATGCGGATATCGCACAGGGTATCAGGGCTCCAAAAATGGTCAGTTGCGCCAGCCATGTCCGATTGATCCGCGCCACCTGCTTTTTCTGAACATGGTTGAGCAGGCTGGCCCCCATCAGACATTCCAGCATATTGCATGCCGACAACAGGAACGCCGTCACTATGTCGTCTCCGATCACGAGATTGGCGCCGACATTTGACAGCAACGCTGAGCCGAGCAGGACCGGCCATTGACGTGGACGGGTTAGCAACAAGCCAGATAACAGGATGGCATTGGCTGCCCATATTGAGGGCAATCGGCCATTGTCTTGGGTCACAAATATTCCCGATAGTGCGGCAATAAAAAATGCCCCGGCAACCAGCATCGCTATGCGGCTTGTGTCGTGACCGGCAAAAAGGCGCGAGAAAATCAGCATTGCTGTGGAGCTTTCGATGAACAAAAAGCGCTTTATCGGAGAATGCTTGCGTTCCGATTAACTAGCGCTCGCTAGTATTAAATGCAGACTGGGTACTGCATGTCCGGCATGATGCGGAACAAGGCTGCTTATGTTGATATCAAGCGAAAGAATTGACCGTCACGTAAAATTTATCAGTCGCGGATGCCGAGAAAACGGAAAGTCTGGCCCAGACTATTGAATATACCATGGGCAAAAATCAGTGGCATGATGTTTTTGCGTCCAAACCAGAGATACAGCATGGCAAAGGCGAAGCCTCCGGCTCCAGTGATCAAGGCACCGTGCATGCCTTGATAATAATAGTGACGATAGCCGAAAAATATTGATGAAAACAGTGCTGCGGCAATATCAGCTATCCGGCCGCCCCCGAAAGCATTGCTTGCCCGATCAATGACAAAGGCACGGAATAACAGTTCCTCGAAAAAGGAACCATGGGTCCAGACCAGCAACATGATCCCGATATAGGCTGGGAGATTGCCTTCAATATGGTCAAACCGTCCACTTACGCCAATATCTACAAAGAATGTATCGGCGAACAGCTGCATCATCTGAGTCGCAGCGATGAAAGCGACCATCGATAGTACCGTCAGACCTATGATTTTCCACCAGTTTTCGGGCCAACGGAAGCCGAGATCTTTCCACCCCAATCCCCGGCGCCGCAATATCATGGTTGCAACCACCATTGCCGAAAACGTCGATGCCGGACCCGCATAAAGAAAGCTGAATGGCAGAACCGATTGCTTGACTATGACCAACACCGTCAGAATGGTCAACAGGTCAACCAATGCACCAATATCAAATCGCTTAGGCTGCTCCGTCAACTTGGCTCTCAAACCTCCGATACCTGACATGTAATCCGAACCTGCATAGCGAGTGTATTATGTGTATATAACACCAGATGTTATTGTCGCAAGCTTGCAGAATTTCTTGACCGTTGCGACGCTGCAGTGCAGCATATCGGCATGACCCAATCCCTCACCGTAAGCCAAAATCCAGACATCAAATATCTCGGCAAATTGCTGGGCGATGTCATTCGTTCCTATGGCGGAGAGGATCTATACAGGCGCACCGAATATATCCGGTCCACCAGCGTCGATCGCCATCGCGGTCTGGCCGATGCGGATGCGATTGATCCCGGCCTGGATGCGCTATCGCTCGACGAAACACTCGCCTTCGTGCGCGGGTTCATGCTGTTTTCCCTGCTCGCCAATCTTGCCGAGGATCGCCAGGGTGTGGCAGCAGAAAAAGGCGCCACGGTGGTCGAGGCTATCGAGTTGCTCGCCAGCGAAGGAGTTGATCGTGAAGCGATTCTGGAACTGCTCGACGACGCATTGATTGCGCCGGTTCTGACCGCTCACCCCACCGAGGTCCGGCGCAAGAGCATCATCGATCACAAATCCCGGATCGCCGAACTTTTGCTGATGAAAGATGCCGGAGAGGAGGAAACGCCGCAAGGCGACATGCTCGACGACGCAATCATGCGCCAGATCGCCCTGCTGTGGCAGACTCGTCCGCTGCGCCGCGAGCGCCTGTTCGTCACCGACGAAGTCCAGATTTCGCAAAGCTATATGAAGGACGTATTCCTGCCCGTCCTGCCGCGGCTATATGGCAAATGGGAACGGACCTTGGGTGCGCGGCTGCCAAGCTTCCTCAAACTCAACAGCTGGATTGGCGGCGATCGCGACGGTAATCCCTTTGTCGACGCGGGCGCGATGGAGGAAGCCCTGTCGCGCGCGGCGGAAACCGTCATCGGCTATTATCTGATGTGCGTTCACACCCTCGGCGCGGAACTGTCTATCTCAACCGAACTGGCCGAAGTACCCGATGCTGTGCTGGAACTCGCCGAAGCAAGCGGTGATGATGCACTGAGCCGCAAGGACGAACCCTATCGCCGCGCCTTGTCCGGCATCTATGCCAGATTATCGGCAACCCATCTCAAGCTTTGTGGTCATGTACCCGGTCGCGCATCGACCATTACAGCCCAGGCTTACGACAACCCGCAGCAGTTGCGCGAGGAACTGGCAATATTGGGGCAAGGCCTCAAGACCGCCGGCAAGGGCGTCTTCGCAACCTCGGGCGCTTTGGGGCGGCTGATCCGCACCGTCGAATTGTTTGGATTCCACCTTGCGACCCTCGACATGCGTCAGAACAGCCGGGTGCATGAACGGGTGGTCGCCGAACTGCTCAAACAAGCAGGAGTTGAACCGGACTATCTGGCATTGGACGAAGCGGCCCGGGTAAAGCGGCTGCGGAAGGAACTGGCCAACAACCGCCCACTGGCCAGCCCATGGATCGCCTATAGCGAAGAAACCGCAAAAGAATTGTCGATCATCCGCGCCGCTGCCGAAGCGCATCGCAAATATGGCCCCGAAGTCATCACCAATTATAATATCAGCAATGGAGAGAGCGTCTCCGATATATTGGAAGTCTATGTCCTGTTGATGGAAACGGGCCTCTATCACGCGCCGACCGAGGACAATGCATCGCCGTCCTGCCCGGTCATGGCCGTGCCTTTGTTCGAGACGGTCGCCGATCTCGAAAATGCGCCTGAAGTGATGACCGATTTTTTCGCCCTTCCCGAAATGCACGCTCTGGCAAAGGGCCGCGGCCATCAGGAAGTGATGATCGGCTATTCCGACAGCAACAAGGACGGCGGCTATCTGACCTCGACCTGGAGCCTGTTCAAGGCGAGCGATGCCCTGACTCCGATATTTGCCGAAGCCGGCATAAAAATGCAGCTTTTCCACGGACGCGGCGGCGCCGTGGGGCGCGGAGGCGGCTCGGCCTTCGGCGCAATCAAGGCGCAGCCCAAGGGCACGGTTGCCGGCCGCATCCGGATCACCGAACAGGGCGAGGTGATCGCCGCGAAATATGGCACGGAGGATGTCGCGGAAGCCAATCTGGAAGCGATGACCTCGGCGGTGCTGATCAACTCGCTGGAGCCCGACCGGACCGACAGCAAGGTGCTGGCCGACCATGCCGATGCAATGGACCAAATCTCGCAGGTTGCATTCACCGAATATCGCGATCTGGTCTATGGCGACGACAGCTTCCGGACCTTCTTCCGGCAGATGACTCCGCTGACCGAAATCGCCAAACTGAAGATAGGCTCGCGTCCCGCCAGCCGGACGAAAAGCGACAAGATCGAGGATTTGCGCGCCATTCCCTGGGTGTTCAGCTGGGCACAGGCGCGGGTGATGCTGCCGGGCTGGTATGGCGTCGGACAGGCGCTTGCTGGTTTTGAGGACAAGGCGAAGCTGAAAGATATGGCGCAGAGCTGGCCGTTTTTTCAGGCTTCGCTCTCCAATATGGAAATGGTGCTGGCCAAGTCCGACATGGGCATCGCCGCCCGCTATGCCGGACTGGTGGAGGATCAGGACATGGGTCAGGCCTATTTCGGTCGCATCCGTTCGAGCTGGTACCAGACCCGCGACATATTGCTGGAAATCACCGACCAGCCGCATCTGCTGGCAAAAAGCCCGGCGCTGTTCAACAGCATCGAGTTGCGCCTGCCCTATATCGAGCCGCTCAACCATCTCCAGATCGAGCTTATGAAACGCCTGCGCGGCGGCGAAGATGACCCGCGCATCGGCGAAGGTATTCAGTTGTCGCTCAACGCCATAGCGACCGCGCTGCGCAACAGCGGCTGATTTGGCATCGCCTGAAAGGGGCAAAGCCTGAATCCTGATGCTATGTTGCACAGGGTTGTTTCCAAGCATTTTTGTCAGTCGCCTGCGCCAATTGCCACGCCTAGACTTCTCCGAAATCAGGAGAGATTCATGGCTGTCGAGACCAAGCGTAGTTTTTGCCGTTTTTGCCACGCAAGTTGCGCAATGATTGTCGAGGTGGAAGACAATAAAGTCAAATCCGTGCGCGGCGACAAGCAGGATCATCTGTTCCACGGCTATACCTGCATCAAGGGCCGCCAGCTGCCCGACATGCACAATCTTCCCGACCGGATGATTACCAGCAAGATCCGCCAGCCCGATGGCAGTTTCAAGGACATCCCGACCGCCGAAGCGCTCAAGCTGGCCGGCGCGCAGATGAAGAAGATGGTCGAGGAACACGGCCCGCACAGCATCGCGGTCTATTGCGGCACCAATGCTTTCCAGAACAGCGCCGTGCTCGGCACGTCCTATGCCTTTGCCCAGGGCATCGGCTCGCGCAACTGGTATACCAGCGTCACCGTCGACCAGCCAGCCAAGGTTTTCACCACCGCCCGCTATGGCATGTGGATGGGCGGCGGCAACGCCTTCACCGAATCCGACGTGGCGATGTTTGTCGGCAATAATCCGATTGTGTCCCACTATTCCGGCGGCATGCCGACATCCTCGCCCTCGCGCGGCCTGAGAGATGCCAAGGAGCGCGGCCTCAAGGTCATCGTTGCCGATCCGCGGGTCAGCGAAATGGGCAAATTGGCAGATATCTATCTGCCGGTGAAACCGGGTGAAGACCCTGCCCTGCTCGCCGGCATGCTCAACGTGATCTTCGAAGAAAAGCTGTTCGACCAGAATTTCGTCGCCGCTCATGTTGATGGCGTCGAAGAGTTGGAAGCCGCCGTCAAACCGATGACGCCCGGTGTCGCCGCGAAACGCGCCGGTGTCGACAAGGATCAGCTGATCGCCGCTGCCCGCATGTTCGCTGGCGCCAACAAGGGCCGCGTCGTCACCGGCACCGGTCCGGAAATGGCCGGCAATGGCACGCTCACCGAATATCTGGTGGCCTCGCTCAACATCCTCTGCGCCCGCTTCAACCAGCAAGGCGAGAAGGTTTCCGCGCCGATGGTCTTCAATCCATTGATGGGCGGCCCGAAAAAGGCTCAGGTTGCGCCAAAAATGCCGACGTTCGGCGAAGGCTTCCCGAAATCACGCATCCGCGGTCTCGGCCATCTCGGCAAGGAAATGCCCTGCAATGTCTTGGCCGATGAAATCCTGACGCCCGGCGAGGGCCAGATCAAGGCGCTGATCTCGATCGGCGGCAATCCCGAGATCGCCTTTCCCGACCAGCAGAAGGTCCGCCGCGCCTTGGACGAATGCGAATTGTTCATCCAGGTCGACCCGTGGATGTCGGCCAGCGCCAAACGCGCCGACATGATCCTCGCGCCCAGCATGTGTCTCGAACGCGAAGACATAAACAATGTCTCCGACGCCTTCACCGAGGAAGCCTATGGCCATTATACCGAAGCGATGGTGCCGCCGCCCGGCGACACGATGGACGAATATGAAATGCTCTGGTGGCTCGCCAAACATATGGGCATCGAGATGAATTTCCCCGGTGGCTCCGTGTCGATGGAGACCTGCCCTGACAAGGCGACCGTGCTCGACCTGATTTCCGAAGGTTCGCTGCTCAAGCCCAGCAAGGCCAAGGCCGATGCGGCGGCGCTGGAGCGCAAGGGCGCTGCCATCACCTATGACGAACTGCACCCCGTCGTCGGTCCGGCGGAACCCGATGCGCAGGAGAAATTCGATCTCAACGCCGGCGCCATGCCCAGCGAGCTTCTCGACTATGCTGCTAATGACCCGGTCGAGAGCGGCTTCGACTTCCGCCTGATTTCGCGCCGCTCCAAGCATCGCTATAACAGCAATGGCCATACCTTCCCGAAACTGGTCGAGAAAATGCCGACCAATCCGGCCTTCTTCAACCCCGGTGATCTGGCTGCAGCAGGCATCGAAGACGGCGCGATCATCGAAATCAGCTCTCCCACCGCCTCGATTTTCGGTCTCGCAAAGGCGGACGACAAGGTCCGGCCAGGCGTCATCTCGATGAGCCATGCCTTTGGCGATAGCGAGGCCGGCAAAGGCGACGTGATGACCAAGGGCGGCTCGACCAACCGGCTGATTGTCGACAATGATCATCTCGATCCGATTACCGGACAGGCGATGCAAAGCGCGATCCCCGTGCGGGTGAGCGCGGCTTAGGAGAGCAGGCAATGCCCATGACGCAAGACTATATCGATCAGATGAAACGTCTCATGGAATGGGAAGCCGCCCGCAAGGCACCACCCGAGAATTTCCCGCGGTTACCGGACCTGCCGGCGGGTCGTTATACATCCCGGGAATATTATGACCTCGAGCAACAATATCTGTGGAAGAAAACCTGGCTGTTCGCCGCCCATATCGATGAAGTACCCGAACCTGGCTGTTTCATGAAATGGGAACAGATCGGCGACCCGATCATCATCGTGCACGGCATGGATGGCGAAATACGCGCTTTCTACAACACCTGCCGCCATCGCGGTGCGCCCGTCGTCACCGAGGAAAAGGGCAAGGCGCCGCGGCTGATGTGCGGTTATCACAACTGGACCTACAAGACCGACGGCACATTGGTCGGCGTACCGGAAAAACAGGATTTTGGTCCGCATTTCGACATGTCCTGCCGCAGCCTGATCCCGGTGCGATGCGAGACGCTGGGCAATCTGATTTTCGTCAATTTTGACGAAGACGCAATGCCGCTAAAGCAATGGCTCGGCCCGGTCTGGGACGAATGGCAGGAATTCCGCTTCGACAAGATCCGGCTCGCCGCGCGCCACAGTTTCGACCTGAAGTGCAACTGGAAGGTGGCGATGGAGGCCAATATGGAGGTCTATCATGTCCCCTTCATCCACCCAGACACCGTCGCGCCTCTGGTCGACAGCAAGCGCAATGTGAACACGCTCTATCCCAACGGCCATGCCCGGATGCTCGCACCCGCGCCCGAACAGACAGACCGCGAGCATGTCCGGGCCATCGATAGCCCGGCGAACTGGCAGGAGATCGAGGGTGTCGGTGAATTCGGCCGGACCTGCACGCAAAGTTACACGATGTTCCCCAACTGGGTGTCGCCGCTGAGCAATTATTTCGTCCCGCCGCTGATCTTCTGGCCGACCTCGCTGAATACAACCCGGCTGGAACTGATCACCATGGCAATGGACTGGGGCGATGGCCCGGCCCCGGATCTCTGGACCGTACCGGACGACAGCAAGCCCAATGGCCGCGATATGTCGCCAATCATCCTCGAGGATACGCAGTTCGGCGAAATGATCCAGAAATCGATGGAAAGCGACGGCTTCAAGAGCGTTCCGCTGAGCTATCAGGAAGCGCGCATCTACAGCTTTCACCAGAATTGCGACAAGATGATCGGCCTCAACCGGGTGCCGGAACATCTCGCCGTCGAGCAGGTGATCGGCGAAGAATGGGTCTTTCCCAATGATCCCAGGATCGCGCAGATGGAACAGATGGAAGCCGCCGAATAACGGTTCGAAACCGCCAACGACGAACGGCAGCAACCGGGAGAGACAAATGGGACGCGTGCAGGACAAGATCATATTGCTGACCGGCGGCGCAATGGGGCTGGGCAAGGCGGCTGCACGGCGACTGGCCGAAGAAGGCGCGCGCATACTGATCACCGATCATGATGGGCAGGCCGGAGCGGCAACGGCGGCAGAGCTCGGCGGCAGTGTCGATTTTCTGGAGCAGGACGTGACCGATCCCGAACGCTGGGGCGACGTCATCGCCCATGTCGAAGCAGAATATGGACGGCTCGACGTGCTGGTGAACAATGCTGCGGTTACGGTTTTCGGTTCGATAGCAGACGTCAGCTACGAGGATTTCAAGCGCTGTTACACCGTCGATGTCGACTCGATATTCCTCGGTTGCAAGACAGCCCTGCCGCTGATGAGCAAGACGGGAGGTTCGATCATCAATCTTTCATCGGCTGCCGCGATCAACGCCAGCCCCGATCTGGTCGCCTATAACAGCGCGAAAGCCGCGATCCCGATGCTGACCAAATCCATCGCGCTCTACTGCGCCAGAGAGAAGAACAGGGTCCGGGTCAACGCCGTGCTGCCCGGCACGATCATGACCCCCAATGTGCGCAGCGTCATCGACGGAACGCCGAATCCCGCTGAAACCGAGGAATCGTTCCAGCTGGCGCAGCCGGTCGGTCATATGGGCGAGCCCGACGACATCGCGCATCTGATTGTCTATCTGGCCTCGGACGAAAGCAAATTCGCCACCGGAGCCGCCTTCGCAGTCGACGGAGGCCTGAGCATCTAGCTTCTCAGGCCGGTGAACCGAAATATGCAATGTCGTTATATTGCAGCAAAGCCTAGCCTTTCGCGCATCAAATCCCTAAATGCACCAACATGCATTTTCTCGATCAAGCCAAAATCTATGTCAGCTCCGGTCAGGGCGGCCCTGGCGCTGTCAGTTTCCGGCGTGAAAAATATATCCAATATGGCGGCCCCGATGGCGGCAATGGCGGCAAAGGCGGCGATATCGTGTTCGAAGCCGTTGAAGGCCTCAACACGCTGATCGACTTTCGCTATGCCCAGCATTTCAGAGCCCCGCGTGGCAAGGGCGGCGCGGGCCGTAATCGGACCGGTGCTGGCGGTGACGATCTCGTCATCAAGGTACCGGTAGGCACACAGATATTGTCGGAAGACAAGGAACATGTGCTGCTCGACTTCACGCGGGAAGGGCAGCGCGCGACATTCCTTGAAGGTGGAATCGGCGGCCGCGGAAACGCCAGCTACAAAAGCTCGACAAACCGCGCGCCGCGCCAGCACCAGCCGGGCGAACCGGGCGAGGAAGCAGCCGTCTGGTTGCGCCTCAAGCTGATTGCCGATGCCGGGCTTGTCGGCCTGCCCAATGCCGGCAAATCGACGCTGATCAACAAAGTGACTAACGCCGGCGCCAAAGTCGGCGCCTATCCCTTCACCACCATCCATCCCCAGCTTGGCGTGGTCCGGCACAAGGGCCGTGAATTCGTGCTCGCCGACATTCCCGGGCTGATCGAGGGCGCGGCAGACGGAGCAGGCATTGGCGATCGCTTTCTCGGCCATATCGAGCGGTGCAAGATATTGCTCCATCTCATTGATGCTACCGGTGATGATCCGGTGAAAGCCTGGAAAACGGTTAGCAAGGAGCTGGAGAAATATGGCGGCGGACTCGCTGAAAAGCCTCAGATACTGGCGCTCAACAAGGCGGATTTGCTGGACGACGAGCTGATGGCTGACATCGCCGACCAATTGCGCGCAGCTGGTGCGGAACATGTTCTCCCGGTATCGGGCGCCACTGGCGAGGGTCTCGACGCCGCGCTCGACAAGATACTCGAGGCTGTTGGCGAGAATAGCTCAATCGAACGCAAGGGCCAGTCAACGCTCGCCTCAGGTGAAGAGGAAAAAGCCAAGGATTGGTCGCCACTGTGAGCGCCGCAAAGCCGGACACGATTGTCGTCAAGGTCGGGTCTTCCCTGCTCGTCGGCGAAGATGGCCAGGCACGCCGGGAATGGCTGAAAACGCTGGTTGCCGATATCGCCAAACGGCATCAGGGGGGTGACAATGTCATCATCGTCTCATCGGGATCAATCGCCCTCGGCGCGCGCAAGCTTGGTCTCGAAAAAGGCGGGCGAGCCAGCCTGGCCGACGCACAGGCAGCAGCATCAATCGGCCAGATCGCCTTGAGCAGCCTGTGGTCGGAATTGCTCGGAGAGCATCAGCTTACCGCCGCCCAGATGCTGCTGACGCTCGACGATATGGAAGATCGCAAGCGCTATCTCAACGCAACCGCGACACTGGAAAAGCTGCTCGAACATCGCGCCATTCCGGTGATCAACGAAAATGACAGCGTCGCCACCGACGAGATCCGCTTTGGCGACAATGACCGGCTGGCCGCACGAGTGGCCCAAGCCGGTGGAGCTGATCGCATATTGCTCCTTTCCGACATTGACGGCCTTTATGACCGCAGGCCGGGCAGCGAAACCAACGGGCAATTTATCGGTATGGTCGAAACTGTCGATGAGTCGATCATGGCAATGGCGGACGGCAGCTCCTCGTCGGGACTGGGTTCGGGGGGCATGACGTCCAAGCTGGAAGCGGCAAAAATTGCCAATCTCGCCGGGATCGAACTGTCGATCATCTCGGGCCGCGAAGAGCATCCGCTCGAGCGCTATACCCTCACCAATGTCGGCACGTTGTTCAAGGCAGGAGATGGCGCCAATGCCCGCAAAGCCTGGCTAGGTGGCCGGCTGACCTCAGCCGGAGCGATCACGATTGATGCGGGTGCGATCGCCGCCTTGCAATCGGGCAGCAGCCTTCTCGCGGCCGGCATTATTTCCATCGACGGCCAGTTCGAACGCAGTGATGTCGTCGAGATCAAGGATCTGGACGGCCTGACGATCGCACGCGGTCTGGCCGAATATAATGCGCTGGATTGCGCCAAGATCATCGGCCGCCGCAGTTCGGAGCTTGAGGCGTTACTGGGCTACGCCCCGCGCAGCGCTGTGGTTCATCGCAATCAGATGGTGCTGGTCTAGCCACCATGACTGGCACTTCCCGAAAAACAATCGCGATAACCGGCGCAACCGGTTTTGTCGGTAGCCGGATGCTCGATCTGGTGATCAGCGAGGGATATGACGCACGCGCTTTGACACGGCGGAAACAGGATGACCGTTCGAGCGTCACATGGGTGCGCGGTGCGCTAGACGATACAGCAAGCCTCTCGACCTTATGCCACGGCGCGGACATGGTTCTGCACATTGCCGGGGTCGTCAATGCCCCAGACAGAGTCGGCTTTGAGACTGGTAACGTCGCAGGAACGCTTGCGGTCATCGAAGCTGCCAAACAGGCCGGAACCAAGCGGTTCGTCCACGTCTCTTCGCTCGCGGCTACTCAGCCGCAGTTGTCGATCTACGGCGAAACCAAGGCCAAGGCGGAAAAGCTGGTCAAGACCAGCGGCCTCGACTGGACGATCCTCCGCCCACCCGCAGTCTATGGACCTGGCGACGGCGAATTTCTCGACCTGTTCAAAATGGCCAGACTGGGATTTGTTACCCTGCCCCCTGATGCTGACGGACTTTTATCAGTGATACACGTCCAGGACCTGTGCCAGGCGCTGCTTGCCCTTTTGCCGGAACAGGAAGATTTTACTGCTCAGATTTTCGAGGTCGATGACGGCAAGCCGGGCGGCTGGACTCAGGCCGATTTTGCCAAGGCGATAGGCCAAGCGATAGGCAAACGCGTTGCTACATTCGGCATGCCAAAATCTCTATTGCGTCTTGCTGCCAAGGCGGACCGTCTGGCGCGCGGCAACAAGGCCAAGCTTACCACAGACCGGGTCAATTATTTTTGCCATGACGACTGGACAATAGACCCGCAAAAGCGCCTGCCGTCACAATTGTGGCAAGCGCAGATTGAAACACGGCAAGGCCTGAAGGATACCGCAAAATGGTATCGCCATAACGACTGGCTGTAATCAGGCCTGAAAAACCGGTCCGGCGAACTGTTCGTAAACATAGGTGATGAAGGTTAGCGTCAGGCCGATCAGAAATACCCGATAGGCCCAGCCGAGAAAACGGTATTTCTTGTGCTCCAGAATCTGACCCATTTGATAGATATCGCGCAGCATCGCCCGGTAGGTTGATTCCTGGCTGCGCAATTCCGTTTCCAGCAGCTGGTCGATGAACTCATCTTCACTGATTTTGGAAAAACCGCCAAAGAACAGCATGTTGGGAGACGTGTTTTTCTGCGGCCTTACCGATGGCATCACCGCCAAGGCCGCCAAGCCGGCGGATCCAAAGGCGGAAATAGCAAGAATGAGAAGCGGCAGGGAGATATCGCCGGCATGGCTTTGGCCAATGGCGAGCGTGAACACGACAAAGGTCGCGCCAATCAGCATATTCGCCTTATTATCCGCCATAACGCTCAATTGCACATGATGTCGCTGGGTGGTGCCAAGCGCGTACACAACTTCATCCGGCCATTTGCTGCCTTCGTCCATAAACACTCTCCCCCTTAGGTCGACCGCGATACGGCAAAAGAGTGGCAGAAAGCGCATGCATGGGCAAGCCAAGGCACGCATTATGCCGCTTTTACGCCTTATTCACTTGCCAATGGTGCGCATGTCTTGGCAAAGGTCAGGAATAGTAATTTTGAAAGCATATTATGGCAAATCGCGACGAAATCATGACCAAGATCAGCGAACTGATCGGGCCTTTCAACAATAAGGGCGTCGATTTGACCGCAGATACGACCTTTCAGGGTGATCTCGAATGGGACAGCTTGACGGTCATGGATTTTGTCGCTGCCGTCGAAGACGAATTTGATATCATCATCACCATGAACATGCAGGCCGAAATCGAAAGCATCGGCCAACTTGCCGATTCCGTCACGAAGTTGATGGACAGCTAAACCAAAGCACCCGTTCGCCCTGAGCTTGACGAAGGGTCGCACGAGCGGGTGTTTCGTCCTTCGACAGGCTCAGGACCAACGGAAGTAAAGAATGACCGATCTACTCAGTAAATTTGACCCGCTCATCCAGGAGCGTGAAAACCTCCTCGCGACGGGTGTCAAAGACCCGTTTTCACTGGTGATGGAGGAAGTGCTTTCACCGACCGTCGCCATTTGTGATGGCAAGGAAACCATTCTTCTCGGCACCTATAATTATATGGGCATGACCTTTGACGATGATGTTCGTCAGGCTGGCCTGAAAGCGCTGGAAGAATTCGGATCCGGCACCACCGGCAGCCGCGTGCTTAACGGGACCTACAGCCTCCACCGCGATTGCGAGGATGCGCTCAAGGAATTTTACGCGATGGACCATGCGATGGTCTTTTCCACCGGCTATCAGGCCAATTTGGGGATCATCTCGACGCTGGCGGGCAAGGGCGACTATGTCATTCTCGACATCGACAGCCATGCATCGATCTATGACGGTTGCGCGATGGGCAATGCCGAAATTGTCGCGTTCCGCCACAATGATGTGGAAGCGCTGGAAAAGCGCCTCAAACGCCTGCCCGCCGAAGCCGGCAAGCTGGTGGTCCTGGAAGGCGTCTATTCGATGCTCGGTGATGTCGCACCGCTCAAGGAAATGGTTCGCGTCTGCAAGGAAAACGGCGCCATGGTACTGGTCGACGAAGCCCACTCGATGGGTTTCATCGGCGAAAACGGACGCGGCGTCTGCGAAGCGCAGGGCGTGATCGACGATGTCGACTTCATCATCGGTACGTTCAGCAAAAGCGTCGGCACGGTCGGCGGCTTCTGCGTCTCCAACCATCCGAAATTCGAAATCATGCGGCTGGTCTGCCGCCCCTATGTGTTCACCGCCAGCCTGCCACCCAGCGTGATGGCGACGGCGAGCACCTCGATCCGCAAGCTGATGCACAGCGGCAACAAGCGCGCGCATCTCTGGGAGAATAGCAAGAAACTGCACAAGGGACTGCGCAACCTCGGTTTCACCCTCGGCACGCCGGAAGCGCAAAGCGCGATTATCGCGGTAATAATGCCGGATCTCGAAAAAGGCGCGATGATGTGGCAGGCGCTGCTCGCGGAGGGCCTATATGTCAATCTGGCGAGACCACCCGCGACACCAGCCAATATGACACTGCTGCGCTGTTCGCTTTGTGCCGAACATACGAGCGAGCAAGTCGACCAGATTCTCGGCATGTTTGAAGCGGCTGGCAAGGCTGTTGGGGCGATTTAGGAATATATCCTTAAACCCGATGCGGTGGCATTGGGTCCCTTCGCTATTCGTCCTCCCGTTTGTCGCCGCGCTTTGCTGGCTGGTTTTCAGCGATCAGGCCGGCGCCATTGTCATATTTTTCTGGCCATTGTGGCTTGCGCTCCGGTTCGACAATGATTTGGGAGCTTTCTTTGTCATCACGGTTTTGCTCTATTTGGTTTTCATGGTCGTTGGCCTATTGCTGGCCGGTTTGGTAGCCATCGCAACATACGGCTCTGTCAGTCAATAAAAGGCATATAAATGACCAACTCCATCCATATCGAACAGCGCGGCGCAATTGAAATCCTGACGCTCAACCGCCCCGACAAGCTCAACACGATGAACGAGGACATGATCTTCGCGCTGCAGGATTATTTTCGTGGCCTTCAGAAACGTCTCGATGTTCGAGTCGTGCTGTTTCGCGCCGAAGGCCGCGCCTTTTGTGCTGGGCTCGACATCAGCGGCTGGAAGAATGACGGCTCGCGCGGACAAGTCCAGCATGTCTGGAACACCCAGCGCTCGATCGCGACCGTGATGCAATTGATGCGGCAATGCCCGCAACCGATTATCGCGCTGGCACAGGGCGCAGCCTGCGGCGGCGGCTTCTCGCTATTGCTCGCTAGCGACGTCCGCTATGGCGCACCGTCGCTCAAGATGAATGCGGCCTATATAAAAATCGGGCTCGGCGGCTGCGACATGGGTTCCAGCTATTTTCTGCCGCGAATGGTGGGTGCTTCGATCGCCTCGGAACTGATCCTGACCGGCAGATTCATCCATGCCGAACGCGCCGAAAAATATGGTTTGATCAGCGAAATGGTCGATGAGGGCAAGCTGCTCTCGACTGGCCTGTCACTGGCCGAAGAGATGCTCGACACCGCCCCGATGGGCCTGCGCCTTTCCAAGGATGCCCTGAACCGCAATATCGATGCGCAAAGTTTCGAAGCGGCACTCGCCATCGAAGACCGGCAACAGGTGATGCTGTCGATGACCGAAGACAGCCGCGAGGCGGCTAAGGCGTTTTTTGCCAAGCGGAAACCTGATTACAAGGATCGCTAGCATCTCGTCATTTGGAGGATGGGTTTACTTGATCGCCCCGCCTAGAATCAACCGCGGCAGCATCACCAGCGCGCCGAGGATCGGCCATTTGCGCTGCCAGGGCCTGATCACATAATCGGTTCCGGCATGGCGGTTGATCTTCCACGCCAGATAATCAATGCCACCGGCGTAGGTGGCGGATGCCTTGGCCAGTCTGGCGAGAGTCAAAATCTTGCCGTTGCGCCGCAATTGCCGCCATCTTTTTTCGACTGTATCGCGAGAAGCCACTATTTTGAGCTTTTTCCCGCGTGCTTTGTCCCGTTCCGTAATCGCGGCCACGACGGCTGGTCCAAATCGCGCATAACGCTCGGGATCCGAATCGACGACCGTATCGGAACGATCCTTCCTTTCGGCGCGCAGCTCCGCCCCGTAAGTCAGTTCGAAACCGCGCTTCCATAGATCCGCAATCGTATATTCCGTATCAATATCCATCATCGGAAAGGTCATGTCGAATAACGTGACCGCCGCCCCTTCAATCGCTTCAACTGCTTGGATCCGCGCCGCTTCATCCGCCTGCCAGACCAGTCGGGACGGTTGCGCAAATCGCGCCCAAAGGCTGACCGCGCTGGCGCTGATCCGGTTCAGTCTGTAAAAATCGCTCTCGCTCAGCACGGCCACCTTGGCGATCAGGCCGCCATATTCTGCGGGAAATACATTGGGTGGCAGCCGTTTGTTCGCCCCCACTAGCCAGCTTTTCCCGTAAGCCGCCTCATAGTCCGAAACGATAAGGTAGAAATCGAGCATCTGCCCGTCTAGTTCGGTCGTCCGCAGGCAAGAGCCATAAAAGAGCACAGCGCGAGATGCGTCACCATATTGCGCGGCAATCGACGCAGCGAAAGCAGCCACCTGCGAATCAACCGGATGTGCCAGTTCCTGTGCAATTAGGGATTTGAGTTCGCTCACGCGAAACGCCCTAGCTCAAGCAGCGAGCCGAAGGAAGGACACTGCCTTGGTAGATTTCAGAACAATCGGATGCCCCGGCTGGGCGGAGAATAGCTCGCCGTCCATCAGTACGTTGCTGCCCTCGCCCTCGATCCGGATCATGTCGCCGCGTTCCAGATGGATGCCCTTCTGGACATTCTTGCCCAGCCGGCCAAAAATCACCGACAGCAGAAAGCGGACAATGGCACCGGCTCGCTGATCGATCGCCAGAAACTGCATCCGGCCAATCGCATTCTGGTTTCGCATCGAACGTTTCATCAACAACAACCGCTCCAGCGTGGTAACGATCAGTACCGCAAAATTGCCCTGAAACTGGCCGTCCCGGATCAGCGATATCTTGATTGGTCGTGACCGGTTGGGCAGAAATTTTCCCTTTATGCCGAACAGCACAGATGCGAGCGCAGCAAAAACCGTCAACACGTGCGCGGCCGCATTGGGCAGTCCCAGCGGATAGATCTTGTGACGGCAATAGAGAATGAACTCCGACAGGCCGGCACCGCCCAGAAACATGCCGAGCACGACCTTGCTGTCCTTGCCACCATCGGAAAGCGCGATCAGTTCCCGGTCGACCAGATGTTCGTGCAAATCATGTTTGGCCAGTTCGACAATGCGTTCCAGCGCCTTTAGCGGATTGCCTTCGGACCCGAGATCAAGAGCAATCAAATTCGTCTTGCCATTGGGCAGCACCGCGACCGGGGGCGGGTTGTCACCAAAATGTCCGCCCTGATATAATTCGGTCAGTGCCGCCTGTACCGTCCCGTCACCGCCGTTGATGACCAGCACTTTCGGCTTCACCCGGGCAATGGTTTCCAATGCCTTGGCAATTTCATCGACATGATCCACTTCATAGTGAAAAACATCACTATTCTTTACGCAATAAGACCGCACTTCTGGCAAAATCGCCCGATTCCCGGTTGAATTCGGATTGGAAAGAAGTGCGACATTTGCCATGAATTAGCCCTAGTTTGTCCCGTGTGCCGGATGCATCATCTGTATTTCATTGTGATATTGATCGATTTGACTTCATTCCCGATGGTGAAGGCGGTTTTCTTGTAGCTCGGCTTGCCGAGATTGAAGAGATTGATGCTCGGATTGTTCGACATGCCGCCGCCATCACCAAATATATCGGTCTTGCCATTGCCATTAATATCGTGCCGGATCGCAATGGCGTAAGTACCCGCCGAAGGGACGGGCAGACAGAATTGCATATTCCCGGACTTGGCCGGAGCCTCTACCCGGTGCAGCCATGCCCCTGTTTTCAACCATTCCGACGAGATTCCGCGATAGGTCTGAACCCGCATTTTGCCATTGGATTCCTTGACGCCACTGACATTGACAAGAACGGCAGGGCCAACGCCCGCCTGACATTTGCGAAGATCATTGGGCACTACCTGGCCACCAGCAAATGCCGGGGCAGAGGATAGCAAAATAGTGGTCGATAATGCGATAGATGCCGCAAATTTCAACATGACGAAGTTACTCCTAGTCGTTATACCCGCGCCATTACTCCGACACGGACAAGAATCAGCCCCCGATCTACCGATTGTTATGGATTTGATTTGCGGCGAAAACATGGTGAGAGGGAGACAACAAGTTGAAACTGCTGACTTCCACTGATCGCTATCTGGCAAAATTGATAGCGGTACCTCTGTTCAGCACGCTGGTGATTGCCGCCATGCTGCTGGTGCTGGAAAAAATGCTGCGTCTGTTCGATTTTGTCGCGGCAGAAGGCGGCCCCGTCAGCGTCGTTTGGCGGATGCTGGCCAACCTGATTCCCGAATATCTTTCTCTTGGCATACCGATCGGATTGCTGCTCGGCATTTTGCTGGCCTTCCGGCAGCTTGCGCTTAGCTCCGAACTCGATGTTTTCCGAGCCGTTGGCCAAGGTTACGGGCGTCTGCTCCGGGTGCCCTATATGTTCGCGGTGGCGCTGATGCTGGTCAATCTTGCTTTGGTCGGGTTCATTCAGCCGCTGTCCCGCTATTATTATGAAGAACTGCGCTTCGAACTGCGTTCGGGTGCGCTTGGTGCCTCGATCAAGGTTGGCGAATTTACCAATCTGGGCAGCCGGATGACCCTGCGGATCGAGGAAAGCCGTGACAATGGCACCAAATTGAGCGGGATTTTTGTCCGCGCAGAGAATAAAAAGGGCCAGACCGTCTCGGTCACTGCGGAAAACGGCCAATTTCTCGCAACCGATGATCCCGACACGATCATCCTGCGCCTGACCGACGGCGTGCTGGTGCACGACGCACCCAATTATGAAAAGCCGAGGATCCTGAGTTTCAGCAATCATGATTTGCCGATCGATTTGCCCACTATCGAATCCTTCCGCTCGCGGGGCGGCAAGGATCTGGAATATACGATACCGGAACTCGTGCGAGTCGGCCTGGACAAGGAGCGTCCGGAAACCGAACGCAACGAAAGCCGCTCCAATTTCCACTTTCGCATGGTCGAGGTGGTGATGATGCTGCTGATGCCGCTACTGGCCATTGCGCTGGCGGTTCCGCCAAAGCGCTCCAGTTCCGCGCTTGGCGTATTTCTGTCTATCGTGATGATCGTGACCTATCACAAGGTCAACGAATATGGCGAAGATATCGGATCACTGGGTCTCGTTGATCCGATCATAGCCCTGTGGCTGCCTTTCTGCCTGTTCGCCGCGCTGATCATGTGGATGTATCATGTCGCGGCCCACGTGCCCGGTGGCCAGCCAATCGGCGCATTGGAAAAAGCATTCTCAAAATTCGGCGGCGTATTCAAGGGCTTGCTCAATTTCAATCGCAAACGCGCGTTGATGAAGGAATAGCCGGACATGGACTTTTTCCCTTCCCGGACACTCGCCATCTATATGGCCAAAATGTTCATTGTCCGCACCCTGGCGGTACTGGCGCTGTTGGTACTGGTCCTGCAGGCGCTCGATCTGCTCGGCGAGAGCGGCAAGATTCTCGCCTATCAGGGCAACGGCGAAGCCGAACTCTGGACCTATGTCTCGTTGCGGGCTCCGCAACTCATAGCCCGCTTCCTGCCCTTTTCGGTATTGCTCGGAACCATCATCACACTGGCTACCCTGAACCAGAATAGCGAAGTCATTTCGATGAAAGCGGGAGGCCTGTCCGCGCACCAGATTCTGGCACCGCTGATTGTTACCAGCATGGGCGTTGCACTGTTTTCCTTCGTGTTCAACGAAACACTTGTCGCGCCGTCAACAGCCCGTCTGTCCCAGTGGGAGAAAGTCGACTTCGGTCCGATCCCGGCGGAGAGCAACATACGCACCAACGTCTGGGTCAAGGATGGCAATAATCTGATCAATGCACGAACAGTGACGGGTCATGGCGAAAAGGTCGTGCTGCGTGACATCACGATTTACAACCGCACCGCAAACGGACTGAAAAGTCTGCTGCAGGGCGACGAGGGCCGGTTCACGCCTTCCGGCTGGTTGCTCACCGATGTCACCCAGTTTGACGTCAGTACCGGCACCGAGGAAAAGAAACCCGAAATGTTGATCGGCGATTCGATCCGGCCAGATCAGTTCACCTTGACCAATGTCAGTGCGGACAGCCTGTCGATTACAGCTCTGCACACTGCTATTGGTGAGCTTGAGCGCGCAGGTCGTCCGACAATGAGCCTCAAGGCCGGTTGGTGGCACAAGATTTCAGGCCCGATGTCGGCTACATTGATGCCTTTGCTGGGTGCTGTTGCCGCCTTCGGTCTGGCGCGGTCGGGACAATTGTTCATCCGGGCCGTAATCGGCATGGCGCTGGGCTTCGCCTATTTCGTCGCCGATAATTTCGCTCTCGCTATGGGCAATATTGGCGCTTATCCGACTTTATTGGCGGCCTGGGCACCATTCATGCTGTTCTTCCTGATCGGCGAAACCGTGCTGATCCGGACCGAGGAATAGCCGCTTCAGTTTCTGCCAGCGCTGCCGCGTACCAGTCCAGTGATCAGAGTCCAGAGACTGTCATGATTCGCCCGATAGAATTTGGAATCGCTCGGCAATTCGGCCGCCAGACGTCGATGCGCCTCTCCCAGACTATGATAAGGCACACCGGGCAATAGATGATGCAGAGCGTGATAACGTAGCCCGACCGGCGCCCATAAGGCTGGCAGAGTTGCTGGCGGTGGCACGTTGACACTATCGAGATATTGCGCCGTCACGCTCATCTCATGGCCGTCATTTTCCCAAAGATGCGCGACCAATGTCCGAATCTGGTTGAGCACCACGCTCCCCGACATCACACCAAGGAATATCAGAAATGCGCGCATCGGAATTATGTCCGTCGCTACCATCGTCAACAGAGCAATAGCCCAGATGCTGGCGCCGATTTCGCAGGCCAGCCAGCGGCGTTTGAGATCGCCCTCCGGCGGCTTGCGCCGAAAATCCGGGTTGATGATCAAACCGGAATAGCGCTCCACCACTATTTTGCGCAGTGGCGGAATGATCGCGGAAAGCGGCGATAGAACAGCATAGCGGAACAGCAGCGCTACCGGCGCCAGCGCCGCGACGATCACGAATAACGGAACCGACCAGGGCTTCATCAGCGCCAGCGGCAAATATTCCGGGTCTTCCACCGTCCCATATTTCTTGGTCCGGTGATGAATGCTGTGGATCCCCTCGTACATGAAGGACGGAATCAGCATCGGAACTCCGAACAAGGCATTCCAGGCGAAATGAAAGCCCGGCAGTGCGTTGCGGCGCACATGAGTCAATTCATGAATGAAGCTGCCGGCCCGATAGAGAGCCAGAACAGCGATCAGGGCGAAAAAAATGGCGAACCCTGTGGATTGAACGACGATCGCACCGGCAAGCGATCCGTAGCCAACGGCAACCGATGCCAGAAAGTCAGCCCAATAAATCGAGGGCTTTGGCGTATTGAGGTCACGCGTGACCTTGGCTGCGGTCCGGATCAGGCCAGCATCCTCGGCAACGGGCACAGCCGCCGAGCTCAGGCGCAGCTCTGCGGCGGCCTTGGGCGCATTTTTGGGGGAGATGGTTGTCGAACTCATAAACACCTGCATAATCGTTAGACGGCCTAGAGCAACATATCGTGGCGACATCATGGCAACGGCAAGACCGCAATCGCGCGGCTGCCCTTGACATTGCGCCGCGATTAACGCCACAGCCAGCCACAAATGTAGAAGGATAAAATATGGTGGCCGGTCAGGATATAGTAATTCAGCCTGTGACTACCAAGGCCCAGACCAAGCAATTCATTGAAATTGCCTATGAGCTCAACGCCCATGATCCGCATTGGGTTCCGCCCCTGAGGTCGGAAGTCGCCAAGCTGATCACGCCCGGGAAGAACCCGTTTTTCGAACATGCACGGGTGCAGTTTTTTCTCGCGTTGCGGCGAGGCCGAGTGGTCGGACGGATCAGCGCGCATATCGATGAACTGGCGCTGGAACAGCCCCCGGAACAGGGCATGGGTCCCGGAACGGGCAATTGGGGCCTGATGGAAGCAAGCGACGAAGCGGCGATGCACGCGCTGATTCGTGCAGCCGAGGCATGGCTCAAGGAACAGGGCATGACCCGCGTGCTTGCCCCGATCAGCATGTCGGTCTGGGAAGAACCCGGCCTCCTGACCGAGGGACACGACCATAGTCCGATGATCATGATGGGCCATCACAATGCGGATTATCAGGGCTGGATAGAGAGTCTTGGATATACTGTCGCCAAGCGGCTGGTGACATATCACCTTCCGGTCGAAGATGGCTTCCCCGATTTGGTCAAACGGATCGTGGCATCGGGCGAGCGCAACAAAAGGCTCAAGATTCGTAAAGTCGACAAGAAATATTTCGACCGCGATGCCGCGATCATCATGAATCTGCTGAACGACGCCTGGTCGAGCAATTGGGGATTTGTCCCGATGACCGATCACGAGATTGAACATGCCGGCAAAAGCCTGAAACCCATTGTACATGAAGATCTGATCCGGATTGCCGAACTGGAAGGCGAGCCGGTAGCCTTCATGATGACGCTGCCCGACATGAACGAGGTGCTCAAGACAATGAACGGTTCGCTGTGGCCCTTCGGCTGGGCGAAACTGTTATGGTGGCTGAAATTCCCGAAATCAAATTCGATGCGGGTGCCGCTGATGGGGGTCAAGAAGGAGCTGCAAAACAGCCGGCTGGCTAGCCAGATGGTGTTCATGCTGATCGAATATATCCGCCGCGATGCCAAGCTCAATTTTGGTACCAAACGCGCGGAAATCGGCTGGATACTGGAAGATAATCAGGGAATGGTGGCGATTGCCGAAGCGATCGAGGCGACCATCAACCGCGAATATCTGATTTACGAGAAGCCGATCGCCTAAGCGAAACCGCAATCAGTCGCCGACAGGCGGCTCAGATGTCCAAATCCACCCAGGCCGGCGTGTGATCGCTGGCCTTTTCCCGGCCGCGATGCTCCTTGTCGACACCGCAATTTTGGAGTCTGTCTGCGGCTAGCGGACTAAGCAGCAGATGATCTATGCGAAAACCCTGATCCCGCTGCCAGCCGCCGCTGCGATAATCCCAGTAAGTCCAGACATTGCCCGCAGGATAGGTCACGCCCAGCGCATCGGTCCAGCCGTCATTCAACATGCGCCGATACCCTTGGCGGCTTTCCGGCTGCATCAGCGCGTCATTCTGCATCGCCTTGACCGAATAGACATCATTGTCGCGCGGGATGACATTATAGTCGCCCGCCAGCACGGCCGGCACTTCTTCGGCCCAGATTTCAGCAGCGCGCTCGCGCAACCGTTTCATCCAGCGCAGTTTGAATTCGAATTTGGGTCCGGGATGGGGATTGCCGTTCGGCAGATAGATGCTGGAGACACGGACTTTCGAACCGTCTTTGGTGCTGATATTGGCTTCGATATAGCGGCTGTGTTCGTCTTCCGGTTCTCCATCGAGCCCGCGCTTGACCTCTTCCGGCACCTGATCGCGCGCCAATATGGCAACGCCATTGAAGCTCTTCTGGCCGTGCCAGATCGCGCCATAGCCGATTTCCTCGAACTTGTCGGCGGGAAAGCCCTCGTCCTGCGTCTTGATTTCCTGCAGGCAGGCGACATCCGGCTTGGTTTCTTCAAGCCATTCCAGCAGGCGCGGCAAGCGCGCCTTGATGCCATTAATATTGTAGCTGGCTATTTTCACTTAGACGGAGAAGCTGGAGCCGCAGCCGCAACCCGAAGCCGCATTGGGATTGGTCACCTGAAAAGCACTGCCGCCAAGCGACTCGACAAAATCCACGGCGCTTCCGCGCACCAGGTCCAGGCTTATTTCGTCGACAACCAGAGTAACACCCGATTCTTCAACCGCGATATCATCCGCTTCGATGCTGTCCGCCAGGCCAAAACGATATTGGAAGCCGGAACAGCCTCCGCCTTCAACCGCCAGCCGCAATATCGCGGCTTTGCCCTGTTTTTCGGCAATGACAGCCACGCGCCTTGCGGCATTGGGGGTCAGGATTATATCCTGTGC
This sequence comes from Sphingorhabdus sp. M41, assembly GCF_001586275.1. Classification (NCBI taxonomy): domain Bacteria; kingdom Pseudomonadati; phylum Pseudomonadota; class Alphaproteobacteria; order Sphingomonadales; family Sphingorhabdaceae; genus Sphingorhabdus; species Sphingorhabdus sp. M41. The sequence continues at coordinate 500,109 of NZ_CP014545.1, read as the reverse complement.
GACGGTTGCGAGGGCTTGGTTCATAATCTCTAGATAGGGAGAATCAAAAGGAGCGGCAAGCCTTAAGCTCGAACCGCTCCTTGATGCACCCTCTCCCAAAGGTGTAAAATCTGTCTTATTCCGCTGGGCCGCCCAATGCAACGCCGGAATTCAGCTTCTGTGCAATCAGGAAATCATTGGACTGCATGAACGGGATTGGATTGACCGCTTCGCCGGCAATGCGCACTTCATAGTGAAGATGGCTGCCCGTCGAACGACCGGTAGAACCCATGAAGCCGATCAGGTCACCGCTCTTGACGCGCGCATTCGCCTCGACGTTGAGACGGGACATGTGGCCGTAACGGGTCTGGATGCCGTTACCGTGATTGATTTCGATATATTTGCCATAGCCGTTCACCCATTGCGCGCGACCGATGATGCCGTCCGCTGTTGCATAAATGGGAGTGCCGATCGGGCCGGCCATGTCGAGGCCCTTGTGATTGGCGCGGCGACCCTTGAATGGATCGGAACGAAAACCATAAGAACTGGTCAGCGTGAAATCTTTAACCGGCTTTCTCGAAGGAATGGTGAGTTTCACCGCTTCAATCTTGCCCTGGCCGCTCCAGTTTTTGAAAATCATCTTGAAGGCCGGGTCCGCCTCGCCGAGAGCGCTTTCTGCTGCCTGGCTTTTCAGAACGTCAACAGGGATGCTGGATTCTGCGGCTGCTTCGGCTGATGCGGCGGTGGAAAAAATCATTGCTGATCCGAGAAAAGCAATGGCTGTGATCTTGCTCACAGATTTCTTAAACAAAACTACTATGTTTTCGGTCATATAATGATCGAACCTTTATTTGCGACCCATGAAATCCATGGCTTGAATTTTGTGGCGGAACCTTCGCCCCCGTTGTGCGTTTACGGGTGTAAATTCATTCTGGTTAATTATTCAATACCATAATAATAATCTTGGGTCAGACCGGCTGCTCGGCGCGCTGAGTCGTTGAATGGAGGCTTTAACCCGCCTTTGAAGTGGGTTTTTACGAGCCGCTTCCAGTGGTCATGAGGCAACTTGTCGCTTCGGTTGCAGACGAATTCGAACCATTTTGTTCCATAGAAAACATGGCGAATTTCGTCATTGTAAATGCGGTTCAACACTTTCGCCGTGATAGGGTCTCCCTGCCGTTTGAAACGTTCAACGGTCTCCAACGTGACATCCAGCCCCCGGGCTTCAAGTACCATCGGAACGATGGCGAGGCGCGCCGACACATCATAAGCCGTATTTCTTGCACTGTCCCAAAGACCGTCATGAGCGGGGAGAGCGCCGTAAAAGCTGCCCTGATCCCGCAACCGGCGATCGAGCAAGGCAAAATGCATCGCTTCCTCCGCACCGACACGCATCCAGTCATCGGTAAATTCGCGCGGAAATTGCGATCCGAAACGACCGATCATGTCGAAGGCAAGGTCGATAGCGACAAATTCGATATGAGCCAGCGCGTGGATCAGGGCGATCCTCCGGGGTACCGAACTGCCCTTGCCACGGCGCGGCATGTCCCGCGGGCGCATCAGGACCGGATTGTCGGGTCGCGCAGGTATATCCGGCATGGTTTCGCCAAAGTCATGTTTCAGTCGTCCCAGCCGCCATTGACGCGCAGCAAGACGCGCAGCCATCACCTTGGCGACCGGATCGGCGGTTTGCAGGACGCGCAAAACTTCCGCCCCGACAGTGGATTGTTCGGTCATTTGGACTGGTCTATGCCGCCTGTACCGCGGCAAGTACTTCTTCCGCATGCCCCTTGACCTTCACTTTCGGCCAGGCTTTCAGCACCGTCCCGTCCGGCCCAACCAGAAATGTCGAGCGGATGATCCCCATATAGGTCTTGCCGTACATTTTCTTTTCTGCCCAGACGCCGATTTTCTCGAGAAACGCCGTGCTTTCATCGGAGGCGATATCGACGGTCAGCTCCTGTTTGTTGATGAAATTCTGCTGTCTTTTCGGAGTATCGGCAGACATGCCGAGCACCGCTGCGCCGGCTTTCTCGAATTCCGGCAAGAGCGCTGAAAAATCCTTCGACTCCGTTGTACAGCCGGGTGTGCTGGCTTTAGGATAGAAAAACAGCACCAGCTTCTTGCCGGCATAATCGGAAATCTTTACCGGGCTGCCATCCGGTGCGACCAGGTCCATGTCCGGAATTTTGTCGCCCACATCGATCATATTATATCTCCTAAAATTTCATCGGGATCCGGCCGCAAGAGCCGGTTCCACTCTTCAATAACGCATTGCCGCGCCCGATCATAGCCGTCCAGCAGGGCATCCCAGCTCTCCTGCCCTGCCGCCTTGGCGATCAACGCCCGGCTGGTTTCCGGCGGATAGTCGCAATCCGGGGACATTAGCCGCAAGGCTACCAGCAGACGCGTCATCAGTTCGTGCGCGGTCACCATATCTTCGCCGAGATGACCGGCGGCAACCAGCGCGCGCACCGCATGGCCGAGCTGCGGATACAGCGCTTCTCCTGTTTTCAGCTGCAGAAAATGGACGATAAACTCCCAGTCGACCAGCCCGCCTTCCATCAACTTGGTATCGAGCGGCCCCTTGGGCGGTTTGTGCTCGACAATATCCAGACGCATCTTCCGAACCGCCTTGCGCAGCTCTTCCGGCTCACGATCCTTGCCCAAGATTTCGCGGATCTCCTGCTCCAGTTCCGCGCAGCCTGCCTTGTTGCCATAGACGGGTCGCGCCCGTGTAAGAGCCATATGTTCCCAGGTCCAGGCGCTCTCGCGCTGATATTTGTAGAAACTCTCGAGGGTCACCGCCAGCGGCCCCTGCGTGCCGGATGGCCGCAATCTGGTATCCACTTCATAAAGTGGCCCGGCAGCGGTCGGCACCGAAAGCGCCGTCACAATCCGCGCTGTCAGACGGTTATAATATCGGGTCGCACCCAAGGATCTTGCCCCATCGGACTCGGCGCTATGATCGCCGCTAAACAGGAAGATCAAGTCAAGATCCGAGGCATGGGTCAGGGCCTCTCCGCCCAGCCGGCCCAGCGCCAATATCAGCAGTGCGCCGCCGGGAATCTTTCCATGCGTCTCCTCAAACTCTTTGGTCGTCGCATCGGTCAGCACCTGGATCGCTGCTTCGGCAACCCGGGCATAGCCCGCCGAAATATCCAGCGCATCATGGTGACCTTCGATCAGCTGGACCCCGAGCGCAAAGCGTTTCTCGCCGACCCGGGCCCGGACCCGGTCGAGCAATATCTGATAATCATCGCCCGGTTCGATACGCGCAAATTGTTCTGCCAGTTCTTCAACGGACGGAGGCAGATCAAGCGCTGTCGCATCGATCAGGCCATCGAATAATTCCGCCCGCTGCGCCAGTGCATCGGCCAGCACGGGTGCATGGCTGAGAATCTTGCCGAGCAAGTCGAGCAGAGCGGGCCGCGCTTCCAATATCCGGAAAAAATTGATCGCGGTCGGCAACTTGTCGATCAGACTGTCCAGCCGCGCCAGCGCCTTTGTGGAATTTGGCGCCGTTGCAATCGCGTCGACCAGATCCGGGAGGATCGCCTCGAAGGACTCCTGGGCCGCAGCAGACCGCAGCGCCGTCACCTTTCCGCTCCGCCAGCGCTTGATCGCCTGCAGAAAACTGTCGCCTTCGATCAGATTTTTCCCGGCGATCACCGCTGCCAGCTTCTCTTCATCAGTCGGCAGACGCCTGTCATCTTCCGGCTCGATCAGATCATCGTAAATATTGCCGACCGCGTCGACATGGGGAGCCAGCAGGTCGAGCAATCTCTGGCCGCTTTCCAGCCCGTGCAGCCGCGCCACCCGGTCGAGGTCTGCTGTGGTATCGGGAAGGCTGTGGGTTTGCTGGTCGTTGACCATCTGCAGCCGGTGCTCAATGACCCGGTAGAGTTCGTAGGACTCGCTGAGGACACGCGCCTTGTCGCCATCGATCCGTCCGGCTTTGACCAGCGCAGCCAGTGCATCGCGTGTCGCGGGTGCGCGCAGATCCGGTTGCCGGCCACCAAAGATCAGCTGGTGCATCTGGGCGTAGAATTCCGTTTCGCGAATCCCGCCGCGTCCGCGTTTCAGGTCGAAGCCCGGCCCGAATTTCTGTCCCGCAGCATAATGGTCGCGGATCTGCGCAGTGACCGACCCGATATTCTTGATCGCGCCATAGTCCAGCGACCGTCGCCAGATGAACGGATTGATCGTCTCGAGAAAATAGCGCCCCAATTGCGGATCACCCGCAGCGGCCCGGGAGCGGATATAGGCCGCCTGCTCCCACGCCAGCGCGCTCGATTCATAATAGCTGATCGCCGCTTCGACCGGCAGCGCCACCGGGCTCACTTCCGGCGAAGGGCGCAATCGCATGTCGACCCGGAACACATAGCCGTCGGCGTCACGGCTGTTGAGTGCCTCGACCAGTTGCTGTCCGATCCGGCGTGCCGCATCGCTCGGCTCTTCCTTGCCACGCACCGGTATTTTGTCCGGCTCATAAATGAAGATCGGATCGATATCCGACGAATAGTTGAGTTCGCGGCTGCCATGCTTGCCGAGCCCGATGATCGAGAAGCCTTCCAGGGGCGCATCGGGATAGCGGCTCGCATAAATATCGGCGAGCGCCTCATCCAGTGCCCGGTCGGCAAAATCCGACAGGCGCGTGATGACATCGGTCAGCGACAATTGTCCGGCGAGATCGCCAATTGCCAGGGTCAAGGCGAGCGCCCGTTTTTCGCGCCGCAATTTTTGCCGGACATTGGCAGCGCCTTCGCCCGCGCTGCCCACATATTCCAGAGCGGCGTCGAGATTTTCTGCCGCCAGCAAGTCGGTCAGTTCGGGCAGCACCTGCATCGCCATGCCAAGATAGGGCGCGTTTTCACGAGCGCGTTGCAGCGCATCCTGCAGGGTCGTTTTTTCCGGCAATCCAGCGATCATGGGTTCAAATAGGCGCTGCGGAAATTTTTGGCAAAATCTGCAAATGCCCCGGCGGCGATCGCCTCGCGCATGCCGGCCATCAGCGATTGATAATAAGCAATATTATGCTCGGTCATCAGCATCGCGCCCAATATTTCCTTCGCCCGGATCAAGTGGTGCAGATAGGCGCGGCTATAATTTTCACAGACAGAACATGCGCAATTCTCGTCGAGCGGTGCCAGATCCTCGGCAAATTTGGCGTTACGGATATTGAGCGCACCCCGCGCGGTAAACGCCTGCCCGTTGCGGCCGGACCGGCTCGGCAGCACGCAATCGAACATGTCGACGCCGCGCTCGACCGCTCCGACCAGATCATCGGGCTTACCGACGCCCATCAGATAGCGCGGCTTGTCGGCAGGCAATTGGCCCGGCGCATAGTCGAGCACATCGAACATCGCCTCCTGCCCTTCGCCCACGGCGAGACCGCCGATGGCATAGCCGTCAAAACCGATGTCAATCAGCGCCTCGGCCGAAGCAGCTCGCATTTCCTTGTCCAGAGAACCTTGCTGGATTCCGAACAAAGCCGCTCTCGCTGCATGCTCCTCGCCACTGTCGAACCCGTCGCGCGAGCGCTTGGCCCAGCGCATCGACCGCTCCATCGAGGCCAGCGCCTCGTCGCGCGTTGCGCCATTTTTCGTACATTCGTCAAACGCCATGACAATATCGCTGCCCAGCAGCCGCTGGATTTCCATCGACCGTTCGGGGGTCAGCATATGGCGCGAACCATCCAGATGGCTCTGGAACTCCACCCCATTTTCGCTCAGCTTGGTCAGTTCTGACAAGCTCATCACCTGATAGCCGCCACTGTCGGTCAGGATCGGCCGGTCCCAGTTCATGAACTTGTGCAATCCGCCGAGACGCGCCACCCGTTCCGCGCCGGGGCGCAGCATCAGGTGATAGGTATTGCCGAGAATGATATCCGCACCGGTCGCGCGCACCGTCTCCGGCTTCATTGCCTTGACCGTAGCCGCCGTGCCCACTGGCATGAAGGCAGGCGTACGAATATCGCCCCGCTGCATGCTGATCACGCCGGTTCTGGCCTTGCCGTCGGTTGCGGCTATGGAAAAGGAAAAGCGCTCAGCCATGCTGATGTCCAATTGCTGCTTCGAGACCAGATTTTACGGCCGCGATTTTGTGTTTTTCTGTTGATGGTGTAACCAATGGTTCGTCCTGTTCGAAAATTTCAACATCTGTGCAGGATGGGCGCAGATTCTCAAAGAGCTAAATCGGGAGTAATTTATGACAAAAGCAACGAAACTTGGTTCCGCAGCAACCGCATTGATCGCAGCAGCAGCGCTGTCGGCCTGTTCGGGCGGCACCAACGAAGCGACCAGCGAAGGCGCTGAGACCACAAGCAGCGAAGTGACCGAAGTCGCAGCAGCGGAAAAAGAAAAATGTTACGGCATAGCTTTGGCTGGCGAGAATGATTGCAAGGCGGGCGAAGGCACAAGCTGTGCCGGCACGTCTGTTCTCGATTATCAGGGCAATGCCTGGAAAAATACCGACGCTGGCGAATGTGAAGCCATGGGCGGCTCGCTCACCGAAGTCGCTGACAACGATCCGCCGGTTGCACCGGCAGCGGCACCTGCCGAAGGCTAAGCCTTGCCGAAAATGAAACAAAAAAGGGCGGCTCGGTTGAGCCGCCCTTTTTCATATCTGCAAAAATCCGCGCTTAGCTCGGCAGGCCGCTGATCGATTTCACTTCCATGAAATCTCGCAGGCCATAGACACCGCCCTCGCGGCCGTTGCCGGACTGTTTATAGCCGCCGAATGGCAGACCGGGAGCCGGCCCCCAATTATTGACGATAACCATGCCCGCTTTCAATTGCGGAGCCACGGCAGCGGCTGCCGCCGGATCGCCGGAAATGACGGCAGAGAGACCATATTCCGTATCATTGGCAATCTCGATCGCCTCGTCGAGATTGTCATAACTCATCAGCGTCACCACCGGTCCGAATATCTCTTCCTTGGCGATCCGCATATCGGGCGTCACGCCGCTGAACAGTGTCGGCTTGATATAATAGCCGCGGTTCACATTGGACGGCAGATCGGTGCCACCGGTTTCCAGCGTAGCACCTTCGTCAATTGCCGACTGGATCAGGTCCTGGATCTTGCCATATTGCGCCTTGTTCACAACAGGCCCCATATGGCCACCTTCGACCGTCGGGTCGCCAACTTCCTGACTCTCGACGATATTCTTTACCACCGCGATGGCGTCGCTATTCTGATCCTTGTGCACCAATACGCGAGTGGGCGCGATGCAGCTTTGCCCGCTGTTGACCATCACCCCGGCAATAGTCGGCGGCAGGACTTCTTCCAGCTTGGCGCCGGGCAAAACCAGATTGGGTGACTTGCCACCCAGTTCCTGATGCACGCGCTTGACCGTATCGGCTGCCGCTTTTGCGACCAGGATGCCGGCACGGGTCGATCCGGTGAAGCTAACCATATCGACATCGGGATGCGAAGAGATCGCCGCTCCTACGGTCGGGCCGTCACCCTGCACCAGATTGAATACGCCCGGGGGAACGCCTGCCGCATCCATGACCTCGGCGAGTATAGCGGCGCTGCCCGGACATTCTTCCGATGGTTTCAAGACCATCGTATTGCCGCCCGCCAGAGCCGGAGCCACTTTCAATGTGATCTGGTTCAAGGGCCAGTTCCACGGAGTGATCATGCCAACCACACCAATCGGTTCATATACGATCATGTTGGCGCCGACTTTTTCGGAAAATTCGAAATTCTTCAATGCTTCCAGCGTGCCCATGAACCCGCCGAGACCGGCTGGCGCTTGCGCGGCATTACCCAGGCTGACCGGCGCCCCCATCTCGACCGCCAGCGAGGCGGCGATATCCGGCATGCGCTTTTTATATTCTTCAATGATCCGCTCGAGCAGGGCCAGCCGCTCTTCCCGCGAAGTCTGGCTAAAGGTCTTGAAAGCCGCTTTCGCTGCGGCAACGGCGGCATCGACATCGGCCTTGGTGCCCAGAACGATTTTCGTGCCCGGCTCTTCGGTCGCAGGATTGATGACCTGATGCGGCGTGCCTCCGATCGAATCGACCCATTGGCCGTTGATGTAATTTTGCTCGTAGCTATCCATTGTCATCTCTCCGTTTCGAAACTTTTATATTCTGCGCGATCATGCGCTGATTCGGCTCGTGAATCCACTAGCAACAAGGCCAGCCAGGTCTATCGCTGCGGCAGCAGCAGGCTGGAATCGCCATAGCTGTAGAACCGGTACTTCTCGGCGACCGCATGCGCGTAAACCTCTTGCATCGTCTCCATGTCCATCAGCGCGCTGACCAGCATGAACAGGGTGGATTTGGGCAGGTGAAAATTGGTCATCAGACCATCGATCGCGCGGAACTTGTATCCTGGCGTGATGAAAATGTCGGTATCGCCCTCGAACGGCTGGATGATGCCATCATCGCCTGTCGCGCTTTCGAGCAGACGCAGGCTGGTGGTGCCAACCGCGATCACCCGGCCTCCCGCTTTGCGCGCGGCGTTCAGGCGGTCGGCGGTTGCGGCGTCAATCCGCCCCCACTCACTGTGCATGCGGTGGTCGTCGGTTTCGTCGACCTTTACCGGCAGGAAGGTTCCCGCTCCGACATGCAGGGTCAGTGTTTCACTGCCGACACCCGCTGCGGCCAGCGCGGCCAATAATCCGTCGGTGAAATGCAGCGCCGCCGTCGGCGCCGCTACGGCGCCCTTTTCCCGGGCGAACATGGTCTGATAATCTTCGGCATCGCGCTCGTCGATTGCCCGCTTGCTGGCAATATAGGGCGGCAAAGGCATGGTGCCAGCGCGCTCGAGCAGCAATTCAACCGGCTCCTCGCCCAGAAAGCGCAATATGAAACTGCCGTCATCCAGCTTCGCTTCCGCTTCTGCCGACACGTCCATGCCGAAATCGACGACCTCGCCGACGCGCAGGCGTTTGGCGTTGCGAATGAACGCCTGCCAGCGGCGAAGATCCACCCGCTTGTGCAGCGTCGCACCGATCTTGGCATCCCCCCGCGTGCCTTGCAGCTGCGCGGGTATCACCTTGGTATCGTTGAAGACCAATATATCCTTCGGACCCAGCAGTTGCGGCAGATCGCTGACAATATGGTCCGATATCCGGTTGCCGTCGACCTTCAGCATTTTTGCGCTGTCACGCGGAACCGCGGGACGCAGCGCGATCAGCTCCTGCGGCAGCGCAAAGTCGAAAAGATCAACGCGCACGGAACGGACTAGGGGTTGATCGGCGCGTTCAGGTCATCCACCGAAATCGGCGCCTCAAAAGCACTCGCCTGCGCACCCGGCAAGACCGGCGGCTTATTGTCCGCAGCTATTGAAGCCTGCAATATACGGCTGGGATTCAACGGCGGTTCGCCGCGCTGGATCGCATCGACATATTCCATTCCCGCGGTAACACGGCCGAAAGCCGTATATTTGCCATCGAGAGCAAAGCGGGGATAGAAGACGATGAAAAACTGGCTATTGGCACTGTCTTCGCCCTGAGCCCGCGCCATCGAAACGACTCCCCGCATATGCGGAAACTGACCAAATTCGGCTTTCAGATCGGGGAGGCTTGATCCGCCGGTTCCGGTTCCGGTGGGATCGCCGGTCTGTGCCATGAACCCCTCGATCACCCGGTGAAAAATAACGCCATCGTAAAAGCCCTGGCGCGCCAGAGTCTTGATCCGCTCAACATGATTGGGGGCAAGGGTCGCGAACAGCTGTATCGTCACCCGGCCACCGGTGGACAGATCAAGATGCAGGATATTCTCCTCGGCGGGGACCGAGGAGGGTGCCGGTGCCTGCTCTTCGGTTTCCTGCGCATGCGCAGGAAACGAAACCAGGAACAGGGCCGACAGGATCAGAAAATATTTGCGCAGCATGGCATACTCAATTCAGTATTGCAGGGTGGATATGGAACTAGCCTTTGAACGATTATACCTTTCACTGCAATGAATTGCTGGTGAGGGCTATTGATCGCCCTTCAGGCCAATCCGTTGCACCCGTGCGGTAATTTCATCAGCCACCATCGGAGTCACGAACTTGTGGATCTCGCCGCCGAACATGGCAATTTCCTTGACCAGGCGCGAAGCGATAGGCTGCAGCGAGACGTCTGCCATCAGAAACACCGTCTCGATATTGCCGTTGAGTTGCTGGTTCATGCCCGCCATTTGATATTCATATTCAAAGTCGGCGACAGCCCGCAGGCCACGAACAATCACGCCGGCGCCTTGCTTCTCTGCAAATTTCATCAGCAGCATGTTGAATCCGACAACCTCGACACCATCGCCCAGTTCGGCGGTTTCCCGGCGCACCATATCCAGCCGCTCTTCGTCGGTGAACATCGGCGATTTCGATGGATTGGTGGTGACCCCGATCACCAGCTTGTCGACCAGACGCATGCCGCGCCGGATGATGTCCATATGCCCCAATGTGATGGGATCAAAAGTTCCCGGATAAACGCCGATTCTCATATCCCGTCCTTCCCGCCTAGCGGTCTCTTGTGATTGTATATTCGGCGATCGCACGAAGCAGATCCGCTTCTTCGCCATAGCCGTTCAGGTGCGATTTGGCCTGATCCACCAGCATCTGGGACTGTTCTTTTGCCCGATCCAGTCCCATCAGGCTCAAAAATGTCTCCTTGCCGGCCGCTGCATCCTTGTTGAGCGCCTTGCCAGCCTTTTCCTCGTCGCCCTCGACATCCAATATGTCGTCGGCAATCTGGAACGCGAGACCCAGATCATGCGCATAACCGCGCAGGCTGGTGCGCCCTTCAGCCGTCACCCGACCGAGGATCGCACCGATTTCAACGCAGGCGCCGATCAGCGCCCCGGTTTTCAATTGCTGCAATCTGGTGACGGTCGGCAGGTCGAAAGTGGATTTCTCTGCAACCAGATCCATCATCTGGCCACCTGCCATGCCAGCGGGTCCGGCAGCTTTGGCCAAACATGCTGTCATCTCGGCGCGGATGAAAGGATCATGATGGGTACGATCATCGGCCAGCAATCCAAAGGCCAGCGCATGCAGCGCATCGCCAGCGAGAACGGCCGTGGCTTCGCCAAAGACGATATGGGTGGTCGGCTTGCCCCGGCGCAGGTCATCATCATCCATGCAGGGCAGATCATCGTGGATCAGCGAATAGACATGCAGGGCCTCGACCGCCGTGGCTGCGCGGATAGCGCAGGACTCGTCGACGTTGAAGAGCCTGGCCGTCGCCATCACCAGCACCGGCCTTAACCGTTTTCCGCCGCCAATCGCAGCATGGCGCATCGCCTCATATAAATTGCGGCGAGCATCGTCCGGAACTTGCAATAATGCATTGAACTGTTGATCGACAGCAGTGGCAACCCGCCCCATTTCCCGCAAAAGATCAGAATTATTATTGGCCGCCACCGGCTCAGTCCGCGTCAAAAGGTGCAGTAGCTTGCGGCTTGCCATCGCGATCGAGTGTGATTTTCTCGATCTTGGCCTGCGCATCTTCCAGTCGTTTCTGGCACAGGCCACGCAGTTTCTCGCCTTCGCTGTAGAGCGCAATCGACTGGTCGAGCGGCACATCGCCGCTTTCAAGCTTGCGGACAATATCTTCGAGACGCTTCAGCGCGTCCTCGAAATTCAGGGCAGAAAAATCTTCTTTGGTTTCGCTCATGGCGAAATTCAATGACGGCGCTTTGAGCCGCGGTCAAGGGCTGGACTTCACTATCGTCGACTTCCGGTGTAGCTCTCAGAGGAAAAGCTGGGAGAAGAAACATGTTCATCGGTCATTTTGCGCCCGCGATGGTCGCGGCAACCCATCCCAGGGCACCGGGACTCGGCACGCTGTTTGTTGCAGGGCAGCTTCTGGATTTCGGCTTTTTCGGGCTCGCGCTGGCGGGTATCGAGAAATTTCGCATTACACCGGGGATTACCGAGATGGTGCCGCTGGACCTCTATGACATGCCCTATACCCACAGCCTGCTCGGAAGCGCGATCTGGGCTGCGGCCTTTGCCCTGCTGATCTGGCTGTTCACCCGCAACCGGACCGGCGCGCTGATTGGTGGCGGGGTGGTGCTCTCGCACTGGTTTCTCGACCTGCTGGTCCATGCGCCCGACCTGACATTGGCCGGTTCGCCGCCGAAAATGGGCTTTGCTTTGTGGAATCATCCGATGATCGAAATGCCGCTGGAACTGGCGATCACCTTTGGCGCGCTGGCCTTTTTTGTGTCTCGGACGCGTTCAATTGCACCAAGCTCAAAATTTGTCTTAGTGCTTTTGGCCATATTGCTGGCCGTTTTTCAGGCTGTTAACTGGTTTGCACCAGAACCCGAAGCCGCGACTACGGGCATGATGATCACCGCTCTGATCGCCTTTTCAGTCGCGTCCGTTGCCGCATTTCTGGTTGGCAAGACACGAATGCTGAAACAGGTCTGAACGGCAAGGCGCAACGTCAAGAAAGCAGAAACACAATATGACCCAATATATCGCCGCCTATTTCATCGCTGCCATCATCTTCGGCATTCTCGATTTTCTCTGGCTCAGCAATATGGCACAGACCTTGTACCGGCCGGTGATCGGCGAAATCATGGCGGACGAGTTCCGCAAGGCACCGGCGATGATATTCTACGCAATCTACCTGTTCGGCATCGTCTGGTTCGGCATCAAGCCGGCGCTGGCCAGCGGTCAGTGGAGCACCGCCCTGCTCAATGGCGCTCTGTTTGGCGGGATCGCCTATGCGACCTATGACCTGACCAGCCAGGCCGTGCTCAAGGTCTGGTCGACCAAAATCAGCCTTTACGACATCGCCTGGGGTGCCTTTGCCACCGGCGTGACCGCGGCGCTGACCGCTTATCTGGTGCTGAAATTCGTGAAGGCCTGACGCGACCGGACCGTCAGGGTTTTCCCTTCACGGCCAGCTGCTTCATTCGTTGCGGCAGCAAGGACAATATCTCCCGCTGCCGACTGGGCGAGGCAGATCCCCATTCGCCAATTTCCGACAGGCTGCGCCCACAGCCGACACAGAGCCGGCTCGAACGATCTATGGTGCAAATATCGGTGCAGGGCGATTTCAAGCGGAAAGCTGCTCGTCGATCTGGCCTAGGCGTTCCTTGCCGAAATACATCTCGCCATCGACGTACATGGTCGGGATACCAAAGGCCCCGCGTGCCACCGCAGCTTCGCTATTGTCGATCAACGTCTGCTTGACCATCGGATCCTGAGTCTGCGCCAGGAGCTCTGCCGCATCAAAGCCGCCATCCTGCAATATCTTGCCGAGCGCGTCGGCATCGGTGATGTCCAAACCGTCTTCCCAGATTGGCGGCAGGAGCAGTCCAATAAATTCCACGCGTTTTTCGGGTTCGAGCGCGACCAGCATCCGTTGCAGCGCGATGGTGTTGAACGGGAATTTGGGGTTCATCTTGAACTTGGAAAGGCCGTGTTTTTTGACAAAGCGACCCAGTTCCAGCATCGCATATTCATTCTTGCCCTTCACTTCCGCGTCACGAATGAATGGCGGCGCATTGCCGGTCAGCTTGTGCATGCCGCCAAGAAAGGCTGGCGTGATTGCGATGGTCGCGCCATGTTTTTCGGCCAGCGCCTTGAGCGGCTGCCAGATCAGATAGGCATTGGGGCTGACAAAATCGAAAATCAGCTCGATGGTCTTGGACATAGGTTGCTCCTTTTGCCGGAACCATAAAGCAGCGCCACGAAACATCAATTCCCTCTAGGCGAAATTGCCCCGCCCCGTTAAAGGGTCTTCATGACCACAGACACGATGATTGCAGAGCCCCGGATCTCCACCGAAACCGTGCGCGAGCATGGCCTCAACGCGGAGGAATATCAGCGCATATTGAACGCGCTCGGCCGCGAGCCGAATATCACAGAACTCGGCATCTTCTCGGTCATGTGGTCCGAACATTGTTCCTACAAGTCGTCGCGCCTGCATCTGAAGAAACTGCCGACCACCGGCCCGCAGGTGATTTGCGGTCCCGGCGAGAATGCCGGCGTCATCGACATTGGCGACGGTCAGGCGGCGATCTTCAAGATGGAGAGTCACAACCACCCGAGCTACATCGAACCCTATCAGGGCGCGGCAACCGGCGTCGGCGGCATCCTCCGCGACGTCTTCACCATGGGCGCGCGGCCAGTGGCCAATCTCAACGCGCTGCGCTTCGGACGGCCCGATCATCCGAAGATGAAGCATCTGGTGAAGGGCGTGGTCGCGGGCATCGGTGGCTACGGCAATTGCGTCGGCGTGCCGACCGTTGGCGGCGAGACCAATTTCGATCCGGCCTATGACGGCAATATCATTGTCAATGCAATGACCGTCGGCGTGGCGGACGCAGACAAGATTTTCTATTCGGCCGCCTCCGGCGTCGGCAACCCGATCGTCTATGTCGGCTCCAAGACCGGCCGCGACGGCATTCATGGCGCGACCATGGCGAGTGCCGATTTCGGCGACGATATCGAGGAAAAGCGCCCGACCGTGCAGGTTGGCGATCCCTTTGTCGAAAAACTGCTGATCGAAGCCTGCCTCGAACTGATGGCCAGCGACGCGATTGTGGCGATCCAGGATATGGGCGCCGCCGGACTGACCAGCTCCAGCGTCGAAATGGCGACCAATGGCGAAGTCGGTATCATTCTCGACATGGACAAGGTGCCCTGCCGCGAAACCGAAATGACCGCTTATGAAATGATGCTCAGCGAGTCGCAGGAACGCATGCTGATGGTGCTGAAACCCGGCCGCGAAGAAATGGCCGAGGCGATCTTCACCAAATGGGAACTGGATTTCGCGGTCATCGGCGAAGTCACCGACACCCGCCGCATGGTTCTGACCCACAAGGGCGAAACCGTCTGCGATATTCCGCTCGGCCCGCTCGCCGACGATGCGCCGCTTTATGACCGCCCGCATCTGACCCGCGAGGAATATGCCGCGCATATCAATGTCCAGCCACTGGGCGACATAGCCGAGAGCACGGATATCGGCGCGGATCTCTTGAAGATGATGGCCAGCCCCGCGCTTGCCTCGCGCCGCTGGATCTGGGAACAATATGACAGCCAAGTCGGCGCGGACACCGCGCAACGCTCCGGCGGCGACGCCGCAGTGGTCCGCGTCCATGGTACCAACAAGGGCCTCGCGATCACCACCGATTGCACCCCGCGCTACTGCAAGGCCGACCCCTATGAAGGCGGCAAGCAGGCGATTGCCGAAGCCTATCGTAATCTTTGCGCCGTCGGTGCCAAGCCGCTGGCGACCACCGACTGCATGAATTTCGGCAATCCCGAAAAGCCGCATATCATGGCGCAATTTGTCGGCTGTATCGAAGGCATGGGCGAAGCCTGCAAGGCGCTCGACATGCCGATCGTCTCGGGCAATGTCAGCCTCTACAATGAAACCTCCGGTGCCGACGGCGTCAGCCATGCGATCCTGCCGACTCCGGCGATTGGTGCAGTCGGCCTGATCGACGATCTCGACACGATGATGACCATAGGGTTCAAGAATGAAGGCGACCATATCGCCACCATCGGATTTCACTATGAAGAGCTCGGCCAGTCTGTCTGGCTGCGCGAAATTCACGGGCTTGAAGTCGGTCCGCCACCCAAGGTCGACCTCAAGGACGAACTTTGGGCTGGCGAGATCATCCGCGAACTGATTGCCGAAGGCAAGGTCACCGCCGTTCACGATATCAGCGACGGCGGCCTTGCTGTCACCCTCGCCGAAATGGCCCTGGCCGGCAATCTCGGCGCCGAAATCGACAAGATGACCAGCGCCTTTGCCTTCAGCGAAGCGCAGGGCCGCTATGTCATCACCTATCGCAACGAAGATGATCTGGATCGCGAGAAAGTGCCGTTTGAAAAAATCGGTCAGGTGAAGGGCGACAAGCTGGTGCTGAACGGCAAGCCCGTTGCGGTGAGCGATCTGCGGGAAGCGCATGAAAGCTTCTTCCGCGACTGGATGGAAGACTAGGCCCCTCCACCACGCTCCGCGCGGTCCCCCTCCCCGTGCCTGGGGCACAGGGAGGAAAAGTTCAGTTTGACAGTTCTGGCCTGAGCGTCCCCAAATAGCGCCATTCGTGATACATCTTTCCTCCCTGTTGCAAAGCAATGGGGAGGTGGCCTGCGCAGCAGGTCGGAGGGGTTATGGCACGAACAACCAGAGCAACTATCCTGAAGGCGAGGCAATTGCGCAAGACCATGAGCAAACCCGAGGTCATGCTTTGGCAAATCTTGCGGCAGAGGCCCACCGGCATCAAATTCCGTCGTCAGCACCCTATCGGCTGCTATATACTGGATTTCTACTGTCCATCGGCAAAACTGGGCATCGAAGTCGACGGTATGACCCACGATATGGGATGTCGCCCCGAGCGCGACGAGCGGCGCGACTGGGCCCTGTCTCAAAAGGGTGTCGAAACCATCAGGATATCAGCGCAGGAAGTCCTGGATGATCCGGCAGATGTCGCCGATCGCATATTGCGATATATTCAGAGCTTGCGCTAAGCCCCTCCGTCAGCCTTTCAGGCTGACACCTCCCCATTGCTGCGCAACAGGGAGGAAAATGGTGCGGGAATATCATCCTCCCTGTGCCGCAGGCATGGGGAGGTGGCATCTGCCGAAGCCTTGGCGAAGGCAGATGACGGAGGGGCGATGGCTCGCGCTGTTCCTCACTCTTGCCCTTCAGAAGGCGATGATTGTCTCACCCAGACCTTGTAACCAATCATCCCGGCGCGCGTTATTGATGAAAACGCGAAAGGATGAGCATCATGACCTCAGGATATTCCGGGACCCCGCTGGCAAAAAAACTTTCCCTCAAGGACGGCATGCGCGTCTGGTTTCTGGATATGCCGGACAGCGCTCAGACCCAGATAGACGAAAGCGGCGTCACTCTGTCTGAAGAAAAAGTCCCGACCCCCGGCTTGCACGCAGCCCATATTTTCGTGACGAATCGGGAAGAAATGAAACGGCATCTCGCCACCCTGCGCGAGATGATCGATCCCGCGGGACAGGTCTGGGTGAGCTGGCCAAAAAAGGTCTCGAAAGTGGAAACCGACATCACCGAAGACACGATCCGCGAAGTCGCGCTGCCGATTGGCTTTGTCGATATCAAGGTCTGTGCCGTGGACGAGATCTGGTCGGGACTGAAGCTGGTGATCCGCAAGCAATTGCGCTGCTAAATCCTCCCTGAAGCGGAGCTTCGGGGAGGGGGACCATCCGGAGGATGGTGGAGGGTTACTGGCGCGCCTTGCCCCTTCCGAGCCGCTTCGCGGCCCACCTCCCCATAGCTGCGGTACAGGGAGAAAATCTATTCAGGCCGTCTGCACCAGCATATCATAGGGGTCGACATTTCCGGCCCGGAATTTCGCATGCGCTTCATGATAGAAATGCGGTGGCTTGATGTGCAGGCGCTCGCGCAATTCGTCCAGCGGCTGGGCGAGCAGATCGGTGATCGATTCCTCATTGATCTTGGGACAAGCCTTGCCCATTTTCTGGCCTTCGCGGATCGCGCTGAATATCGGTGCGTCGCTCTTGACCTGTTTCTTCATGTTCAGACCGGCCGCATAAGCGATAAAGACATTACCCAATGACGGGTTCTGACCATAGGTAAAGGCCAGCACGCAGGCTTCGCCCAGCGCATCACGGCCATAGCCGGTCAGCACGTGGAGCAGATCATGGGTGTCGCGCTGACGGAAACCATACCATTCGACCAGATCGCCATATTTGCGCGGGCTGAACTCATCATATTCGGCGATCAGTCCTGCAGCGCTCAGGCCTTCCTTTTCCATGAAGTCGCAATAGGCATGGGCCAGACTGCCCGCCGGCATTTGCCGCAGACGATCATGATCGTCGAGCAAGGCCGCGAGTTCCGGCTCGCTTTCCAGCAACGCCTTGCCCTTGTCGCTTTCGACAAACGCCTTGGCATCTTGGCGGAATCCGGGGCGCGGCAGGGATTCAAAGATATGAAACACCTGCGAGGTGTCTTCCTTGTCCTTGATCAGTTCGCGAAAATGATGAAGCGCTTTCAGGGGACGAAAGCGGGCTGCCGGACGATCGGGATGAACAAACGGCATTTCCGAATCACTTGGCGCGGAGAAGTCATGGCTAATTTTCATGGGCTATATCTGACAACTATTAACATCTATGTCAATAGAGGATAGAAGCTTTCCTGCGATGGTTGGCTGCGCTATCCGGATTGCCCTGCCATCTCAGCCTGTAAAAATGCTTTGCAAGGCTGCAACCTTTGACGCGGGAGACCAGAATTTGAAACCGCACGACACCCTGCCCTATACTACACTGCCCGACTATTCCGATGCAGAGCGCATCGCCCGGTCAGAGGCTTTTTATCGGGCGCTGAAAACCCGCCGGACCTGCCGCTATTTTACCGATGAGGCAATTCCCCGTGCGGTGATCGAAAATGCGATCCTGGCCGCCGGCACCGCCCCCAATGGCGCCAATCACCAACCCTGGCATTTCGCCGTGATCGAAACAGCGGAGAAGAAGAAAGCCCTGCGCGCAGCCGCCGAGGAAGAGGAGCGCGCCTTTTACGATAACAAGGGCAGCGACGAATGGCTGGAGGCGCTGGCACCGCTCGGTACCGATGCCGACAAACCGTTTCTCGAAACCGCGCCCTATCTGATCGTCATTTTCGGTCAGCGCAAGGGCGGCATGAACCCCGGCGAGATGAAGCAGAATTACTATGTCAACGAGAGCGTCGGCATCGCCACCGGCATGCTGATCACCGCCCTTCACGACGCCGGGCTCGCTACCCTCACTCACACGCCCAATCCGATGAAGTTCCTGAACCAAGTCTGCGATCGTCCGGCCAACGAAAAACCGATGATGGTATTGGTCGTCGGCAAACCGGCCCCCAACGCCACAATTCCGGTCCACGCAACGATCAAGAAACCGCTGGACGCCATTTCCTCTTGGCTGTAGTGCCTTACTAATACAGTGGGAGTAATAGAATGAGCGCGTCACAACGCTATCTGGAAATGGACGCGCTGCGCGGCTTCGCCGTGATGGGCATTTTGGCGATCAATATTGCCGCTTTTGCCCAGCCGGAAATGGCCTTTGTCAATCCGCTGGTCTCGAGCCATGTGTCTGATCTCGATATCGGCAGCTGGGCTGCGAATTTCATCCTGTTTGACGGCAAGATGCGCGGGCTGTTCTCGCTGCTGTTCGGTGCCAGCACCGCGCTGGTAATCGAACGCGCCATCGCCAGCGGCCAATCGGCTGCAAAAGTTCATTTCTCACGGATGTTCTGGCTTGCCTTGTTCGGTCTCTCCCATTTTTTCTTTCTCTGGATGGGCGACATATTGTTTCTCTACGCAGGCTCCGGCTGCATATTGTTTCTGTTTCGCAACTGGAGCGGAGAACGGCTGATCAAATGGGGTGTCATCGTTTATGCAATTGGCGCGATCTTGCTGATCACAAGCCTCGCATCAATGCTGCTTCTCCTGCAGCAGGCAGGCCAAGCCAATCCGCCGCAAGACGTGCTGGACGAGATTGCCAAAATATATGCAGAAATGGGTACATTGCCGGCCGATGTCGCAGCGGAAACAGCACGGCTCCAGGGCGGCTTCTCAGAGATCCTGAACTACAAGCTAGTCGAGCAATGGACTACGCCATTGCAGAATCTCATGCTTGGCCCAATCGAGACGATTCCGCTGATGATGATCGGTATGGGGCTATACAAAAACGGCTTCATTCTCGGACAGGCAGACCGCGAAACCTACTGGAAAATCGGATGGCAGATGATGGCGATTGCCATTCCTTGTTTCACCATCCTCGCCGGGATCGCCTACCTACAGGATTTCAACACGATCTGGATGATGAACATCACGCAGGCATGGTCAACCTTGCCTCGCCTGCTGATGATCATCGGCTATGTCGCGCTGCTGATCCTGATCATCCAGCGCTTCCAAAACAGTCCGATGTTGCAGCGCGTCGCGGCGGCAGGCCGTGCCGCCTTTTCCAATTATCTGGGCACCAGCATCGTCATGACATTCATCTTCTATGGCTGGGGTCTGGGATATTTCGAACGGTTTGGCCGGTTCGAATTGCAACTGTTCGTACTCGGCGCGTGGGCCCTTATGCTGTTCTGGGCCAAACCATGGCTGACGCGCTTTCGCTATGGGCCGCTCGAGTGGCTGTGGAGAAGCCTGGCAAAGGGTCAGCCGCAACCGATGCGCCTGTCATGAGGAATCGCTGGCCGCTTCTGCCGGACTCGATGGTTCATCATCGGTGAGCACGCTGATGTAATTGGCGTTTAACTGCTCGTACAGATCGAACCGCGAGACAATCTGCAATTGATCCTTCTCATCGTTCATCTGCCCTAGCGGTCGTCCGTCGGGCGTATATATCAAGCTCAGCAAATGGCCGTCCTTCTCGCGCTGGATTATCGAACAGAGTACCGGCGAGCTGAGACCGCCAACCATATTGTACATGACGATCGCCTCCGCCTCTGCTTCCAGAGAGGCATCGCTGTCCGGATCAAACGGGGTAGCGGAATATCGATATACGGTCACATAATCCGATGCCCTTTCAACAGCAGATTTCATGCAACGGGCATTGCCCGTCTGTATTTCATCATCCGCCTGGAAAACAACATGGTTCGGACTGATGGCAACAAAAATGCCGCCCTTAGCTTCGGACGGGCTCACAGCTTTCGGTCCCGCTAGAATCAACTCCCAACCGGCAAGAATATCGGCAGGGATTTTGCCGTAAAACTCTAGCGAGGGCACCTCTCCAAGGGTCAACAGAGCGTTATTGGCGATGCCCCCAGGCAAGGACTCGATATGTCCGCGCAGGTCCACACCCTTGGTTTTCCAGTCTGCTTCCGCTTCACCCGTCGGAACCAATCCAGCGCGAAATTCGGTTTCAACAGGCTCTCGAAACTCTTGCAGTTCCTCCGCTATTTCCGATTGCACAAACTGCCAAAATTCCACGATCGGCGAAAGTTTCGGAGCAGTCGCCTTTCCCGTCTCTTCACTTTCAACCATTGGCTGCGTGGCTTCAGGCACATTCGCAGCAGTGGCCGGCATCGACGCCAGGATCAGCGCCACTGGGACAAGGGAACCAAATATTCTACGCATCACCAACCTCGTGCTCAAACCATGAGCCGGTGTAACTAATATTTTAAAGATGGGGACAGTCTGTATATTGTTATTTTGCTATTGCGATCTATTCTCATTAGCGATATACGAGTCGCAGAGAGGAACCGAAATGGTTGTTTGCGTTTGCAATGCGATTAAGGAAAAAGACCTGAGAGCCGCCGTGCGCAGCGGTGCGGATCGCCCGTCTCAGGTCTATGCCCAGCTCGGCCGCAAGCCGAAATGCGGACAATGCCTTGCTTTTGCCCAGACGATAATCAAATCCCAACTTGCGACCGCTTAGCATTCTCGTTAGCAAATCATTGAAATAATTGCGTTTTCTATAAACGACGCCCTTTCGCTTCACGCGACGTTGCTGTATAGACTTTCCCAACAGATTTACTGAACGTCGGGAAGGACGCTGCCATGAAGGGCGATACAAAAGTCATCGAGTTTCTCAATGAAGCTCTGAAAAACGAACTCACCGCAATCAACCAATATTGGCTGCACTATCGCATGCTCGACAATTGGGGCGTGACCAAATTGGCCGAATTCGAACGGCACGAATCGATTGATGAGATGAAGCACGCCGACAAATTGGCCGAGCGGATTTTTTTCCTCGACGGATTACCCAATTTCCAGTTGCTGGGCCGGTTGAAAATCGGCGAAACGGTCGAGGAAATCCTCAAGGCCGATCTGGAACTGGAATATGAGGCGCTACCGATGCTCAAGGATGCCATCGAACATTGCGAGAGCGTGCGCGACTATGTCAGCCGCGATCTGTTCGCCGAAATCCTGGAAAGCGAAGAAGATCATGTCGATTCCCTCGAACAGCAATTTGACATGATCGAACGGATGGGGATCGAGAATTACATCCAGTTGCAGTCAAAATCGGTCGAATAGGCCGGTAACAGCGGAATCAGCCGAACCGGCGACCAAAGCCTAAGGGCTGACGTTGCTGGACCAAGGGGCTGGCGTCCTGCTCCAATATTGCCAGAGTTTCCCGGAACATCGGCCGCAGAGCCACCACCATTTCGAGTATTTCCTCCGGTGTCTCGTGATGTTCGAGGCAGGCGCGGGCGGTCATTTCGATCGTTTCAGCAGTAAGGCTTAGCTGCAAAGCGCCGAGTTGCAGCGCCTCTCCCTTGAGCCTGTGCGCGGCGAGAACCATCGCTGCCGGATCGCTCGCGCGCATGGCTTCTTCAATTTCCTTAACCGATCGGGTGCCATCTTCGCGGAAATAGCCGAGTATGCGCACATAATTCGGGCCAAGCGCGGATCGCGTTTCGGCCCAAACCGTCCAATCAATCAATTCGCTATCCAATGTCGCCATCGAACGCTCCCGGAAAATAATAACGAAAATCCGCTATTCTTGCAGAGCCTAGGGTAAAATCCGTAAAAACTTAGTTACCATGCGTGACATCAATAGCCGCTATCCGCGGCAGGCGTCACCAAGCGACGGAAACATCACTCTTTTTCGTGATAAGGGTTTTTGGGAGCCCGGATGATAAGACGCACCGGCACACCGCCAAAGCCAAGTTCCCGGCGGATACCGTTGATCAGATAGCGGCGATAGCTTTCCGGCAGATCATCGACTCGAGTCCCGAAAATGACGAAAGAGGGCGGTCGCGTCTTGGCCTGCGTGATATAGCGCAACTTGATCCGCTTGCCGCCTGGCGCTGGGGGAGGATTTTCGGTAATCGCATCTTCGAACCAGCGGTTGAGCTTGCCGGTAGAAACCCGCTGCGACCATATCCGGCGAACCTCGAACGCGGCTTTCATCATCTGATCAATGCCCTTGCCGGTAAAAGCCGACACGGCGATCAGAGGTACGTCACGCACCTGCGCCAGTCCGTCATTCAGCGCCGCACGGATGCCGTTGAACAATTTGCTTGGGCCTTCTGCAACATCCCATTTGTTGATCGCGATGACCAGGCAACGGCCTTCCTGAATGACATGGTCGGCGATGCGCAGATCCTGCGCCTCAAGACCCTTGGTCGCATCGAGCAACAGCACCACCACTTCGGCAAAATCGACCGCGTGCCGGGCGTCGGCAACGGCCAGCTTTTCCAGCTTGTCATTGACCTTGGCCCGCTTGCGCATCCCGGCAGTGTCGATCAGACGAACCTGGCGATCAGGCTCTATACCGTCGAGCTTCTCGTCCTCGGTCAGCGCATCATCATGCCAGACCCAGTCCACCGTGATACTGTCGCGCGTGATACCCGCTTCCGGACCGGTAATCAGCCGGTCTTCATCCAGCATCTTGTTGATCAGGGTCGACTTGCCCGCATTGGGGCGGCCAACGATAGCCAACTTGAGCGGCGCGGATTCGTCGGTAGGGTCTTCGGATGCGGCAGCCTTGAAATTCTCGACATAAGGCTGGATCGCCTGAAACAGGTCAGCCATGCCGTCGCCATGTTCCGCGCTGAATGGAATGGGATCACCAAAACCAAGCGCATAGCTTTCCAATATTCCGGATTCCGCCGCTTTGCCCTCGGCCTTGTTGACCAGCAGGACAACCGGCGTTTTCGAGCTTCTCAGCCAACGGGCAATTTCTTCATCAAGCGGAGTGAGGCCAGCACGGCCATCGATCACGAATATCGCCAGTTCCGCGCCGCTGACAGCCAGTTCGGTCTGCTTGCGCATCCGTCCCGGCAGACTCTTGGCATCCTCGTTTTCATAGCCCGCGGTGTCGACGACGTTGAACTCGAGCCCAAGCAGATTGGCCGCCCCTTCGCGCCGGTCACGCGTGACCCCGGGCGTGTCGTCGACGAGCGCCAGCTTCTTGCCAACCAGACGGTTGAACAGCGTTGATTTGCCGACATTCGGTCGACCGATGATTGCGATATTGGGCAGCATAAAGCCGGTCCCTGTCCTTTGCTTCTGAGTCTCAGCGGAACGCGGAAATCCGGCCACTGTCGTCGAGAATATATAACATGCCGCCTGCAACTATCGGCGGCAGCGAAACGCCATCGTCCAGTTCGAACAGCGTCTGGCTCGATCCCTCACCGGGAGAAATCGAAACGACATCGCCTTCGGTGCTGGCCACAATCAGACGATTGCCAGCCAATATCGGCCCCGTCCAGTTGATCGGATTCTTCTTCTTCTCTTCATTCTTGAAGGAAGCAAGCTGGCTGATCCAGCGAACCTTGCCATTCGGCCGGGCGATACACAGCAGCTTCGCATCATCGGTCAGCACGAACACCCATTCGCCCGCCACAACCGGCGTCGTGATCCCGGCAATATTCAATTCCCAGATCCGCTGGCCGGTAACCAGTTCATAGGCTGCCATACGGCCGCCTTGGCCCAGCGCGAAGACGCGGCCGCGATCGATCACCGGGTCCGCATCGATATCGGAAAGCGTCGCCACCGAGGTCGAAATGCTCGTTCGTGCAAGCGCATCATTCCACAAATTGCGGCCATTTTCATAGCGATAGGCTGTCAATTCGCCCGAGGAATAGCCGGCCACAATCGTGCCTTGCCCGGCCGCAGGAGCGGCTACGCCGAAAATACCCGCCAGACCAACTGTGCCCGCTTCGTTCCACTGCACCGATCCATCGAGCATGTTGAGCGCGTAGATTTGATTGTCCTGCGTCATCACATAGACATTGCCGTTGGAAATCGTTGGCGAGCCGCGCAGGGGACCCGCCGGACGAACTTTCCAGATCTGGCTACCGTCCGCCACGTTGAGCGCGACGACATCGCCGACGCCATTGGTCGCATAGACGATTTTATCAAACACGCTGGCTCCGCCGCCAAAACGCGACGATTCGCCATCGCCCTCGACTTCGATCTGGGTCGACCAGATTTTTGCGCCGGTCGCTGCGTCAAAGGCATGGACCATTGCTTGCGTGTCTGTGACAAAGAGCCGTCCACCGGATACCACAGGAGCTGCTGCCAGCCGTTCACGCTTGTTGGTACCGCTGATATTTGCAGTCCAGACTCTTGCAAGATTGCCTTCAAGGGCAACGTTGCCGATTGATTTGCTCGCGTTGCCGCCAGATTGCGCCCATTCGCTATTGGCAACCGGTGCGGGCAGAATCACAGCAATCGAGGCAAGGGCCGGATCAACTTCCGCACCGCTTTCCCCGCTCAAAATCGGAGTACGCTTGCCGAGCGTCGGTGTGTTCTTCTTGTCTTCGCCATCGCCGCCACCCAAAATGCCGCAGCCAGACAACAAGGAAAGGGCCAGCACGCTGGCGATCAGTTTCTTACCGGAAATCATTCCTTGGATTCTCCCTCAGCCACATCCGTATCAAGCGGTGTTACTTTTTTATCATCACTGTCCAAAACGACAGCGTCAATGCCTTCGACACCCGCCATCTGCAAGGCACGCGACCGGATTGTGGCCGGGACACTTTCATCTTTCGCAAGCTGGGCAAAAAGCGGGCCAGCCAGATTGGACTTTTTCAAATTCAGATAAGAAATTGCGACCATTTCACCAGCGCTGCCGAACCAGGGGTTGCCCGGTACTGCGAGCGGCTTCAGCCGGTCGATCACTTGCTGGGGCTTGAGCGCATCAAATTCCGCGGCGGTCTGGCGGATCAGCGCCAGATCGCGAAAAGGCTTTGGCAGACTGTCGTCGGCAGCAACCTTGCCATAACCTTCGATCGCTTTTTTCGGATCATTTTTCTCAAGCGCGATATTGGCCTGCAGCAATTGTGCTGCGGCGCGATACCCGTCCTGCTTCGCTTCCATCAGGGGCTCGAGCGCTGTCGCTGCACCATCAAGATTATTCTGGCGGATGCTGTCGATAGCAGCGACATATTCCTCGCTGCGGAGGCCCGAATCTTCATTCTGGCTGTTTTGATAAAATATCCAACCAGCCAGCGAGCCCAGACCAATGACAACCGCCGCAAAAATCCATAGCCCGTAACGGGCAGCGAAATTTTTCAGCTGATCTTCACGCACGGCTTCGTCAACTTCGCGCAGGAACACCTGTTCCGAACGATCCGTCTGCTCTTCTGGTGCTTTATCTTTGTCTTTGGCCAATGTGGCTTCCTCAAATCTGTTTCGCGTGCCGCATCCGCCGGTCAGACGAAGGCGCATTGCAATCGGCTGTCCTTTAGCGTCCACAATAGCAAATGTAAAAGTCTATTGACCATTTCCACAGGCTGAACGGCCGATCGGCCAAATGTGGAAATCTCGCTATTTTTTCGGCTGATAGAGCTGGTCCGGTCCCGGAAAGCTGCGCTCTCTGACCTCTCCGGCATATTGCTGCGCGGCCTGATCGATCTGCTCGGCAATATTGTGATAGCGTTTTACGAAGCGAGCGGTGCGGTCAAACATGCCAAGCATATCCTCGGTGACCAGCACCTGACCGTCGCATTGCGCCGATGCGCCAATGCCGATGGTGATGGCATCCACCGCCTTGGTCGCTTCGATCGCAATTGGTTCGAGCACACCTTCCAGCACAATCGCAAAGGCGCCAGCCTTGTCCAGAGCAACCGCATCGCCGACAATCTTCTTTGCTTCCGCGTCACTGCGACCGCGCGCGGCATAGCCTCCCAGCACGTTGATAGCTTGCGGGGTCAGGCCGACATGGCCGACTACAGGAATGCCCCGCTGGACCAGAAAAGCGACGGTCTCCGCCATCACTTCACCGCCCTCGAGCTTGACTGCAGCCGCTCCGGTTTCCTTCAGGATATGGGCGGCGCTTTCATAAGCTTTTTCCGGCGACGCTTCATAGGATCCGAACGGCATGTCGACGACGACAACGCTGTGATAGCTGCCCCGGACCACCGCTGCACCATGGTTGCACATCATGTCGAGTGTGACCGGAATCGTCGAATCGAGACCGTAGATCACCTGCGCCAGCGAATCGCCGACCAGCAGCATATCGCAATGCGCGTCGAGCAATTGCGCCGTCCGCGCAGTATAGGCGGTCAGCATGACCACCGGCTCCGCCGTCACACCGTCGACCTTGCGGGTCTGGATTTTCGGAACAGACAGGCGCCGCATCGGCTGTGGCCGGGGATTGGCGCGACTGGTGGAGGTATCGAGTTTGAAGGTTGTGGACATGAAAGATGTTTAGCCCCACTTGGCGGATAAGACCAGTATCCTGTTGCCGCGATTGTCCATTGCCTTGCAAATAACATTGCGGCACACTTCTTCCGTCTCGCGACTCACCAAAATCTGATCTCCATCTATTGGAAATATTCATGCCTGTGGCCCGCAAGCCAGAGTCCATTTTGCTGTTTGTCGCCTTCATCGTGTTTATCGACATGATGGGCATCGGTCTGATCCTGCCCGTCATGCCTGCCCTCATCGAGGGAATCACCGGCACGACAATCGATCGCGCCGCCGAAATCGGCGGCTGGCTGTTATTCGCCTATGCGATGATGCAATTCCTGTTCGCCCCGGTCATTGGCGGCCTGAGCGACCGGTTCGGGCGCCGGCCGGTGTTGCTGGTCACGCTGTTTCTGCTCGGACTCGACTATGCAATCATGGCCTGGGCGCCGACATTGGTCTGGCTGTTCATCGGCCGGATATTGTCGGGGATCATGGGTGCGAGCTGGGCTGCGGCCAATAGCTGCGTTGCCGATGTGACATCACCGGCCGAGCGCGGCAAATATTTCGGTATATTGGGCGGCGCCGGCGCGATGGGCTTTGTCCTCGGCCCCGGCATCGGCGGCGTGCTCGGCGAATATGGCGAACGGCTGCCGTTTATCGCCGCCTCGATTCTTGCGCTGGTCGGGACGGCCGTCGGCTTCGTGATCTTGCAGGAAACGCTGCCGAAGCAGAAGCGCCGGCCCTTTTCAATCACCCGGGCAAATCCGATGGGCAGCATCTTCCAGATGAGCAAAACGCCGCTCGTCCTCGGCTTTCTGTCGACCATATTCGTGCTCCAGCTGGCGGCACAGGCGCAGATTGCGATTTGGGCCTATTGGCTGATCGAACGGTTCGACTGGACCATCTTGAAAATCGGGCTGAGCGTCGCCCTGTTCGGCATATTGCTGGCGCTGGTCCAGGGCATATTGACCGGGCCATTGATCAGGAAGCTGGGCGAAAGGCGCGCTGGCCAGTTCGGCTTGCTGTTCGGAATACCCGCCTATCTGATCTTCGCATTCGCGCCGAATGACTGGTTCGTGTTTCTGGGGATCATCGTCGGTGCCGCCAGCGGCTTCGCCTTTCCGGCAATGCAACAGATGATGAGCAGCCGGATCAGCGAGGATGCCCAGGGTGAATTGCAGGGGTCGATTGCCAGCACGATCAGCCTGACCTCGATCATCGGGCCGGTGGTGATGACCGGCGTATTCGGGGCTTATGCCGATAAAGAAGGCCTCTATTTCCCCGGCGCGCCCTTCATTCTGGGTGCCGCCTTGATGGTCGTCTCAATATTGATTTACGCCGTCACCACCCGCCGCCACTATTTAGCTGCGGATACCGCCTGAGCCGGATTATCGCTGAACAAACCATCGACGCCCGCAGCGATGAACGCCCGGATTTCACCTTGCAGATCGCCCGGGTCGCGCGGATCGATGCCGCTCTTGAAATCGGTCGGCTGGAAATAATTCTCGCGGCGGAATGTCCATGGGTGGACGACCAGACCCACCTGATGCGCCGCCGCAACCAGTCCGGTAGGAGCGCTCAGCTGACCGATGGCATTGCGGCTGATCACCAGATCTTTTGACGGCCCCAACCCATCGGCATAGCCGGCAATTTCCTTCAAGCCCCCAGCTGTAACCATCATGGCGTAGGTCAGCGCCTGCTGATCCACTGGCCCACCTTCGCTGGCAACCAGCTGCACCAGCCGAACGTCCGTTTCCTTGTTCAGCGCCTTCAGATTGCCAACCTCGAACGACTGGATGAAGACCGGATCATCCTTGCCGCTGTAGCCATATTGGTTCAGCAGCCCGAGCAAAGGCTCGTCATGGCCCAGCCCCAGGCCCTTGAAATAGCTCGGATGCTTGGTCTCCGGATAGACGCCGACCCGTTTGCCACTTTCAGCAGCATGCGCTTCGAGCAATTGCAGGACCTCTTCAAAAGTCGGGACTTCGAATTGACCATCATAGCGGCTGTTTGCTTCGCGCAGTTCGGGCAGGCGCTCCTTTGCCCTGAGTGTCTTTATCTCAGCGAGCGTAAAATCTTCGGTGAACCAGCCCTCCTGGCGGGTGCCGTCGATCATCTTGATCGTCTTGCGACCGGCAAATTCCGGCTTGTCGGCGACATCGGTGGTTTCGCTGATCTCATTTTCGTGCCGCACCACCAAAATGCCGTCCTTGGTCAGCACCAGATCGGGTTCGATGAAATCCGCGCCCTGCTCGATCGCCAGTTGATAGGCAGCCAGCGTATGTTCCGGCCGCTCACCACTGGCGCCGCGATGAGCGATGATGATCGGCGGACCTCCGCTCAGTGTAGCCACGCGCATCTCCGAATTTCCGCCCCGTGCCGCCTGTACGCTGCAACCAGCCAATATCATTATGAATAGCGAATGTAGGGCCATCCGGACGCTCATGATCAGCTGACCTCGACGCCGTTCCAGAACGCGATCCGTCCTGCGATTTCAGCAGCCGCCGTTTTTGGCGACGGATAATACCAGGCGGCGTCTTCGTTGATCTCACCCTCGACGATCAGCGAATGATAGGATGCATCGCCCTTCCAGGGACAATGGCTGGTGGTATCGCTGTGCATCAGATATTTCGACCAGACCGCTTCGCGCGGGAAATAATGATTGCCTTCCACGACCACCGTATCATCGCTTTCCGCGATTACCGCGCCGTTCCATTTCGCCTGAACCATGATCTTATCACCTCATATTTCAATCGAGCGATTCTAGCAGGAATCCCTGACAAAATCCCTACATTACAACCGCCCGTAACCGGATTTGATATGACGAGATAGAATATGCGGGTTCGAGAAGCGATACGGCCATTGGGGTGGCTGAAGAGGCGGATATGCGGGACAATCACCGCCAGTCCACCCACCCGATATTATCAGCTATTGCGCGCAGTCAGCCCCACGGCTTCATATTCCGATGCCTTGAATCCGACGACCAGTTCGTCGCCATGTTCCAGTACCGGCCGTTTGATCATGCTGGGGTTTTCTGCCATCACCATAACCGCTGTATCATCGCCGATATTTTCCTTCACCATGTCGGGCAGCTTGCGAAAAGTGGTGCCGCGCTTGTTGACCAGCGCTTCCCAGCCAACCATCATTACCCACATTTCAAGCTTTTCCCTGGTGATTCCGGACTTCTTATAGTCGTGAAAGACATAGTTGATGCCGTTACGCTCCATCCAGTTGCGCGCCTTCTTGACGGTGTCGCAATTGGAGATGCCGTACATTTTGGTTTCGTTACTCATGCGTCTGGTCCTGTTTCTGCTGCGCTTCGAGCCAGAGACAGATGTCATTTACCGGACATCGGTCACATTTCGGGTTCCGGGAAGTGCAGATTCGCTTCCCGAACTGAATTAGCCAGAAATGACCGTCGCGCAAGGCCCAATCGGGGCTGCGCGCTTCCAGCTGCTGGGCAGTCTTGTCGGCGGTCTTCGCATCGGTCAGGCCAATGCGGTTGCAAACACGGTGTACATGCGTGTCCACGGCGATCACATCGGCACCAAAGGTAAAGCTCATAACGATATCCGCGCATTTGCGGCCGATGCCCGGCATCGACAATAGACCTTCCCGGCTGTTCGGGACGACACCGCCATGTTCGGCCAGCAAATGCTCGCAGAAATTCCGGATATTGCGGGTTTTCATATTATAAAGCCCGCACGGTTTGATCGCTGCGGCAATATCGCGATCGTCCAGCTCCAGCATGTCTTCCGGGGTTTGCGCGAGTTCGAACAAAGCGCGCGCGGCCTCGGCGGTATTGCGGTCCAGCGACTGGGCCGAGAGCATACAAGATATGCAGGACCGGAAGGCGTCGGGCTGGCCTTTGGGTCCCTTGGCGTCTTTCGTGCGGCCCGGCATGGCCTCCGACAGGCGCCGATATACGGTTTCGACCTGATGATCACTTATCATGAGGCCGACCCCGTCTCGCAATCGACCCGCACCGGACAGGATGAGCAATTTGGCCGTTTCGGCCGACAAAAAGTCTGGGCGAGGCGTTTTCCCAACATATGGTGCTCATCCAGATCTTCCGCCGTCCATTCTGGCGGTATCACCGGCATCAGTTCATCATAGGCCCGCCTCGCATCAGCCTTCGGCCGGACCAGCCCCATGCGCTGCACCACCCGGCGATGGCCGGAATCCAGCACCAGCGCCTTGCGATTGAAATGGCTGGTGTTCATGATC
The DNA here is from genome assembly GCF_001586275.1 of Sphingorhabdus sp. M41. Classification (NCBI taxonomy): domain Bacteria; kingdom Pseudomonadati; phylum Pseudomonadota; class Alphaproteobacteria; order Sphingomonadales; family Sphingorhabdaceae; genus Sphingorhabdus; species Sphingorhabdus sp. M41. Next base: position 468,868 of record NZ_CP014545.1, on the reverse strand, counting down.
CCGGCGCTGATCTTTCGCGCAATCCCCGGCAATGTTTCCAGCCAGTCCATGGCATCCGCCGTGTCCATGGATTCAAGATGATCCAGACTGGCCTTGCCACACTGGGCGATAATTGCATTCAGGCAGGCCTTTAGCCGCTCTGCCGCCATCGCCGGAAATGTGGCGGTTTGCAGCTGGTCCCTCAATTCCTCAATCGGTGCCTCTGCGACGCGCTCCCACGACCCGTAGGCAGCGATCAATCGATCGGTATTGTCATTGGATACGGCGGTTTTTGCGCGCGCCCCGATAACACCTTGCACCAGAGTCCACATGGGATCACGACGCGTATCATCAGCCTCAACCACCCGGCCAAATTGCTCGACCAGCTTATTCTGCATCCGGCGCAATATGGCCGTGCGATGATCGGGACCTGAGTCTGGTGGCATCACTGAAATATGGCCGAGCCGCTTGCCGGGAGCAAGGCTCCGATCCCGGCTGTCCGGTGACGGTTGATGGTCCCCGCCCGCTCTGATCGATCAGTCCAGCCTGCGACCAATGGTCACCACCGGCTGCACATCATATCCGAGCGCCTTGTAGAAACCGATAGCGGTGTCGTTATCATCCCGCACCATCAGCTGGATTTTCGGTGCCTTGCGTTCGCGCAACCATTGCTCGGCGGCTTCCATCATCGTCCTGCCAAGGCCCCGTTTCCGGGAAGCCGGAGCGACCGCAAGATAATAGACCCAGCCGCGATGGCCATCAAATCCCGTCATGACGCTGGCAACCAGCTCACCTTCTATATGGGCAAGCAATATCGCCGATGTCTCGTTCGCCATGGCCAGACGATAATCCGCCGCCGGATCATTCCACGGACGCGTGAGTTCACAGGCTTCCCAGAGCGCGATAACGCCATCCCTATCGGACTCTTTGGCGGTAGAAATCTGCATCGCGGTGCTAAGCCCTAGCATAGCCTTCCGCCAATTGGCGGATGTCATGGTCCGGATCATACCATGGCGCGCCATCCGAACGCCAGATATGGGCGTCGGGCCTTTGGCTTATCTCCGTATCGACACAGCCCATTCTGAGCATCACCATATTCGCTTCCCGCCGTTCCGCAATCAGCTGCGATCCACAGCGTGTGCAGAAATAGCGGATCTTCCCCGGCGACGATTCGAAACTGTTCAGAAGCTCCTCTCCGCTGGTCCACCTGAAAGCGTCATGCGCGATCGGCATGACGCTGGAAAAGGCGGCGCTATGGGCTTTTCGGCAGGTCTGACAATGACAATGGATGATCGGGCCATTGTCGCAATCCGCTTCATATGTGACCGATCCGCAAAGACAGCTTCCCTTGATCATTCATGTTTCCTTTCGCACGCCAGGCTGCTTCAGATATCGACGACAATCTTGCCGAAATGCTTGCCCGATTCCTGGTGGCGGAAGGCATCGGCCAGATCCGCGAGCGGGAAATGCTTGTCGAGCACAGGCTTGAGACCATTGGCCTCGATCGCCGCGATCATGTCGAGCTGCTGGGCCCGGCTGCCCACGGTCAGCCCCTGCACGCGCAGGTTCTTCGCCATCAGCAGCCCGGTCTGCACGGGTCCGGCAAAGCCGGTGAGCACGCCGATCAGGGCAATATGGCCGCCGATCCGCGTTGCCATCATCGACTGGTCGAGCGTGCCCGGTCCGCCGATTTCCACAACGCAATCAACGCCCTTGCCGCCGGTCAGTTCAAGCACCTTCGGCCCCCAGGCTTCGACTTCCTTGTAATTGATCAGATGGTCAGCGCCGAGTTCCTTCAGCCGCTTCAGCTTGTCGTTGGACGAAGACGTCGCGATCACCGTCGCGCCAGCCGCCTTGGCAAATTGCAGCGCGAAGATCGAGACGCCGCCAGTACCCTGCACCAGCACCGTGTCGCCCGGCTTCACGCAGCCATCGACAAACAGCGCGCGCCAGGCGGTAAGCCCGGCACAAGTCAGGGTCGCAGCCTCGGCAGCGCTGAAGCCCTTTGGTGCCTTGGTCCAGGACGTGGCCGCGCCAACCGCCTGCTCGACCGCATAGCCGTCAATCCCGTCGCCGGGTACCCGCACAAAGCCGCCTTCGGGCGGCGCCCCATCGATCCATTCCGGGAAAAAAGTCGAAACCACCATATCGCCCACTGCAAATTCGCTGACGCCCTCGCCCACCGCGGTGACCTCGCCCGCCCCATCGGACATCGGAATGCGGTTTTCGGCGGTCGGGATCATCCCCTTGACCACCGCATAATCATGAAAATTGAGGCTGGAAGCGCGCAGCCGCACCGCGATCTCGCCGGGTCCGGGCGCCGCCGGATCGGTCAGATCGACCAGCTTCAGATTGTCGAGCGATGCGGGAGCGTGCAGTTGGATGGCTTTCATGACGGGTCTCTCCTGAATTTAATTGTTTGATTAAACTGGGCTTAGTATGAGCGCAGCAGATGGTCAACATATGCCCGTGTCATAAACCCGGAGACCTTGCTGCCTATCTTGCAAATTGGTAATCTTGACACCATTTTGATACCATGAAAAAGATGGTCACGGTTGAAGATGAACGCGTGAAATCCATCAACCGAGAGGCCGAGCTGACGACTCGATCGCTAGGCGCCGGAGAACAGGAAACCTCTATCGACCATCTGTTTGACGCCGCCCGATCCGGCACGGCTGAACAGCGCAAGCGCTTTTGAGGGCGCAAGGCAGAGGAGCTCGGCGTGGGACTGCACAACGAAAAGATTGTGTGGGAAAGCGGTCTTGACGATTGATTGCGACGGGTGGCGGTCGACCGGCTTTATCCGTTACAGCTGAGCCAAAAAAAGCAAAATCGCAAAAAGACCCGTTCGTCCTGAGCCTGTCGAAGGACCGAGGCATTCACCATTGTCGCCTGACACTTGATTCAGAGGCCTGGCCCGATCTCACAGAGTTAGCATAGCGCGCACCCGCCCTTCGACAGGCTCAGGACGAACGGTAGAGGGGTGATCGGCCCCAAGAGCAAAGGCGTAACGGTGCAATATTCCGTTCGTGCTGAGCTTGTCGAAGTACGAATTCACACAATCTACCCGCCCGCCCGACACCGGGCCAATACCGACATCAAATCCCAGTCCCCGACAATCAACGCCCGCTTTTTCGCGCGCGACCAGCCCTTGATCTGGCGCTCCGCCGCAATGGCTTCTTCGCGAGTTCCGAATGTTTCGCACCAGACCAGTTCCACCGGCCGCCGGCTGTGGGTATAGCCGCCAATGACTCCGGACTGATGGGCGGCGATGCGGGCCTCAAGATTATCGCTGTGCCCGACATAATAATGCCCGTCCGCGCATTTCAGCATATAAGTCCAGAATGCCATGGCCCCACGATAGCACGCACCCGTCCTTCGACAAGCTCAGGACGAACGGAAGAGGGTGATTGGCCTAAAGTGTTAAAAAACCAGCGCCGAAAAACCCCGTTCGTCCTGAGCTTGTCGAAGGACCGAGGTAGTCACAAAGTCGGTGACCGGCTCAGCAGCTCCTCACGTCGCCGAATAATTCGGACTATCGCTCTCCACCATGCGGCATCTTGCGATGCCGAGCGACGCGGGCAAATGCGCCCCGCGCATTTGCTGTTAACCGCGTCACTCCCACTCAATAGTCCCAGGCGGCTTGCTGGTATAATCATAGACCACCCGGTTGATCCCCTTGACCTCGTTGACGATCCGCGTCGATACGCGAGTCAGGAAGCTGGCGTCGAAGGGGTAGACGTCGGCGGTCATGCCGTCGGTGCTGGTGACGGCGCGCAGGCCGCAAACGTTATCGTAGGTGCGCTGGTCGCCCATCACGCCGACGGTTTTGACCGGGAGCAATACGGCGAAGGCCTGCCAGATCGCGTCGTACAGGCCGGCATTGCGGATTTCCTCGAGATAGATCGCGTCAGCCTTGCGCAGGATATCGCAGCGTTCCTTGGTCACTTCGCCGGGAATGCGGATCGCCAGCCCCGGGCCGGGGAACGGGTGGCGTCCGACAAACTGGTCGTTCAGGCCCAGTTCGCGCCCGAGATCGCGGACTTCGTCCTTGAACAATTCGCGCAACGGCTCGACCAGCTTCATGTTCATGCGTTCCGGAAGTCCGCCGACATTATGGTGCGACTTGATCGTCACGCTCGGCCCGCCGGTGAACGAGACGCTCTCGATCACATCGGGATAGAGCGTTCCCTGTGCCAGAAAATCGGCACCACCAACCCGCGCCGATTCCTCGTCAAACACTTCGATAAATTCGCCGCCAATGAATTTGCGTTTCTTCTCCGGGTCGGTGACACCGGCAAGGCCGGCCATGAAACGGTCCTCGGCATCAACCACCACCAGCGGTATATTATAATGGTCGCGGAACAGGGTCTCGACCTGCTCGCGCTCGTTCATCCGCAGCAGGCCATGGTCGACAAAGACGCAGGTCAGCTGGTCGCCAATTGCTTCGTGGATCAGGATCGCCGCGACCGAACTGTCGACGCCACCGGACAAGCCGCAAATGACTTTCTTGTCGCCGACCTGCTCCCGGATTTCGGCGATCTTGGCGTCTTTATATTCCGCCATCGTCCAGTCGCCGGCACAGCCGCAGACATGGCGGACGAAATTGGCGATCATCTTGCCGCCGTCTGGCGTGTGCACGACCTCGGGGTGGAATTGCGTGCCATAATAGCGCCGCTCGTCGTCAGCGATCAGCGCGAAGGGCGCGCCTTCGGTGGTCGCGACGATCCGGAAGCCCGGCGCGAATTCGGTGACCTTGTCGCCGTGGCTCATCCACACCTGATGTTTCTCGCCAACCTGCCACAGGCCGTCGAACAACACGCATTCTTCGCTGATTTCGATAAAGGCGCGGCCAAATTCTCCACCAAAGTCGCCGCCCGAACCCGATTCCACCGTGCCGCCCAGCTGGTGCGTCATCACCTGCTGGCCATAGCAGATGCCGAGGATCGGCAGGCCGCTTTCGAAAATCACATCCGGCGCGCGCGGGCTGCCTTCGTCGGGCACCCCAGCGGGCGATCCAGACAGGATGATCCCCTTGGGTTTCAGCCGGTGGAAGGCCTCTTCCGCCATATGGAACGGAGCAATCTCCGAATAGACTCCCGCCTCGCGCACCCGGCGGGCGATAAGCTGCGTGACCTGAGAGCCGAAATCGACGATCAGGATGGTTTCTTCATGAGCTATGGACATGGCTTAGGCGCTTAGTGGGCCGCCCCATTCGAGTCCAGTGCCTTTGTCGCCTGTCGGCGCAAAATCCGGCCCATCTCAGGCCGTGGCAAGCTCGCCCAGAAAGACCGCCAGGATCACCCCGATCGCGGTCGCGACACCGGCCATATGATGATCCTCCTTATAGGCCTTGGGGAAAACCTCGGTCGCTAGCGAGGCGACCACCGCGCCGGCGGCGAAACAGCGGGTCGCCGCCAGCACGTGCGGAGAAACACCTTCCAGAGCAAAATATCCGATGATCGCTGCGGCGGACAATAACAATGCAGTCAATGCCCAAAGCCCCAGCGTCTTGCCCTTGGACAGCCCGTTACCGACCATCTGCTTGGCCCCGCCAGCCGCTTCCGGCAGGTTGGAGAGCAGGATCGATCCAGCCAGCGCCGCTACTTCGATCGGCGCCGCGCCGATCAGCGCCACCCCGAGCGCCAGATTTTCCGGCACGCCGTCCAGCGTGATCGCAGCCAGCAAACCGCCACCGCCATCCGCTCCCCATTTTTCGTCGATCCAGTAATCGACCCCGGAGAATACCGCCGCCCCGGCGGCGACCGCGCCCAGCCCGACCCACAGATTGCTTTGCGCAATGGCAGGTTCGATCATCTCGCTGACCAGCGAGACGATCAGCGCACCGCCAGCCAGCGCAATGACGAAACCTTCGGTCTGGCTCGATAATTTGCCGTAAATCCCCCAGAGAGCGCCCGCTATAAGCGCCGCCGAAACCACCGCCACGACAAGAAAGGTTATCAACATGGATTGATAACACCTCTTCGCAAACTAGGTTGCCTCGACCATATCCCGCAGCTCGGTTTTCAATATCTTGCCGATATGGCTGCGCGGCAGTTCGTCGATCAGCCGCAGCTCCGACACCCGCTGCGTCTTGCCGAGATTGGCATTGGTCGCTGCCTTCAGTGCCTCCAGGTCCAGCGTCACACCGGCATCAGCGACAACAAAACCAACCGGCGTCTCACCCCATAGCCGTGAGGCCACACCGATGACCGCAGCGTCGGCCACGCCGGGCTGCGCCATCAGCGCTTCTTCCAGATCGCGCGGATAGATATTGAAACCGCCGGAAATGATCATGTCCTTGGTCCGGCCCATCAATGTGATGAAACCATCCTCGTCGACCTTGCCGATATCGCCCATCCGCTGCCAGCGGTCGCCCTTTTCGTCATACCAGCTAGCTTCCTCGGTTTTTTCAGGCTGGTTCTTGTAGCCTGACATCATCGTCTGCGACCGTCCGACCAGCTCGCCCATTTCGCCCGCCGGAAGCCGGTTAAGCTGCTCGTCGATCGTAATCACCTCGCTGCCGCCCCAGGCGATGCCGACCGTGTGCAGCTTGTCAGGATGCTCGTGGCACAGCAACAGGCAGACCACACCGCCCTCGGTCATCGAATAGATCTCGATCAGGCCACCGGGCATGCGTTTGAGCACTTCCGCCTTCAGCTCCGCCGAGAAAGGCGCGCTGGTGCAATATTTATGGGTCAGGCTGCCCAGATCATAATCGTCAAAGCCTTCAAAATCCATCAGCCGCTGATATTGGACAGGCACCAGCATCGTATGGCTGGCGCGATGCTCCTGCGCCAGTTCGAGCCAGCGCTGGCAATCAAACTTGCCCATCAAAACAATCGTCCCGCCATAGGCAATGGTCGGCGTAAACAGCGCCAGCGTCGTGTTCGAATAGAGCGGCGTCGACAGCAATGTGACCTGACCGGGCTTGCCGTATCCGGTCGCCTCTCCGACCGCCGCATGATACCAGCGCATCTGGCGGCTGTGGACAATGCCCTTGGGCGTGCCGGTGGTGCCGCTGGAATAGATGATATTATAAGGGTCTTTTGGACCGACGCCCAAATCCTCTGGCGTCGCACCTTTTGCCGCCATCCAGTCCAGGATCATTGGTGCGTCGTCCGCTGCCCGATCCAGCATGACATGTTTGAGCGCGGGCAATTTCTCTCCGCTCTCCAGCAGCTCCGCGCGCTTGGCGCTATCGATAAACAGATGCATCGCGCCGCTGTCGCGCATCATGTTCGCCAGCTGCTTCGGCGTCGCCGAAGTCGTCAGCGGCGCCGCGCAACCGCCCGCAACAATCGCCCCGAGATAGGCGAGCGCATAGCGAACCGTGGTGGTCCCGAGGATCGCAACCGCCTGCCCCTTTTGCAATCCATCCGCCTGCAACTGCGCCGCAATCCGGTTGACCTGCGCCGCGGTCTCGGCCCAGCTCAGCTTTTCCACACTGTCATCCAGCGCGATCCGGTCGGGCTGGTTGACCGCATGGGCGTTGATCAGATCAGCGAGATGGCCGAACGGCTGCTCGAGATAGCGGGCGGGTTCTATATGTTTCATCAAGCGATTAATTCCGCATATCGGCTTGAGATGCAATCGCTTTCGGCGCGGTTTGTTCTTTTGAACAGGTGGAGACAATTTTCACGCGAAGACGCAAAGGCGCGAAGGGGTCGGTGATCGGGGCAGTGAAGTCGAGGATTTTGCACCCCAGCGCCAATAACGTCATTGCGAGCGCAGCGTGGCAATACCGGGCGGCACGCGCTGACGATCGCGGCGAGACGCTCTGGATTTGCCGCGTCGCTGCGATCTTCGCAATGACGATGATCTGTCCACACAGTTGAATTTATGCGCGCCAGCATTCACGATAGGCCTCCACCGCGTCGTCGATAACCATCACCCTTCGCGTCTTTGCGTCTTCGCGTGAAAATCACTCCCGCTTGTCCATAACAGAATATTAGCTGTTCAGCCCAGCCCCCGAAAAGCCGCCGTGTCCTAAGGAATCAGCCTGTCCGCCCGCAATTGTTCGAACAGCTCGAAAAAGGCATCGTCGGTAGGCTTGTAGCCCGTGAACCCAAGCCGCCGGCTTTTGCTCATATCGGTCACCACTTCGATCGGCCGGCCCAGATCCGCATCTGTGTGCCAGGGCGAGGCCAGGCGGCCGAGGTCGCTTTCGGCCAGACCTTCGCGTTCGGCCAGCTTGCGCCAGAGCGGTGCATCCTCCGCCATCTGCTGCTCCAGCGGGCGCTCGGTGCCGTCGAACGGCACCGCCTCGATCCCGAACCAGTCGGCGATCCGATCCCACATCCACTGCCAGCGGAAAATATCGCCATTGACGACGTTGAAATCCTCGTTGTGCGCCGCTTCGGTTTCGGTTGCCCACAGCAGATGCTCGGCGAGCAGCCCGGCGTCGGTCATGTCGGTCAGGCTGGTCCATTGCGCCGCCGATCCGGGAAACAGAAAGTCACGGCCGGTCTCGCGGCACAAAGTTGCATAGGCGGCCAGCGTGGTGCCCATGTTCATCGCATTGCCGACCGCTTTGCCAATCACCGTATGCGGACGATGGACGCTCCAGCTGAAACCATCCCGTTGAGCGGCGGCAAACAGTTCGTCCTCCTGTGCATAATAGAAATTCTCGACATCCAGACGGCCCTGCTCTTCGCGAAACGGCGTCTGCGGCAGCACACCCTTGCCATAGGCATCAAACGGCCCAAGATAATGTTTCAGCCCGGTGACCAGCGCCACGTGCCGGGGACCCGTCGGCTTTGGCAGCCCATCGAGCAGATTGCGCACCATCGCCGCATTGACCCGGATATTTTCCGCTTCGCTGTCCTGCCGCGCCCAGGTGCTGATGAACACCGCGTCGGGCTGGATATCCTTCAAGGCGGCAGCGGTAGCCTTGGCATCCTGAAGGTCTGCCGATACCGGCAGCACGCCGGCTTGACCGGTCGGCGATCGCGACAGGCCGTGGACGGTCCAGCCCTGTTTGACCAACAGCGCGGCTACAGCGCTCCCGTTGATTCCACTGGCGCCCGCTATCAAAGCTGTTTTGGTCATGTTCTTCTCCGTAAATTACTGTCAATCTACCAGCTAGGAAATGTGGCCCTGAACTTCTAGACGGTACCAAACAGGATCATAGGCACCAAAAGGTAACCACGAATGCAACCAGGATCACAGGAAGAAGAGTGGCGCGAGGATTGTGCGCCGAGGCGCGTACTGGCACTCTTTGCAACAAAATGGACCAGCATGGTGCTGCATTGCCTGCACGTGCGGCACCAGGATGCAGCAAGACCGGGCGTCCTCCAGCGGAGCCTGCCTGGCATCTCCAAGAAAATGCTGACGCAGACGCTGCGAGACATGGAGGCGATTGGCCTGATCACGCGGCATGTCCAGAATGTCGTTCCACCAGCGGTGGAATATCGGTTGACGCCGCTGGGACTTCGCCTGGTCGAGCCGGTCGAGCTGCTCTACGATTGGGCGCGCAAAAACGAGGATGCGCTGGATCAGCTGGGCAGCCGAGCCACAGCAAGGCGCGTGTGACCCACGCAGCATTTATAATAAGCGAGTCACAATTCGCGGCCTTTTCAAACCATTTACCAAAGCTGGCCAAGACCATCGGGCGATCGGGAAATATCGCCATGGACCGCTATAATATCCCGGCGAGCGGCTATCCAGCCACCAGCACCACATAAATGCTCTCAACCCAGCCACTCTTGCACGGACCGTCATAATTGCGCTTGGCGCGCACCGGGGAGGATACGCCACAATCAACGGGCGTGCTCGCTTCTGGATCGGATGGCTTGTCATAGACGATGCCGAACCATTGCTGGTCGATGCTGCGGGTGCAGATATGGACGGTCTGGCCGGCAGAGAGGCTGTCGATTTTTTCGGCGGCGTCAAAGGGCGCGCTCAGCACCGGTAGCGAGCCGCTGACATGGCGGCCGACCTGGCCGACCGACTGGCAGGCATCGAAACGGGGACCGCCCTCGCCAATGCGCACCGGCTTGGCCGACGGATCACCCTCGACCCGCTCGGTCCGGCCGGTCGGGTTGTCAATATAGGAACTGCTTTCCGCCAGATCGTCGCTGACCTTGGTGGATTCGGAGCAGGCGGTGGTTGCCAGGCATAGAAGGGAAACGGCGAGCAGGGTTCTGTTCATGACAATGGTTTAGCGCAAAAGCGGGGCCTTTGGGAAGCTGCGAATAAATTGGGGCAAGGATAGTCTCGAGGCCGCGCCGGTCGCAGCTTATCTGCATACCGTTCGTCCTGAGCTTGTCGAAGGACCTGCATCCCCGCTCGCAATGATTTCTTTAAGGCCCACCGCCGTTCGCCCTGAACCCGATCGGAACCCCCGACTTGCCGTTCGTGCTGAGCCTGTCGAAGCACCTGCGCGGTCCCCAGCGTCCTTCGACAAGCTCAGGACGAACGGATTGTATAGCAATCCTTCACAGCACAATCTGGGTCTGCGTCACCACCGCCACCAGCGTGCCATCCTCCAGCGTGATCTTCGTCTGCCAGACCGACTGACGCCGGCCAACCTTGAACGGCGTGGCCTCGCCATAGACGATAGAGCCTTCGGGGGCAGCGTTCAGGAAATTGGTCTTGCTCTCCGATGTCGTGGTGCCGTTCGACCCTTCGGGCAAATTGGCGAAACCGCCGAACGCACCGAGCACATCGGCAAAGGTCATCACCGCACCACCGTGGATGCTGGGGCTGCCGCGCCCGTTGCCGGCGGTGCAGATCTCCGGCCGCACCAGCATTTCGCCGCGCACCTTGTCCTTGTCCATCGCGGTGATGGTGATGCCCATGGTCTTGGCAAAGGGGACCATATCGGCTGGATTGGTCATAAATCGTGTCCTTTTCTTGGCTGGTTCACGCGAAGGCGCGAAGCAGCGAAGTCGGTATGTTTATTGACGATGCGCCGGCATCCCGCCTTGAACGTCGGTGCACCGAAGTTCATCAACAGGCCGAGCGGCAAATCCATCAGACGAAGATAGGTAAGCACCTGCTTGGCATGCACCGGCATATGCCGTTCGGTCGATTTCAATTCAATCAGCAATCTGTCTTCGACAAGCAAATCAACGCGAAACCCTTCTTCCAGCGAGATATCCTGATATTTGATCCTGATCGGCTTCTGCCGATCAACTTTCAAGCCCAGATCGGCAAGCGACTTCGCTAGAAGCGCTTCATACACGCTCTCCAGCAGTCCCGGACCGAGACCGACATGCAGCTTGTAGCCGCATCCCACGGCCATTGCCGACAACTCTTCAAGCGGAATTTTCACACCATATTCTTCGCATTCTTCGCGTCGTCGCGCGAGAAAATTTTCTCGCTTGTCCTAATATGTTAAGCAGTTGATATATTGATATAATATTATCGCAAAATCCGACATTTTCCTTGGGTTTACCGGCTCCAGCGGCTATGGTCGGAGCATGAGTGACATTAGCAATGACGATAAGCCGGAAGATGCTTCCAATTCTTCCAATCAAAACGAATATGGCGCGGATTCGATCAAGGTTCTCAAGGGCCTCGATGCGGTTCGCAAACGCCCCGGCATGTATATCGGCGACACCGATGACGGCAGCGGCCTGCATCACATGGTGTTCGAGGTATCGGACAACGCGATCGACGAGGCCCTCGCCGGCCATTGCGACTTGATCCTGATCACGCTCAACGCCGATGGCAGCGTTTCGGTCGAGGACAATGGCCGCGGTATCCCGACCGGCATGCACAGCGAGGAAGGCGTCTCGGCAGCCGAGGTCATCATGACCCAGCTCCACGCCGGCGGCAAGTTCGAGAATACCTCCGACGACAATGCCTACAAGGTCTCCGGCGGTCTCCACGGCGTCGGCGTATCGGTGGTCAATGCGCTGTCCGAATGGCTGGAACTCGATATCTGGCGCGACGGCAAAGAGCATAATATGCGCTTTGAATTCGGCGATGCCGTACGGCCGCTAAAGATCGTCGGCGATGCTCCGCCAGCGGACAACAAGACCGGCTTCAAGAAGGGCACGAAAGTCACCTTCTTCCCGTCTCCCGCAACCTTCAAGATTACCGAATTCGATTTCGAGAAGCTCGAGCACCGCTACCGCGAACTCGCCTTCCTCAACAGCGGCGTGCACATCATCCTGCGCGACGCGCGGCACGAAGAGGCGAAGGAAATCGATCTGTTCTACGAAGGCGGAATCGCCGCCTTCGTGCAATATCTCGACCGCAACAAGACGCCTCTGGTGCCCGAGCCGATCGCCATCCACGGCGACCGCGACGATGTCATCATCGACGTCGCGCTCGAGTGGAACGACAGCTATTATGAAAATGTCCTCTGCTTCACCAACAATATCCCGCAGCGCGACGGCGGCACCCATCTGGCCGCCTTCCGCTCGGCGCTGACCCGGACGCTCAACAATTATGCCGAAAGTTCCGGCGCGCTGAAGAAAGAAAAGGTCAAGCTGACCGGCGACGACATGCGCGAAGGCCTGTCCGCTATCGTATCGGTCAAGCTGCCCGATCCCAAATTCGGTTCACAGACCAAGGACAAGCTGGTCTCCTCCGAAGTGCGTCAGCCGCTGGAAAGCCTGATGGCCGACAAGCTCGCCGAATGGCTTGAGGAAAACCCGCAAAACGCCGCGATGGTCATCCAGAAGGTGATCGACGCTGCTGCTGCCCGGGAAGCGGCGAAAAAAGCCCGCGAACTGACTCGCCGCAAGGGCGCGATGGACATTGCTTCCCTGCCCGGCAAGCTCGCCGATTGCCGCGAAAAAGACGCAAGCAAATGCGAACTCTTCCTGGTGGAAGGGGACTCCGCTGGCGGCTCGGCCAAACAGGGCCGCGACAGCATGTATCAGGCGATCCTGCCGCTCAAGGGCAAGATCCTCAATGTCGAACGAGCCCGTTTCGACCGGATGCTCTCGTCCAAGGAAGTCGGCACGCTGATCCAGGCAATGGGCACCGGCATTGGCCGTGACGATTTTAATCTGGAAAAACTGCGCTATCACAAGATCGTCATCATGACCGATGCTGACGTCGACGGCGCACATATCCGCACCTTGCTTCTCACCTTCTTCTACCGCCAGATGCCGGAGATCATTCTCAACGGTCATCTCTACATCGCCCAGCCACCGCTCTACAAGGTCGGCAAGGGCAAGAGCGAAGTCTACCTCAAGGATGACAATGCGCTCGACCAATATCTGGTCGAGGCCGGCCTGAACGGCATGATCCTGCAAACCGGCGAAGGCGCGCGCAGCGGCGACGATCTGCGCGGCCTGATCGAACATGCCCGGAGAATGCGCAGCCTGATGGCTTATGTGCCGCGGCGCTACGACAGCACCATTGTCGAGGGAATGGCCCTCACAGGCGCTCTCAATCCCGATCACGGCAATGCGGAACGGCAAGCCGCCGTCGATGCAACCGCGGCCTGGATGGACAAGGTCGACGAGGAAGGCCGCTGGTCCGGTCAGGTTTCCGAAGAAGGCGGCTATCTGTTCCAGCGTTTCTGGCGCGGCGTCACCGATCACCATATCATCGAAGCGAAATTTCTCGAGAGTGCAGAAGCCCGCAAACTCCATCGCCTCGCCTCGGAAGAAACCGCAACCTATGGCAGCGGCAGCCGGCTGGTGAAATCGGCCACTGGCGACACGGAAGCCGGAGATGACGACGCCATCGGGTCTGAGGGCACGCTGATCACGCGCCCATCGGAACTGCTCGACACCGTCATGGCGGCAGGCCGCAAGGGTCTCGCCATTTCCCGCTACAAGGGTCTCGGCGAGATGAACGCCGAGCAGCTTTGGGAAACGACACTCGACCCCGAAGTGCGCTCGCTGTTGCAGGTGACCGTCGAACAGGCCGATGTGACAGACGATATCTTCACCAAGCTGATGGGTGAAGTGGTTGAACCGCGGCGCGAATTCATCGTCGACAACGCGCTGAACGTTGCCAACTTGGACGTTTAGTCTCGCTAGGCCTTTAGGCCATATGGCGAAGAAGCATCCCGACGGTTAAATGTCTGCTGCCATGATAGCGAGACAGACATGACCCACAGCCTCGGCAACGAGCAGGATCGATGAGCCAGGTAACCGTCTGGTATGACGGAGCCTGCCCGCTGTGCATCCGGGAAATTGCCCTGATGCGCAAGCTGGACCGGCGCGACGCTGTCACCTTCATCGACATCGCAACGCCCGTCACATCCTGCCCGCTCGACCGGCAATTGATGCTCGCCCGCTTTCACGCTTCGGAAGACGGGCAGATATTGTCCGGCGCGGCAGCCTTTGCTGCCATGTGGCGTGTCATTCCGCTCATGCGACCGCTTGGTCAGCTCGCCCGCATTCCTGGCGTGCTGCCGATCCTTGAAGCCCTGTACCAACAGTTCCTCAAGGTCCGGCCGCACATCCAGAAGCGATTCAAGCCAGTAGACTAGAGTCAGGACGCAGCGGCGACAGCGCCCATCATCAGTTCCTGGTCTTTGCGGGTCGGATTGCCGCGCAGGCACAGCCCGCCGTTGACCTGCAGATTCTCGCCGGTCATGAAACATTCGTCACTGGCGAGAAATACCGCGGCGGCAGCGATATCCTCGCTGGTACCAATCCGGCCGAGCGGATAGCGCGCCTCGAACGATTCAACCAGTCCGGGTACCTGATCGACACCGGCCGTCATTGGCGTCCGCGTGAGGCCGGGAGAAATGCTGTTGGCACGGATGCCCTTCTCGCCAAATTCATGGGCAACGCAGCGGATGATATGATCGGTGGCCGCCTTCGTGCCCATATAGGCAGCATGGTCGTTGAGCATGATCATCGCGGTGGCCGAACTGATCTGGATGATTGATCCGCCATCTTCCATAGCCTTGATCATCTCCTGATAGAATTGAAACGGTCCAACCAGCTGCAGGGCAGAGATCATTTCCAGCTCTTCTTTGGTATTTTCCAGAAAGGGCTTCAGGAAACCGATACCGGTCGCGTTGATCGCGATGTCGACGCCGCCCATCTGATCCTTGGCAGACTTGGCAAGGGCCTTGATATCCGCTTCATTGGTGAGATCGCAAAGCGCATAATGTCCGCCGAGTTCATCGGCAAACCGCTTCAGTTCCTCTTCCTTGCGTCCTGCAACCAGCACGTCAGCGCCTTCATCGCGAAAACGCCGGGCAATCACCTGCCCCATATTGTCTTTGCCGGCAGCTCCAAGAATGACCGCTCTCTTTCCCTCTAGACGTCCCATTTAATCCGCTCCTTTTATAGATTTTCCGTGCCTTCTAACGTTCGGTCGATGGCCAATGCCACTCTCATTATGGCTATTCATTCCTCACCAATAGAAAAAGCCGGGAGCAGCAAGCTGTCCCGGCTTTTTCCAAATCTAAGAAGCGTTGGTCAGAACTTGAACGCGGCTTCGACGAAAAGCTGACGACCACGATTCTGTGTGACAACAAGATCGTCACCAACGCCCGGTTCAAGGAAGGGACGACCGCTGCTGGTGTTGATCCAGATTTCATCGGTCAGATTGACCCCAACCAGCGACAGTTTCCATTTCCCATCGGGATCACCGAACGAGACCGAACCATCGATGGATACATAGCTGTCCTGCTTCAGATCGGTCACAGAGTCTTCGTTGGTGAAATAGGAACCACTATATTGGAGGTTTCCGTTCAGTCCCAATTCAATGGCGTCACCCATCGGGATAGACCAGTCGAATGCAGCGTTGGCGGCAAATTTCGGAGCACGAGCAGCCGAGCGGCCGTTGATGTCTTCTCCGGAAGTCGTCACAAATGGTGCCGTGAACTCAGCATCGGTATAGGCCAGCGAACCAGAGAGATTCAAACCATCGACCGGCGTGCGCCATCCCCATTCGACATCGACACCTTGGCTGGTCAGCTGGCTCGCATTAAAGGTTTGAAACTGAACCGCTGCGGCATCGAAATTCTGCACCTGGAGATCATCAAATACATAATAGAAAACCGAAGTGTTCAAGGTCAGCGTGCGATCGGCAAACTGCGCTTTGACGCCGACTTCACCGCCGAGACCGGTTTCCGATTTGAATTTCAGCGCATCCGCAACAGCGGCACGGACGGCAGGATCCGGATCATTAAAGCCCAGCAAGCTGGAGGATGGCAGAGCACTATTGTCGATACCACCAGATTTGAAACCGGTTTTGAAAGCGCCGTAAATATTGATGTCCGGAGTCGCCTGATAACGGATCGAAAGCTCCGGAGAAAAATTGTCATCGCTGAACTCAATTGGCCCTGAAAAGAAGCCGCTCGGAATGAACGCCGGGCCGGATGACAGGAAGGTATGGACATAAGGCACGGAAATGCGGCTGGTCTTGTTTTCATCCGTCCAGCGCACACCGCCAGAGACCTGCAGCTGGTCTGTCAGATCCAGTGTTGCACTGGCAAAAAATGATAGCGCTTCGGTTTTTGTATTCTGCTTTTTATACCAGTCATAAGTATATCCGGTAACCGGATCGGGTCCGACAAAGGAGATGTTTACGCCCTGCTGCGAAGTGTTGAAATCAATGTCGCGGGACTCGTAAAATGCACCGACCATGAAATTGAACATGCCGTCGAAATCACTGGTAATGCGCACTTCCTGAGTGAACTGTTCCGTCTTGTTTACAGGATCACTGCAACCCGCATTGCCTGGTACGCCCGGAGCAAAAGCACCGACATAGGCATAGCAGTCGGTATCGATTGAATCGAGGCTAAGATAACCGGAAACCGATGATAATGTCAGCGTATCGGAAAGGTCCAGATCCCATTTCAGCCGACCGAAGAAGATATCGGTCTCGCCATAAGGCACGCCGTTTTCAAAGCGCGGATCTCCGCCCGACCCTGCCGGAACGTTGGAAACCAGAGCCGTGGCCCCATCCGAAGTATGATAAAGTCCGTCGCTGTCGTTGCAATCTGCATTGGACGGAATGACAAGTCCCCCCTGAAGCAGATAGACGGGATCTGCTATGCCATTTGCACCACAGTTGACATCAGTATGGCCAATGGCTCCGTCGCTCTTGTTCTTGACATAGTTCAGTTTCAAATTGGCGTTGAAGTTGTCCGCCGGATCCCACTGCAGGGTAACGCGGCTGATGAAATTGCTGATTCCGCGCGAATCCCGCACGCTTCCGTCGGGATTGAACGCCGGGGTCCCTGGCGCAAGCTTCACATAATCTTCGATATCCTGATATTGCGCGGCTACGCGAATACCAAGCGTATCACTGATCGGTCCGGAGATATGGCCACCGAGAGTATAGCCCTTTTCTTCGAACTCATAGGATGCCTTTCCGGCCATTTCCCAGTCTGCGGTCGGATTGGCAGAACGGATTGCAAAAACGCCAGCTGAGGCGCTTTTTCCGAAAAACAGGGATTGCGGCCCCTTGAGAACATCAATCTGCTGAACATCGAAAAAACCGGCCTGCACGATGCGCATGGTGCTGACCTGAACGCCGTCGAAATCAAATGCGACAGCAGAATCGAACGATGCCGAGATATTGGATGAACCCACACCGCGAAGACTGATCTGGCCGCCCGAACCGGAACCACCAACCTGCACATTCAGCGCAGGCACACGGCTGACCACGTCGGCGATTTCATTGACCTGAAATTTTTCCAGCGTGTCGCCTCCGATAGCGGTGACCGTTACAGGTACTTCCTGCAATGTTTCGGTCTGCTTACGGGCGATCACGGTAATGACATTGCTGTCATCATATTCGACGACGTCCTGCGCATAGGCTGGAGCTGCGATACCGGCAAAGACCAGGCTCGCTGCAGTTCCCATCAGCAATCCGCGAACGGATTTGCGGGGCAACATTTTATCAGAACGTGTCGATTGTGTAGTCATCAGAACCTCCAAAAAAAATACCTCAGTTAGGAACCTGAGGTATATCCAAAATTGGCAGCCTTATATTTGCCGCCTTATTTTCAAGCGATTAGCAGGTCCATTGGTGCCTTCTACTGTCACTTTCGCTATTCTGTGACGCTATCGTCTTACCAAAAATGACAGGCCGGGATCAGCTTGCGCTGCCCCGGCCCATCTTGATCAACGGGAGGTTGATCAAAACTTGAAGCTGGCTTCCACGAAGACCTGACGCCCGCGATTCTGGGTAACGACGAGATCGTCACCAACGCCCGGCTCAAGGAACGGACGACCGCCGCTGGTATTGATCCAGATTTCATCGGTGAGGTTCACACCAACCAGTGCCAATTTCCATTTACCCTCCGGATCGCCGACCGAGATCGACCCATCAATGGAAACATAGCTGTCCTGCTTCAGGTCCGATGCAGAGTCTTCATTGGTGAAATAGGATCCGCTATATTGCACATTGCCGTTTAAGCCGAGTTCCAGCGAGTCACCCATGGGCACCGACCAATCAAAAGCAGCGTTGGCAGCAAATTTCGGTGCGCGTGCCGCTCTTCGGCCATCAATGTCCTCGCCTGACGTCGTCACAAACGGAGCGGTAAATTTGGCGTCCGTGTAGGCAAGTGAACCAGACAGGTTCAAGCCCTCGACCGGCGTACGCCATCCCCATTCTACATCAATGCCCTTGCTGGTCAACTGACTGGCGTTGAAGGTCTGGAACTGGACGGTTGCGGCATCGAAATTTTGCACCTGCAGATCATCGAAGACATAGTAGAAAAACGAGCTGTTTAACGTAACTGTGCGGTCTGCAAATTGCGCTTTTACGCCCACTTCACCACCGAGGCCGGTCTCGGATTTAAACTTCAGCGCATCAGCAACTGCGGCTCGAACGGCGGGATCCGGATCGTTGAAGCCCAGCAAGCTGTTAGATGGTAACGCGCTATTGTCGATGCCGCCCGATTTGAAACCGGTTTTGAACGCAGCGTAGACATTGATATCCTGCGTCGCTTGATATTTGAGCGAGACTTCCGGTGAGAAGTTCGAGTCCTTGAATGTAATAGGTCCCGAGAAGAAGCCGCTGTTGATAAATGCCGGCGTCGCAGACAGGAACGTATGCACATAGGGAACAGTAATTCTCGAGACCTTCTTTTCATCGGTCCAACGCACGCCACCAGACAGTTCCAAACGCTCTGTCAGATCCAGGGTCGCACTGGCAAAAAACGACAGCGCCTCTGTTCTCGTATTCTGCTTTTTAAACCAGTCATAAGTGTTGCCCGTTACCGGATCGGGTGCAACGAAGGAAATATTCACACCCTGCTGCGAGGTGTTGAAATCAATGTCCCGATCTTCGTAAAACGCTCCCACCATGAAGTTGAACATTCCGTCAAAATCACTGGATATACGCAGTTCCTGCGTGAATTGCTCGGTCTTGTTCTGCGGATCGCTGCAGCCTGAATTGGCCGGGTTGGTCGGCGAAAACTGACCGACATAGGCATAGCAATCCGTATCGACCGCATCGAGGCTCAGATAGCCGGACACCGATGACAAGGTCAGCGTATCGGAAAGGTCCAGATCCCATTTCAGCCTTCCGAAGAAGATATCGGTCTCACCATAGGGAATACCATTTTCAAAGCGCGGCTTTCCTGCTGAGCCGTCCGGAACCTGGCTGGTCAATGCCGGGGCGCCATCGGAGTGATGGTAAAGACCGTCACTATCATTACAGTCCGCATTGGACGGGATGACGAGACCGCCTGAAAGCAGATAGACAGGATCGGCAATACCATTTGCACCGCAATTGATGTCGGAATGACCGACAGCGCCGTCATTCTTGTTTTTAACGTAATTCAATTTCAAATTGGCGCTGAAATTATCGGAAGGATCCCACTGCAGCGTTACACGACCAAAGAAATTCTTGAGGCCTCTTGTATCGCGGATACTACCGTCCGGATTAAACGCCGCCGTTCCAGGGGCAAGCTTCACATAATCTTCAATATCCTGATATTGCGCAGCGACCCGAATGCCGAGCGTGTCGCTAATCGGGCCGGAAATATGCCCGCCGATCGTATAGCCTTTTTCTTCAAACTCGTAGGATGCCTTGCCAGCCATTTCCCACTCCTGCGTCGGGTTGGCCGACCGGATGGCAAACACACCGGCCGAAGCACTTTTCCCAAAGAACAGCGATTGTGGACCCTTGAGCACATCAATCTGCTGGACGTCGAAAAAGCCGGCTTGGACCATCCGCATCGTGCTGACCTGCACGCCGTCGAAATCAAATGCCACCGCCGAGTCAAACGAAGCGGAAATATTGGACGAACCAACGCCCCTTAGGCTGATCTGGCCACCCGAGCCGGAACCGCCGACCTGAACGTTGAGTGCGGGCACGCGACTAACGACATCGGCAATTTCATTGACCTGATATTTCTCCAGCGTGTCTCCACCAATCGCGGTCACCGTCACCGGCACTTCTTGCAATGATTCCGTCTGTTTTCGCGCGATAACGGTTATTATGGCGGCTTCATCGACGTCATCAGCACCTTGCGCCGATGCAGGTGAGGCAAGACCAGCAAAGGCCAGGGTCGCGACAGACCCCAATAACAGGGACCTACTCGTCTTATTTTTCAAGGCGGATTTGTGGCGTGAAGATTGTCTGGTCATAGCTCTCTCCCAAATTGGCCCGGCAAATTTATCCGGTGCCTATTTCAAAATTCCGACGGTTTGCTCCGCCTTGTTATGAATTTATCTTAAGCCTGAGTCCCTGTTGGCTCTGCTAGCCAATTTGATAGCAGATTTGAAAAACTGTGTTTTTCACGCAACATATGTTGGTTTTCTGCCATTAATCGGAAATAGCACTATCGATAGTGCTAACGATAATAAGGATTGCGCCAGCCCGAAGCTCGACGCCTAATAGTGGACCACTATTCAGAATCGGAGAAAGCTAAATGGGTCGCCTCAATGGGAAAATTGCCATCGTAACCGGAGCCGGTTCCGGACTGGGTAAAGCAATCAGCGAAACATTTGCTGAAGAAGGCGCTCGGGTCGTGCTGACCGATATTGATTTTGCAAGCGCCACAAAAGTTGCCAATGGAATAGGCACCAATGCGATCGCTCTGCAGCAGGATGTCGTCGATGAAACACGCTGGGATGAAATCCTAACGGCAACCAATGATGCATTTGGCGCGCCCCATATCCTGGTCAACAATGCCGGTCTGGTCATTCCCGGCACCATCGAGGACTGCACGCTCGAACAGTTTCGCAAACAGACTTCGATCATGCTCGATGGTGTTTTTCTGGGGTGCCGCGCTGCGGTCAGAGATATGAAATCCAATGACCAGCCTAGTTCGATCATCAATCTCAGTTCGATGGCCGCCTTGCAGGGTTATTCTCCCTTCGTAGCCTATAGCGCAGCAAAAGGTGGCGTCCGATCAATGACCAAATCAGTGGCGTTGCATTGCAAGGAACAGGATTATCCGATCCGTTGCAACAGCCTCCATCCCGCCGGCATCGATACGCCGATGGTGCGGCAGGAAGCCGTCGGCGCTGGCGGCGGGGAAACTCCCGAAACCGGGATGATAAAGATCGGACAATTGGGTCATCCGAATGATGTTGCGGCGCTTTGCGTTTACCTGGCGAGCGATGAATCGCGTTTCATGACCGCCGGCGAATATCCGGTCGACAATGGCGTGCTCTACCAACCGGCCTGATCTCAGGCGCCAGGTGCACCGATAGCGGCAGCCATCTGGCTCTGGAACTCAGCGAGATCAAAATAGTCCCGCCATTTCGCGATCTTGCCATCGCGCATTTCAAATGTGCCCATCACCCGGATGGCAATCCATTTGTCACCCAACCGGAATTTGTCGGTTCGTTCCGTCAGAACGACCTCTCCGGTGGCAGCAATGTGATGCACATCCCACTGCGCGGCATCGAAGCTGAAGGAAGGATTGTCGAAAAATGCGCGAACCGCAGCAATGCCGTCACACGGCTCCATGGGAATATTGTGATAATAGATATCGTCGGTCATCGCCGCGTAGATGGCGTCATAATCGAGCCGGTTCCAGGCATCGATAAAATCAAGAACAATCCGTTTGTTTTCTGACATGCTTCAAACTCCCCTGTTCATTCCTCCGGCGAAATATCCAGGATCATCTTGCCCTGATTGGCGCCGGAAAAAAGCTTCATGAAGGCAGCATAGCTGTTTTCAATGCCTTTATCGATATCCTCGTCATGCCTGATCTTGCCCTCGGCAAGCCACTGCCCCATTTCGGCAATGCCTTCGGCAAAGCGGGGCGGATAATCGCGAACCAGAAAGCCCTTGATGCTGGCCTGCCGCGAGATCAGATACCAGAGGTTGCGAATGCCGACCGGTTCCGGGCTGTTATATTCGCTGATCAGCCCGCACAGCACGACGCGCCCATGTTCGTTGATCGCGGTAATACCGGCATCGAGAATTTCGCCGCCGACATTTTCCCAGATGATGTCCACACCTTCGGGAGCCGCCGCCGCGATTTCCTTTTCCAGATCAGCCTGGCTCTTGCCGCGATAGTCAATCGCTGCATCAAAACCGTAATCCTCGACCAGCCGGGCGCATTTTTCCGCGCCGCCGGCGATACCGACGACCCGGCAGCCCTTGATCTTGCCAATCTGGCCGACCAGCGAACCGACGGCACCGGCTGCGCCGGTCACCAGCAATGTTTCGCCCGGCTTGGGCTTGCCGTCATCGATCATGCCGAAATAGGCCGTCATTCCGACTGCGCCGAGAACCGACAGGAAATTGGTTGGCGAAGGCACCAGAGAGACATCCACAGGCGATGTGAAGCCGCCCGCTTCCACCACCGAATATTCTTCCATCGCGCCCAGGCCGACCACCCATTGCCCGACCGGGAAATCGGGATTTTTCGACTCGACAACCCTGCCGACTGCGCTGGCGGTAACCGCAGCGCCCAAAGCGATCGGCGGCATGTAGCTTTCCGCATCGCTCATCCAGCCGCGCTGCGCCGGATCAAGCGAGATATAATGGTTCCGTACAAGAAACGCACCGTCCGAGAGCTCCGGCAAATCCTCCTCGACCAGCGCAAAATCGCTTTCCTTGGGTTCGCCAACCGGGCGGCTGACGAGGGTGAATTTGCGGTTCTTGGTCATATATTATCCTTCATTCGCAATCTTATGGGTTTTCTTTATTTTCTTGGCGAGCGACCATTTGTGGACTTCGGTCGGTCCGTCATAGACACGGAAAGCCCGCACTTCGCGGAACACCTGCTCGACCACGGTGTCCTTGCTGAGGCCCGTGCCACCCATGACCTGAACGCAATTATCGGCGATGCGGAACAAAGCCTCAGAGACTGCAACCTTGGCCATCGAACTTTCGGTCGTTCCCAATGCCCCGGTATCGAGAACCTTGGCACACCAGTCGATCATCAATTCCGCCTGCTTGAGGTCAATCTGATTTTGCGCCAGCATGAAGCCGACACCCTCATGATCGATCAGCGGCTTGCCAAAGGCCTGCCGTTTGCAGGCATAATCCACAGCAATTTCCTGCGCCCGGTCACAGCAACCGAGCCAGCGCATGCAATGGGTCAGGCGGGCCGGGGACAATCGCACTTGCGCATATTTGAAGCCTTCACCGCTTTCGCCCAGCATCTGGTCTGCAGGAACGCGGAGATTATCAATATTCACCACCGAATGGCTACCTGGCATCGAGCTGTCGATCGTGTCCAGCACCCGCTCGATCTTGATTGCGGGATCCGGCAGGTCGACGAGAAACATGGTCGCGCCTTCGTCTGACTTCGCCATGATGATCCCGACCTTGGCGCCCTTTGCACCGGTGATGAAAGTCTTGCGTCCGTTGATCACCCAATGATTGCCATCTGGTTTTGCGGTCGTTTGCATCATCATCGGATCAGAACCCGCGCCATTTTCACTGGCTGGTTCGGTCATGAAGAAAGCGGAACGCTCCCTGCCGGATACCAGTGGCTCCAGGAACCGCTGCTTCTGTTCCGGCGAAGCGCATTTCCCGAGCAGATACATATTGCCCTCGTCCGGCGCGAACGTGTTCACCGCCAGCGGCCCCAGCGGCGAGAGGCCGGACTTGCGCAGCACAAGAGCCGTCTCGAGATGGGTCAGATGGCTGCCATCTTCGCGAATATGAGGTGTCAGCACGCCAGCCTTTTTCGCCAACGCGCGCATTTCCTGAACCAGTTCATCGGTCGGGCCATGGTCTTCGCACCGCTCGTCTTTTTCATAGGCAAATATTTCATCACGGACAAATTTCTCTACCCGCTCGGCGATGTCATGCGCCTCGGCACTGATTTCTTTGGTCATCGAATCTCCTATCTTTGAAGAATCGTTACGGCAGATACGCCCGGAGCGCCATAGACTTGGGTGTAAGCCGTTTTGGGATTGCCGGGTACCTGCCGCGCGCCAGCCGTTCCGCGCAATTGCACGACATTCTCGTAAACCTGTCGCAAGCCCGAAGCGCCAATCGGCTCGCCACAGGCCAGGCAACCACCATCCGTATTTATCGGCAATTGACCGGTGATGTCGCTGCGTCCCTCGAGCAGCCACTGTTCCTGCTCGCCCGGTTTGCAAAAACCGTTCTCCGCCATATGCATGATTTCTGCGCCGGATTCCGTATCCTGCAATTGTGCGATATCAATATCTTCCGGTCCCATACCAGCCTGTTCAAAAGCTGCCTTGGAAGCAATCCCGGTTGCCGTACCGCCTCGCTCGTTGTCGATCGATGCAGCGAACACCTCGAACGAGCCCGGAGGCCGTGTGCGCATCACCGAAGATTTGAGCCGGATGATCGGCACGCCCAACTCCCGGGCCTTTTTCTCGCTCGCCAGAATGAGCGCCACGGCGCCTTCCGCCGGCGAACAGAACATATATTTGGTCAGCGGATCGCAGATCATCGGCGCATTCATGATCGTATCGAGATCGACCTCGCTCCGCCGCCAGGCATGGTCGGTTTTCACACCGTTGCGGAATGCCTTTTCAGCAACCCTGCCGAGCGTTTCGCGGCTGATGTCATGCTCGTGCAGATAGCGCATGATCTTCGCGCCGAAAAACTGCACGGTCAGCATATAGCCCGCCTCGCCATACCAGTTGGGCAGGCCATAGGCTGAAGGATCGGCGTTGAAAGCACCGCGCGGATGTTTGTCGAAACCGACCGCCATGCCCATTTCATATTCACCCGACTTGATCGCGCTGACCGCTGCGTTGAGCGCCGATCCACCGGTTGCGCAGCCATTCGAGACATTGATAAACTGAATGCCGGTCAGCCCCAGTTGCGACACCATATTGTCCGCACTGCCCGAGGCCGCCGAGCCGCCAAAGGCGAACTCGACATCTTTCCATTCGATGCCGCTGTCGGCCAGCGCCTGCCGGACAGCGAAAATTCCCTGATCCATGCCGTCGCGTCCTTCGGTCCGGCCAAAGGGATGGATACCTGCTCCCACGATGCAAACGTCTGACATGATTATTCTCCCTGAACAGGTTTGAAGGCATGGATGAGCTTCTGCTCTTCCAGCGGCGCGTCGGGATCCAACGGGATCACCGTAAATTCCACCTCCATGCCGATCTTGACATCATCCGGTTCGACGCCGGTCAACCGTGATTCCACCATCGTCTGGCCGGGCAAGCTGACATAGGCGACCACATAGGGTTTGAATCTTTCCGGATCGGTAGGTCCGATATAGGGAGGCTTGGGCGGAAAGCGCTGGACCGTATAGGTCCAGACGGTCCCGCGCGTACCGAGCGTGACCGGTTCGATATTGTCATCGGGGGTTAAGGGTAGCGGAAAGAATATCTGCCCGGTTTCCCTGTTCCGCGCGCCAATGAGCGCACTCATGTCCTCGGTAAACAGATTGTCGGCAATCGGTTGTGCACTCACGAAGATCTCTCCCTTTTCTGCTAGTCCTATAAGGGCGAAAGCGGCCGGCAAATAACTGCCAAAACGGCTAGGGTGGATGGCCGCTAATAGCCAGGATGGACCGCCAGCATGCCGCCATCGACCAGCAAATCGCTGCCGGTGACAAAGCTGCTGTCATCGCCAGCCAGATACACGGCAGCCGCAGCCAGATCACTACCTTGCCCGATCCGGTTCATCGGTGACATGGCGGCGGCCATATCGAACATGCCGGGAACGGTCTCCGCTGCCGTATCAATGATAGCAGTATGCGTTGCACCGGGAACCAGATTGTTGCACCGGATGTTCAACCCACTCTGCGCGCAATGAACGGCGACCGATTTGGACAGCATCCGCACCGCGCTTTTGGAGGCCGTGTAGGTCACATCTCCGGGGAGCGCCGCGAAGGCGCTGGTCGAAGCGATGTTGATGATCGAACCACAGGAGCCGCCGGGATTTTGCTTCATCGCGGCAATCGCCTTCTGGCACCCCAGCATCACGCCGGTCAGATTGATGCCCAGCAAATGGTGCCAGCTTTCCAGATCGACATCCTCGATAGTCTTGCCGATCACGATTCCGGCATTGTTGACCAAGATATCAAGCCGGCCAAATTCACTCCGCGCCTTCTCCATCACTCCATCCCAGGATTGCGCGTCGGACACATCCTGCGCCATGAACAAGGCGCCCGCTTCCTCCGCAACCGACCGGCCGAGGGCTTCCTGTACGTCGGTAGACAGCACTTTGGCGCCTTCCCGGACAAAACGCTCGACGGTCGCGGCACCGATACCCGATGCGCCGCCGGTGACAATCGCAACCTTGCCTTCCAATTGACCCGTCATATTCTTCTCCCTATCAAATTCGGCAGAGGCTTATCCTGCCCCGGCACTCTAGTTCCGGCATGTTCCAAAGCGAAAGGATGCTCGATGCTCACTCCGGAATATATGAAGCAAGTCGTCGACCAATATCTGGCTGCGATCAACGACGGCGACATGCAGGCGGTCATGACAATTTATGCCGATGGCGCTGCGGTCGAGGACCCGGCTGGCACTGAGCCCAAGCGTGGCGATGATATCCTGCAATTTTACACCAATGCCTTTGCCGGCGGCGCGAAAGTCGAACTGACCGGACCCGTGCGCCTTTCGGCAAAAGCGGCGGCTTTCCCTTTTCGCGCCGAAATCAATCAGGAAGGCGGGCAGATACTGGTCGTGGAAGTCATCGATATTTTCGAATTTAATCCAGACGGAAAGGTGATCAGGATGACGGCTCATTTTGGTCCTGCCAATGTGACGGTCAGAAACGCCTAGATCGCGCCACCTCTGATCAAAAGCCGGAATTTCTTGCCCAGCGATCACTGTGGAATCCGGCGTCGCCAAACATCTGCTGGGCGACATGGACACGCTTGAAATAGAGCCCGACATCATATTCGTCCGTCACACCGATCCCGCCATGCATCTGGATCGCTTCCTTTGTCGCAAGCTGCGCGACCTGGCCGGTCTTGGCCTTGGCCAGCGAACAGGTCATGCCAGCATTGTCGAAATCCGCGTCAAGATCCTTGAGTGATTTGAGCACCGCCGATTTCATCATCTCGATTTCGGTCGCCAGATGGGCGGCCCGATGCTGCAATCCCTGGAAAGAGCCTATTTTCTGGCCAAATTGCTCGCGTTCCTTGAGATAGTCAGTGGTTACCCCGAAAACCTGCTGGGCCGAACCGGACATTTCCGCGCTGAGCACGGCACGACCGGCCGACAATATGCCTTCCAGCGCGCCATAGCCGCCGTCCAGTTCACCCAATATGGCATCGCCGGTGACTTCAAGACCATCGACCACAATATTGGCAGCATTGCGGCTGTCCACCATCGGCGTGCGCTCGCGGACGATTTCCGGCGCATCTGCATCAACCAGAAACAGGGTGATACCATGCGTATCGCCTTCCTCTCCCGATGTTCTGGCAGCGATTATCAATCTGTCAGCGACATGGCCATCGGCGACGAAGGTCTTGGCCCCGGAAAGGGTGAAGCCATTGCCCGATGGTTCGGCGGAGAATGTGATCCGGCCGGGATTGTGCCGCGGACCTTCATCGACAGCCAGTGCAAATAAACTCTCGCCGCTGCTGATCGCTGCCAGATTTTCCTCTTTCTGTTTCTCGGTGCCAAATTGCTGGATGGCGGTCGCGCCCAGAACGGAAGTGGAGAAAAAGGGCGATGCGGTCAGATTGCGTCCCATTTGTTCCGCGAGCACGCCGGCTCCGACATAGCCGAAACCACTGCCGCCATGTTCTTCTTCCACGATGATTCCGGCCCATCCCATTTGGGCCATCTCTAACCAGAGTTCACGGCAGAAACCGTCCGCCGGCTTGCTGTCGCGAATCTTCCGGAATGCAGCGACCGGAGCCTTTTCCGCCAGGAACCCACGCGCCGCATCCTGCAGCATTTCCTGTTCTTCGTTGAGTATCAGCAGCATGACTAATTCGCCCTATTGGCTCGGCAATCCCAAGACACGCTTGGAAATGATGTTGAATTGAACTTCGGTGGTGCCGCCAAGGATGGAATAAGCCCGATTGTAGAGCCAGTTATTGGCGAGGCTGCCATATTCGATGCCGTCTTCGCCAATGATTGCTGCGGTCGTGCCTTCAATCTCCATGCGCAATTCGGTGCCGCGCTTGGTAAGTTCCGAGGCGGCATATTTCAGCATTGACGATTTGGCACCCAGGCCATTGCCGGCATTGGCCTCGTCGGTCATCCGCTCGACCGTGAGATTATAGGCCCAGTTGTCGAGTTCGGCTTGCACGATATTCTGCCGAAGCGCGGGATCATCAAGACGCCCGGTGGCATCCAGACCGATTTTCTCCGCGGCAAATTTACCCAGATTTTCCGGTCCGGTGGTCCCGCGCAGCGGTGACATCGTGCCGAGCATGCCACGCTCGTGGACAAGCAGATTTTTCGCCACATCCCAGCCGCGATTAATCTCCCCGACAACCGATGCATTATTGTCGCCATAGCTTTTCGGCACTTTGACATTGTCCAGAAACGTTTCGCAAAATGGCGAATGTCCCGAAATCAGCACGATGGGTTTCACGCTGATCCCGGCCGTCGCCATATCGAACAGTATGAAGGTAATCCCCTGATGTTTCGGAGCATCGAAATCGGTGCGCACCAGACAGAATATCCAGTCCGAAATATCCGCGTTGGATGTCCAGATTTTCTGGCCGTTGATCAGCCAGTGATCACCCTTGTCCTCGCATTTCGTTTTGAGAGCAGCGAGATCCGATCCGGCACCCGGCTCGGAATAGCCCTGGCACCATCGGATTTCTCCGCGGGCGATCCCGGTCAGATGCTGTGCTTTTTGCTCATCCGTACCATAAGCCAGCAATGCGGGGCCAAGCATCGAAATACCGAAATTGTTGAGCGGTTTGCGGGCGTTGATTGCCTGCCGCTCTTCGTCGAGGATTTTGGCTTCCTCTGCAGAAAGTCCCGCACCGCCATATTCCTTTGGCCAGATCGGTACAGTATAGCCTTTCGACAAAGCGCGTTCGAACCATATTTTCTGCGCCTCGGACTGGAACTCCCACAGGCGGCCGCCCCAGCACTGGTTTTCTGCAGTAATATCCCCGTCACGCATTTCTTCGGGACAGTTTTTGTCCAGCCATGCCCGCACTTCCGTGCGGAATTTTTCCGTATCGCTCATGACCTAACCTCTCGTGACAGCATGTCATATGTCAGCCTGCACGATGCGGGCACTGCGCATTTAGTTAGCGATATCATCGTCTGCATCAGTCCAGACGGAGCATCTGCTTGCCGAAATTCTGGCCTGCAAACAAGCGTCTCAGGGTTACGGGGATATTGTCAAACCCCTCCTGAATATCTTCCTTGAAGGTGATTCTTCCTTCCTTGATCCACTGCCGCATGCGTTTTTGCGCTTCCGGAAATTCGCTCGCATAATCGGATACGATAAAGCCCGACATGCTTGCCCGCTTAAAGATCAGGTTGAAGTAATTTTCGGGACCAGCCGGCATGTCTCCCTGCTCGTAGCGGGAGATACCGCCGCAGATCGCAATGCGTGCGTGCATGGCAATATGGGCCAGCGCATCATTGAGGATCTTGCCGCCGACATTGTCGTAGAAGACATTGATCGACTGGGGACAATGTTCCTTCAGTTTTGCCCGAACATCGTCATTCTTATAGTCAATCGCCACATCATAGCCGACCTCGTCGGTCAGCCATTTGCATTTTTCTTCCCCGCCAGCGATGCCAATGGTCCGACAGCCTGCAATCTTGGCAATCTGCCCGACCATGGAACCGGTGGCACCGGCCGCGCCGGAGACGACAACCGTATCACCCGGCTGCGGCCGGCCATGTTTCAACAGACCGAAATAGGCTGTCATCCCGGTGGTGCCGAGCGCGCCGAGATTTGCGGCAAGCAAATCATCATCGGAAATCTTGTTCAATTCACCGCCGGGAACATGCGCATAATCCTGCCAGCGCAACATGCCCATGACCTTGTCGCCAGCCGAAAAACCGGGATGGCGCGACTCGATGACCGTGCCGATGCCCGATCCGCGCATCACTTCGCCAATTTCCGTGGGCGCGACATAACCACCGATATTTTCCATCCAGCCCTTTTGCGCGGGATCGAAACCCAATATTTCGTTCTTCACCAGCACATGGCCTTCGGCGCATGGCGGCACCTCGGTGACGGCTTTCTTGAAATCATCATCCACCAGTCCGCGTCCCTTCGGACGTCCGTTGATCAGCCATTGCCTATTGTCGGTCATTTTTTCTCTCCATGGGAAGACTTGCAAGCCTGTTAGACGGATTCTTCCGGTCAACCGAACTGCCAGCTTTGATAGCTGGCGGATCGAACATATCGATTGCACTCAGCTTTCCTGCGGGTTCCTCGGCCATGATCCGCGCTTTTCGGCCCTAGTCCGGCGAGCAGCAATGTCCGGTCTGGGTGCCGCATTTTCGCGGCTCACTCCCTATAACAATAGTGGCGGGCCGGGCCGCTGGCGCTATGAAGTTTGCAAGGAAAGCGTCCCCTTCAGAGGGCCGCAGTGCAAAGGAGCAAAGCCATTGGCCAATAGTGACATGGCGGACAAAGACGTCCTCGTTGATATTTTCACCCGTGCCGACCTGATCATGCAATCGGATATCAAATTCCGCCAGATGATCGGAGCGGGTCAGCTGCAAATCGTCTATTATCCCGTGCGCGGACAGGAAGTTGTCTCATCGGCAATGATGGCAGCGGTGAACAAGGAAGATTATCTGGTCACGATCTATCGCGGTTTGCATGATCAGCTGGCCAAGGGCATTCCCTCGAAGGATCTCTGGGCAGAATTTGCCGGCAAGATGGCCGGAACTTGCAAGGGCAAGGGCGGACCGATGCATATCACCCATCCTGAAACCGGTGTGATGGTGACCACGGGCATTGTCGGTTCCGGCATCCCGATTGCCAATGGTCTCGCGCTAGCCAGCCAGCTGGACAAGGATGGCAAGGTCACGGTCTGCTGCTTCGGCGATGGCGCGACCAATATCGGCGCCTTCCACGAGGGGCTGAACATGGCGCAAATATGGAAACTGCCAGTCATTTTCCTGTGCCAGAACAATCTCTATTCCGAACATACGCCGATGGCATTTGCGACCAGTTCGGATTCAATAAAGCAGCGCGGCGAAGGTCTCGGCATGCGTTCGGTGCAGGTAAACGGCAATGATGCCAGCGCCATGTATGCGGCGGCAAAGGAAGCGGTCGAATATGCGCGGGCGGGTCATGGACCGACATTGATCGAAGCGATGACTTTCCGTTTCCACGGCCATCTGCTGGGCGACACCAGCCATTATATTCCGAAAGAGGAAATGGAGCAGGCGAAAAAGGATGATCCGATGCCGGTCCTCCGCCAGCAGCTGCTCGACCTGCAGGTCAGCGAATCCGATATCGCCGCAATCGAGGCAAAAAATGCCGCGATCATAGAAGAAGCATCGCAATTCGCGCTCGATGCCCCTTATCCTCCGGGCGATGAATATCGTATCGATGTCCTCGACGTGGAGATAGCAGCATGAGCGATACAGCCGAAAAACCAAAAGAAATCATGTTCGCTCAGGCCTGCAACATGGCCTTGGCCAAAGCAATGGCGGACGACCCCAAGGTCATATTGATGGGCGAGGATATCGCCGACGAGCAAGGCGGCGGCGTGTTCAAGGTGACCCTCGGGCTATCCGAAAGATTCGGTACTGACCGCGTCCGTTCGACCCCGATTTCCGAACAAGCGATTGTCGGCGCGGCGGTCGGTTCCGCCATGGTCGGCTACAAGCCGGTTGCGGAAATCATGCTGATGAATTTCATCACCGTGGCCATGGACCAGATTGTCAATCACGCGGCCAAGCTGCGCTTCATGTCCGGCGGCCAGACAACCGTTCCGCTGACCATTCGCACCACCACCGGTGCCGGCACCGGTCTCGGCGGGCAGCATAGTGACATGCTCGAGGCGTGGCTCGCCCACGTACCCGGCCTCAAGGTTGTTGCTGCCTCCAATCCGGCCGATGCTTATGGTCTGCTCTATTCCTCGATCATGGATCCCAATCCGGTGATCTTCATCGAGAATACGCCCGGCTATTTCGTCAAAGGCCCTGCCCCTGCGCCCGATCACGTGGTACCGCTCGGCAAAGCCTCTGTCCCGCGCGAAGGCACAGATATAACGCTGATCGGCTATGGCAGCAGCATCAGCAGATGCCATGGTGCAGCAGACAATCTCGCGAAGGATGGTATCTCCTGCGAGATTGTCGACCTTCGCACCATTGCCCCGTTCGATGAAGAAACGGTGCTGAAAAGCGTCGCCAAGACCAGGGCTGCGGTCGTGGTCCACGAGGCGGTCAGGAATTTCGGCGTCGGCGCGGAAATTTCCTCTCGCATCCACGAAGAACTGTTCTCCGAACTGAAGGCCCCTGTCGGCCGAGTGGGCTCTGGCTATGCGCCGGTCCCCTTCTCCCCAGCGATCGAGAAGGCCTGGATGTTCAATCAGGACGATGTCGAACGCGAAGTACACAAGATCTTAGGGTAAAACATAATGGCTACAGAAATACGGATACCCAAATTGGGGTTCAGCATGGAATCCGGCATTCTTGCGGAATGGCTGGTCGAAGACGGCGCGGATGTTACCGCGGGTCAGGAGATTTACGCGCTGGAAAATGAGAAATCGACCCAGGAAGTAGAATCGCCGGCAAGCGGAAAACTGAAGATCATCATCCAGGCTGATGGCGAAGAATATCCGGTTGGCGAATTGATCGGCACGATCGAATAACCAGGGCCAGAAGGCTCTGCCACTCCTGTCATTATCGTTAGGAATGTTTGGTTGACTACAAAACCAAACAACGCGACACAAAGCAAATAATAATAAGCGTCGCAAGGAGTAGAGCTGGATGGCCGAGAATTTTATTGCCGAGATTCCCGAGATTGGTCGCAAACGATTTCGTGAAAATGTAGACAGCGTAACCATTACCAACCCGGCGGAAATTCGTCCCGCTGCCGAGGCTGTTCACAAAATAGCGCAATCCTATGGATTCAGAATAGCGGTATCGGCCGATATTTCATCCAAGGCCCATCTCGTCGATGCCGAGGGTAATTTGATCAACAAGGATGTGTTCGGCTGGGTGGCGGAAGGCGAGCGCTGGTGGGAAGATACCCGGCTGGCGCTGAGCTCTCCCCTGCCGAGGGCCTGCCGCTACGAAAGCGAACCCGTCTGGTGCAATGCCGAGGGTTTTCACGGACATTGGCCGAATGAATATCTCGACAAGATCGATCTCAAGGATTTCTACGCTCAGTCCCAGACGTCCAAATCCCACATATTGATTCCCGTACACTTGCCATTCGGACAGATCGCGGCCGTCAGCTTCTCGACGCTGGAACATGGGATAACCGACCTCACCGAAGCCTACCGGCTCTATTCCGATTTTTTCGGGATTGTCACCGGACGGTTCGTAACCGGCTATGTGCTTGCCATGCGTGAAAAACATAGAATGCCGGCCAATTGCATCCTGTCCAAGCGCGAAGCCGAGTGCCTGCACTGGGCCGCAATCGGCAAGACTGACAAGGAGATCAGCATGATCCTGTCGCTCAGCCACGCGACGATCCGCTATCATGTCAATCGGGCGGGACAGAAGCTCAACAGCGTCAACCGCGGGCAGACGATATTCAAGGCCGGCCAGCTGGGTTATCTCGGCGCGACTGACTAAAGTCTATTTCCGCAATATCGCGAAGACCGCACTCATCGTCATCAGCACCGCATCGCCGCAGACAATCCGTCCGCTGCAATAAGCGGTGCGCTTGCTCATTCGATCGATCAGGCAATAGGCCTCTACCCAGTCGCCCAGTTTTGCCGCGGCAAGATAATTGGTGTTCAGATTCATCGTCGCGACCGGCAGACGGGGCCGCTCGGCTTCGTGGACCTGCAGGCTCAGGGCAACATCGGCGAGCGTTCCCAGAACACCGCCATGCGCAACATTGATATGGTTGATTTGCCCCTTATGGATCCGTGTCCCCACGACAATCCGATCTTCATCGGATCGCACATAATAGGGCCCGGCCATGTCCAGAAACGGGCTGGAAAATCTCGCTCGGTCAAAACCGGTCGGGACATTGTCCCCAGACATATTATCCAAGGTCAGGCAGCCACTCTCTTCGGACTTTTTGGCGGCTCCTCGGAATCCAGCCACAGGTTGAGCGTCTCGTGAAAATGCCGGAGCTTTGATTCCTGATATTGCGCGAATAGCGACACGCCGTTCGGCTGGCTTCTGACGCCTTTTTGCATGGCTTTGTGATTGAGATAATCCTGATTGAAAATCTTGTTCAGATAACTGCCGAACTCGGTCGCCTCGGTATAATCATCATGCAGATCAAGAAAGGTACATTTCGCCGGTTCGGGTCGCTCGGCTCCTTCGGGCAGCGCCACCATGAACATGACCTCGTGCAAAGATTGCTCCGGGTTGTCGCCATCGGGCCGGAACCGGTAGAAGATCGGATTGAAATCCGCCCAGGGGCTGATGTTTGGAAATACGCTGTAGAAAATCGCATCGACCAGATCGGCATCGCTGATATCATCGACCATATCGCCCCACGTCGGACGCATTTCCTCGCGTCGCGCCTGCGCCGCTTCATCCCGCATGGCATGTGGGGAAACATCGCTGTGGACCATCGGCATATTTTCATCAGCCGGCGCGATCTTGCCCGCAATCCAGTTACACATATGCGGATCGGCTGACTTTAAATCACCCTCGATATAATTGGCTTCCATATCGAAAATGCCGCTCTTGCCGTTGGGCAGAGAGACTTTGACGCGATTCTCTTCCAATCGTTCAAACTTGTGCTTGCTGATCGGATGGATGAAGCTCTGGAAAGCTTGCTGATCCGGAAAGGCCGTGGGATCGGGATTGACCAGATCGGTATGCGGACTTGGCTGGCCGTGGGCCGACATGGCCCGGGAAAAATTATGCCAGACATCATATTTACTGTTCGCGTCGGCGAAGGCCGGCATCAATTCCGGATGGGTGCCAACCACATGATAGGATTCCATGAAGGCTTCCTGCGCAATTTTCCAGTTGCACGGCAACCGCTTGACCATATGCGCAGCTTTATAGCGCCGCTCGAAAGGGATCTGGAAATGGCGGTCGATATCGCCGAGAAAATCTTCCAGAGGTTCGCAATTCGGATCCGGGTTGATAAACACGAAACCGCCCCATTCACCGACACTCACTTCCGGCAAGCTGTGGGTTTCCTCGGTCACGGACGGGAAATCCCACTGACAGGGCACTTCCTTCAATTTGCCATCCAGCTCCCAGGACCAGCCATGGAAGGGGCAACGCAGCGCCTTCTGGCCTTTCTTGTGATTGTCGCAAATCGCCCGCCCTCGATGCATGCAGCTGTTCGGAAAGGCCTTGATCTCGTCTTCGGAAACCCGGACGATCAGATAGGAAAGCTCGGCAATATCATAGACATGAGTATCGCCAACTTCCTTTATATCATCCTTGTGACAGGCCATTTGCCAGACGCGCTTCCAGAGCCGTTCAACTTCGCGATCATGCTCTTCCTTGGTCCAGTAACGGCTGACCTCGACGGTGGTGACACCCGGTTCCATCGGCGATTCTTCAAGAAAAATAGCCGGTGGTGCGACTTTGTCGCCTTCCAGCAATTCGGTATAGGAAATCCCGTTCGACCGATTATGTCCGGTTAAAGTCTCAACCATCATCTTCTCCTGAAAACTAAACGTCTTTGTTTCGATCAAAATAACCTAAACAAGCGGCTCGGCCACTAGTGAATCTGGCAGCATCGCCTGTTGTTTTTGAGAGGTTAGAACTCGGCGATTACCTGTGTATCCTTGCATCAGATAGAGATGGAAGCGAATCCGTCCCGAAGGAGAAATTTCAAGTGAAGCTTTATTCCAGCCTTGGTCCCAACCCCCGTTTCATCCGCATGTTCATTCTCGAGAAGGGTCTCGACGTCGAACGTGTGCATATCGATATCCTGACGGCGGAAAACCGGCAGCCGGAATTTGCGGCCAAGAATATTCTCGGCACGACGCCGGTGCTCGAGCTGGACAATGGCTTCATGCTCAGCGAAATCATGGCGATCGCCGAATATCTCGAGGAAATACATCCCGAACCCGTGCTGATCGGATCGACCGCTCAGGAGCGCGCGGAAGTAAGGATGTGGACCCGGCGGATTGATCTGGAAATAGCGGTTCCGATGACACTTGCCTTCCGCGGCGGCGCCGGCCGGCCGATGTTCGAACCAAGGATGGACGTGGTTGGTGCCGAAGGCGCGGCCGATCTGTCGCGCATGTCCGACAATAAATGGAAATGGCTCGATGGTCAGCTCGAAGGCAAGGACTATATCTGCCAGGACAGATTCACCATGGCCGACCTCATCGCCTATTGCTTTATCCAGTTCGGCTATACCGTCGGCTGGTCGCTGCCCGAAGGCACGGACAATCTGGCGAAATTCGTCGACCGGATCGGCCAGCGGCCATCCTCGAAAGTCTGGCAGGACAGCGAATGAGCGAGAAACCTGCCTCGCTCGCCAAGCTCGGCACGATCATGCAGATCAGCTATGTGCCGGACGACTATGATGCAGCGCTCGATTACTGGACACAGAAAATGGGCGCGGGACCGTTTTTCCATACCGAGAAAGTCGAGGTGGAAAATGTCAAATATCGCGGTGAGGCGTCCGATATCCAGTTTTCGATGGCGATCGGCTATTGGGGCGATATCCAGGTCGAACTGATCCGCCCGAATAATGATGCGCCGTCGATGTTCAGGGACTGGCGGGAAAAGGGACTGAAGGGCGTGCAGCATCTCTGCCTGATCGTAGATGATCTGGACTATGCGCGCGCGCTCACGCAAGAGGCGGGCGGCGAAGTGATCCAGGAAGTCAGCCTGCCCGGCGGTGTTGGCGGTGCCTTTTACGCCGATTATGGCGGTGGCCCGGGCACGATCATCGAATATTTGCAAATCCCGCAGGCCGGCCGCGATGGCTTCGCCGCCATGCGCCAGGCGCATCTCGACTGGGATGGCAAGACAAATCCAGTAATAGGAAAAATATAGATGAGCGAAGCGCCAGAACGCCGCCCCGACCAGAAGCCGATCCAGTGCGTGCTGGTCGCCGCCGGCAAATATCATGACATCAATTACGCCCGGCTCGAAGTGATGAAATTGCTCGCCGAGGATGACCGCATCCGGGTGCGCGTGTTCGAGGACTATGAAAATCTGGAGGCGATCAGCAATGCAGATTTTCTGGTCAGCTACACTTGCGATCTGCAGCCCAGCGATGCAGCACAGAAAAATATTCAGGATTTCGTCAACGGCGGTGGCCGCTATTTTGCCCTGCACGGAACCAACGCGGTTCTGAAATTCCTAGACAATGGTCTGGTCGATGCGCCGGATGAAATGCCGGTCTTTGCCGACACGCTCGGTACCCGCTTCCTGTCCCACCCGCCGATCATTCCGTTTACCGTCGACAATGCCCAGCCGGATCATCCCTTGGTCAAGGGCATCCCCAGTTTTGAAACCGTCGACGAGCAATATCTGGTCGAAACCCGTGCCGAACTCGATGTGCTGCTCGACACCGAATATAATGGCACCGACGATATCAGCGGCTTCGTCCACAGCGACATCCCCAAGAGCCGCCATCCCGTTTTCTATATCCGCCGGATGGGCGAAGGCGCCGTGCTCTATCTGACCATGGGCCATTGTCGTGGCCATTATGATATGGAGCCAGTGCTCGACTGGTGGCCGGAAGTCGACCGGTCCGGCTGGCAGCAGCCGATTATCTATGATCTGCTCCGCCGCGGCATCGGCTGGAGCTGCGAACCGGCCATAGCAAAATTCTAACCCCGATTTCACGAAACATATAGGAGAGAAAAATGGATTTAGGACTCAAGGGCAAGAAAGTCATTCTCACCGGCGGAAGCCGTGGCCTCGGGCGCGCTGCGCTGGAACATTTTGCAGCGGAAGGCGCTGATGTCGCTTTCTTTTCGCGCAATGCCGAGCAAGTCGCGACCGCGAAAAAGGAACTCGAAGCCCATGGCGGCAAGGTCTTCGCCGATGCGCTCGATATGACCGATCTTGATGCCTACGCCAAATGGCTGGACAAGGCCGCTGGCGATCTCGGCGGCTGCGATATCTTCGTCCACAATGTCAGCTCATCCGGTGCCGGCGCGACCGGCGACTGGGACGTGACCTTCCAGACCGACATCCTCGGCGCGGTCAGGGCGATGGAAGTTCTCGAACCCTATCTCGAGAAATCCGACGATGGCAGCGTGATCTTCATGTCTTCCACTGCAGCCTTCGAAACCTTCGTCGCCCCACAGGCGTTCAACGCGATGAAAGCCGCGCTGATCACCTATGGCAGCCAGCTCAGCCAGGCGCTCGGCCCCAAGGGCATCCGCGTCAACATGGTGTCCCCCGGTCCGATCAAATTTCCCGGCGGCAACTGGTCGCAGATCGAGAAGGGCATGCCGGAATTTTACGAAGGCACGAAAGCCGGCTTTGCCTTGGGTGATTTCGGTACCGCTGATGACGTCGCCCGCGGCGTCGTCTTTCTCGCCAGCCCCGCGTCCAGCTACACCACCGGCGCGCATCTGGTAATCGACGGCGGCTTCACTAAACGGGTCCAGTTCTAGCTGGCAAGTACGACGAATATGAATATCCGGCGCGTGGCTATGCAGCCTGTGCGCCGGATAGACCGCTGATACCAACCGCGCCTATTTGCCCTTGCCAGTGAACGCCCGGATCCGCTGATGCATATCGGGGCCATGGCCTTCGCTCTCCATCACTTCCCATTGCAGCCCTGCATCGAGCGGGCCACCATCGGTGGCCTCCAGAAGACGCTTGTTCGCCGCGTGCGAGAAGCCGGAATTGGCGACAATCTTTTGCGCCAGCGCTTCGATCTCGGCATCAAATTGATCGAGCGGCACCGCATATTCTGCCAGTCCGATGCGCACCGCTTCTTCGGCGTCGATCATGTCGGCGGTAAACATCAGTCGCTTGGCGGTCGCAATACCGACCCGGCGCGGCAGGCGCTGGCTCATCCCCCAGACCGGAGTCAGCGCCCATTTGGCATGGGTGTCGCCAAACCGCGCGCTGTCCGCTGCCAGAATGAAATCTGCCGCCAACGCGACTTCGAGCGCCCCGGTATAGCAATGGCCGTGCACCGCCGCGATCACTGGCTTGGGCAGCTTTTCCAGCATCCGCAGGGTTTCCGAATGCCAGCCGCGCGACGGCACCGCTTCGCCCTCCGCGATGTCGCCCAGATCGTGGCCCGCCGAAAAGCATTTGCCTGCGCCGCGCAGCACTACACAGCCGATATTCTCATCTTTCCGCAGATCCTCGACATGACCGCGCAGCTCCTTGAACATCGCAACAGTCAAGGAGTTAAGCTTGTCGGGACGGTTCAGCGTCAACAGCGCCCAGCCATCCTGATCTTCCCGCAATACGAGATTCGTCATAGCATCACTCCCATCCATTTGCTGTTCGCCCTGAGCCTGT
Source organism: Sphingorhabdus sp. M41 (assembly GCF_001586275.1). Taxonomy (NCBI): domain Bacteria; kingdom Pseudomonadati; phylum Pseudomonadota; class Alphaproteobacteria; order Sphingomonadales; family Sphingorhabdaceae; genus Sphingorhabdus; species Sphingorhabdus sp. M41. Next base: position 429,134 of record NZ_CP014545.1, on the reverse strand, counting down.
CGAAGGGCGCCTGGCCCAATGCTTCGACAGGCTCAGCAGGAACGGCGCTACGTGCAACATCCGGTCATTCTCGATCAGTTGACCGCCCGGTCCTTGCCTTCCCAATAAGGCGCGCGCAGGTCCTTGCGCAAGATCTTGCCCGAGGGATTGCGCGGCAGGGCATCGATGAAATCGATCGACTTCGGGCATTTGTAACCGGCAATGCGGGTCCGCGCATCGGCGATCAGCTCGGCCTCGGTCAGTTCCTGCCCCGCCTTGACGACGACGCAGGCCTTTACCGCCTCGCCCCATTTTTCATCGGGTACGCCTATCACCGCTACATCGGCGACCTTTGGATTGGCGTAGAGCGCATTCTCGACTTCCGCTGGATAGACATTTTCACCGCCTGTAATGATCATGTCCTTCAGCCGGTCCTGGATATAGAGATAGCCCTCTTCGTCGAGATAGCCTGCATCGCCGGTACGCAGCCAGCCATCGCCATCGATCGTTTCGGCCGTGGCTTCCGGACGGTTCCAGTAGCCCTTCATATTCTTGGCCGACCGGGTGGATATTTCGCCGATCGTGCGTGGCGGCAAAGGCTCTCCGCTTTCCGGATCGATGATCTTGATCTCGACACCAGGAAGCGGCGTACCGACCGAGCGCATTCTCTCGTTGCCGTTCACATCATGATCTTCAGGATTGAGCGTGGTGATCGTACCCGATGTTTCGGTCATGCCGTACATCTGGACAAAGCCGCAACCGAGCACATCCATCGCCTGTTTCATCAGCTCGAGCGGAATCGGCGAAGCGCCATAGGTGATATATTTGAGATTGGAGAAATCGACATCCCTGGCCCGCGGATGATTGAGCAATATCTGAATCGCCGCCGGGACCATGAAGATCTTCGAGATATTATATTCCGCAATCAGGTCCAGTGCCTGGGTCGGGTCATATTCCGGCAGCACAATGGCGCTGCCGCCGGTGTACATCACTGCCAGCCCGGTACCGGTGCCGCTGATATGGAAGCAGGGCATGGCGAGCAAGGTGATTTCACCGGGGACCGGCTTTTGCCAGTCCATCATATCCTCTTCGGCGATTCCGGCGCTGCGCGAAGAAAAGATCGAGCCATTGGTCATGATCGCCCCCTTGGGATGACCGGTCGTGCCCGACGTATAGAGCTGCAGGGCATCATCGTCTTCCGCGCAGACAACCATCGGATCCTCGTCAGCGAAACCATCGCGCCAGGCAGGATAGCCGGGATAATCCCCCTCCGCTTTCTCGCTACCCAATATCAGTTGGACGTGATCCAGATCCTTTTCGATCTTGCCAGCCAGATCATCAAAACCCGGGCCGACGAACAATATTTTAGCCTGACAATCATTCAGGACATAGGCGACTTCGGGCGGAGCGAGTCGCCAGTTGACCGGCACCATGACCGCGCCCAGCTTGGCCGCACCGACCAAGATTTCAAAATAGAGATGGCTGTTCTTCCCCATATAAGCGATCCGGTCGCCCTTGCTGACCCCTTTGGACGACAGGGCCTGCGCCGCCCGGTTGCTGCCGGCATCCAGCGCGGCATAGGTCATCTCGTCACCTTCAAACGTGAAGACCACCGCATCCGGCTGTTCCTGCGCCTGAAATCGCACTACGTCGCCAATGGAAATAATTTCTTCTTCGGTCATATATACTGTCCTCTTTGCGCGATTCTGTGATCGGCTTTTTCATGGGATACATAGACAGGCCATGATATGATACAGCCTAGCAGATTGACTAGCCGCGCGGCCCTGAATCCGGTGGCAAGAGAGGCTCTTTCTGTTCTAGGGTCGAGCCATGCGCAAACTGGCATTGCACCAGATAACGATGACGGAGGGCGGACCGGACAATCTTGTGCGCTTCGCCGCCGAAACCGGGCTTGACGGCGTCTGCCTGTTCACCAGCACACCGCTTGATGCAAATGGTCGGGACATGTTCCCGGTGGTTGATCCAACAGCCGCACCGTCGTTCAAGCGCCTGCTTCGCCACCATGATGTGCGGATCATCAACGCCGAATATTTTCCAGTGATGGCGGAACTTGATGTTGCACAATATCTTCCCGGCATCAGTCTTGCCGCTAAATTGGGTGCGAAACGCGTGGTGACCCATATCCACGAATCCGCTAAGCCGCGCGCGGAAGATCAGTTAACAAAATTATGCACAATCGCTCTGGATCACGAACTGGAAGTCGGCCTGGAGTTCACCGGTTTTGCTGCCGGTTGCAACAGCCTGGCGAACGCTATTGCCTTGCATGACAGAGTGGATCAGCCCAATCTGAAGATCGCGATTGATGCTCTGCACCTCTTCCGTACCGGCGGCACGCTTGAACAGTTGCAGGCGATAGATCCGGCGACCATCGGCTATGCACAGCTGTGCGACGGGCCGGATTTCCGATTGTCGAAGAATTATCTGGATGAAGCGATGAACCGGATGATCCCCGGTGAAGGAGTCTTTCCGCTAAAAAAAATGGTCGCCTTGCTAGGGCCTCATGTCGATATCGACATTGAAGTGCCTAACTTCGCCAATCCGGCAAGATCATCCGCGAAGCCATGGGCTCAGCGCGCCGTCACGGGCAGCCGCTATTTATTCGATTGAGACGAAGGGGCCGCAGGCACTTTGGGCGGGGGCAAGTCCGACAGATTGAGCCACTTATTGCCGGACTGTCCATAATAGCTGTCCAGCACCGCAAATGGCAGACGGAACGGGCGTCCCCAACCACTGTTCCACATCGCAATCACGCCCGTGTGCGCGGCCGGGTCGAAGATCAATGTCGAGCGAAACCCATCCACCGCACCGCTATGCCCGACCAATTGTCGGCCTGCATAGGTAAAGCTGCGCCAACCGAGACCATAGGATGGCTCGCCGAGTGCGCGGGCGAGATCGCCGCTATAGGGACGCCTGGTCCGGACCAGCGGCGCATGGGCCAATGCCAATGTCTCATCAGACAGGACATCCTTATTCTCGCCCATTTGCGCGCGCAGCCAGCGCGCCATATCGACAATATCGCTGCTGACGCCGGCGGCTGCGGGAACCCGCCAGTAGGATTCCGACAGCGTTCGCACTTCATCACCGCGATGGGGTCGCGCCCATCTTTTCGCGCCGGTCAGGCCGACCATGCCAAATTGCGCGCTTTTCATGCCGAGCGGCTTGAACAGCTGCTTTTGCACCGCGTCAGAATATAGGGTTCCGGCAGTCTGTCCCAGGATCTCGCTCGCCGCATCAAAGGCAATATTCTGATAGCTGTGACAGGTGCCCGGCACGCATTGCAATGGGGCTACGCCGAGTTGCGAGCGGAGCAGACCGGGATCCTGACCATCTTCCAGTTTCGTATCATAGGCGTTTTTGGTAAGACCAGTTCGGTGCGACAGGAGCTCTGCCAAGTTTATCTGCGACTCCGCTCCCCCAGGCAGCCTGAGTGACGAGTGCCAGGCGCTCAGCGGGGTGTTAAGATTGAGCTTGCCTTCTGTCGACAATTTTGCGGCAAGCGAACCCGCCACGCCTTTTGAAACCGAGGCCCAGCGGAACACCGTATCCGGCATTACGCGTCGGCCGCTGCTTTTGTCGCTTACACCATAAGTACCAATGAAACGGAGTTCACCTTCCTCCACGATCGCGACCGCAAGCCCGGCCATTTCCGGCTGCGCCGCCAGAAGCGTGAAGTCGCGATCGAGATCACGATAGGCAATCTTTCCCTGCCAGTCGTCAGGTTCGACTGGTAGCTTGTTTTCGCCTTCTGCTTTGATCTGCAGCGGCAGCGGAAACCCGCTTTGCTGGTCGACAAGAGCGCGATAACCATACCATCCGACGAGCAACAGACCTGCCAGCCCGAATAGTAGCGCCAAATATCTTTTCACGTTCAGTATCTTATAATGCTATTTCATAAGCCGCTGTGGTTTTCGCCGCGACATCCTCGGCGCTGACTCCCGGAGCCAGTTCGATCAGCCGGAACGGACTGTCATGGTCGGGGCGCTGGAACACGCATAGATCGGTGATGATCATATCGACGACATTGGTACCGGTCAGCGGCAAGGTGCATTGGGGAATGAACTTCGGACTGCCGTCCTTGGCGCAGTGATCCATCACGACGATGATCTTCTTCACACCGGCAACCAGATCCATTGCGCCACCCATGCCCTTGATCATCTTGCCGGGGATCATCCAGTTGGCAATATCGCCATTTTCCGCAATTTCCATCGCGCCCAATACGGTCAGATCGATATGTCCGCCGCGGATCATGGCAAAGCTGTCGGACGAGCTGAAATAGCTCGACGAGGGCAGTTCGCTGATCGTCTGTTTGCCGGCGTTGATCAGGTCGGGATCAATTTCCTCCTCATAGGGAAACGGTCCAATACCGAGCATACCGTTCTCGCTTTGCAAGGTGACCTCCACGCCCGGTGGGATATGGTTGGCGACCAGCGTCGGAATGCCGATCCCGAGGTTCACGTAAAAGCCGTCATGCAGTTCCTTTGCCGCCCGAGCGGCCATTTCATCGCGAGTCCAGGGCATATTTATCCTTCTTTGTCATCTGACTGTGTGGCCTTTGCTTCCGTCGCTTCCACCAGAGGAGGCGGTGTCAGAAACCAGCCGTTACCGAACATATTTTCCAGCGTGATCGCGCCGTCTGGATTGCGCAAATAGGCATAGAGCTCGTCGAAATCCGCGCGGTCGTCACCTGCCATGGCAACGATGCAATAGTTGCGCGCGGCATCCCAACGCCGGACCTGTTTGCGATCATCTCCACCCCGGTCAAGGAAAAGGAAATCATCCGAATCCGATTGCGAGAAGCCCGCCTCGTTGAGGATCGCGGAGATTTTCTCGGATGCCGCAACCGGTTGGTCGGACAACCAGATCACGCTGATGTTTGCAGCTCGCAGGCTGGTCAGCACTTCTATCAGGCCATTTTGCCGGTAAAGCGTCTCCGCTTCCATCCAGTCGCCACCGACCGTGTCATCAAGATCGATGGCCACAGCCAACGGCTTGCCAGCGCAACCCATGGTTTCCGGTTTGAAAATATCGACCCGTGGAACCAGCACCACTGATACGACGCCTTCTCCGGCTTCCTGTCTGGCCGATTGTTTCAGAGCGTGAGCCGCAAACTCGGCATAAGGGGAAGAATGCGGACCGACAGGCTGAAAATATTGTGAGATATAATCCTTGGCCTCGCCATCAAGGTCGACTTCGACGGTTTCAAAGGCGCCGCCTTGCCCGGAAAATTTCTTTTCCGTCTTGGGCAATGCATTTGCCGCGCTGCCGTCCGATTGTAGCGTGACCTTACCAACCGGTGCCGATAGATCGATGGCACCGGACGAGACCAGTTCCCGCCTCGCCTTGGCGCGATCAATCTCATGCTTGCCGAGGCCTCCCAAAGCAGCCAGTGGCACCAGTGCGGCGACGCAGCTGGACAGCAACGGCAGCGTGGCCAAAGCAATCAGAGATAGGCGAAGCCGAGCCATCAGGCGTCTTCACGCTCCCGGGTCATGCGGAATTCGATTTTCTTGTCATAGGGCGCGCCGTTAATCAGGCGTTTGACATAAATGCCCGGCAAATGGATGCAATCCGGATCCAGTTCACCGACTTCGACAATCTCCTCAACCTCGGCGACACAAATCTTGCCTGCCGTCGCCATCGGCGCATTGAAATTGCGCGCGGTCTTGCGGAACATCAGATTGCCCGCCTTGTCCGCTTTCCAGCCCTTGATCAGGCAGACATCTGCAAAAATACCCCGCTCGAGAATATAGGTTTCGCCATCGAAATCCTTGTGTTCTTTTCCCTCGGCCACCTGCGTGCCAACACCGGTCCTTGTATAAAAGCCCGGAATGCCCGCGCCACCCGCTCGGCACCGTTCGGCCAGGGTTCCCTGCGGGCAGAATTCCACTTCCAGCTCGCCTGACAGAAACTGCCGTTCGAATTCCTTGTTCTCGCCGACATAGGAGGAGATCATTTTTTTGACCTGTCGCGAGCGCAACAATTTGCCAAGACCTTCATTGTCAATTCCGGCATTGTTGGAAGCGATGGTAAGTCCCTTGACCCCGTCCTCCTGAATCGCGTCGATCAACCTTTCCGGGATGCCGCAGAGGCCAAAACCACCCACGCAAAGATGCATATCATCGAATAATAGGCCGTCGAGGGCGGCGGCCGCATCGGGGTAAACTTTTTTCATAATCGCGCTTTCCTGACTATTTGGTCGGCGTCTAGCGCAGGTCGCGCCCGAGCGTCCAGAATAGAATATGTTTGGAGCGACGAATCGGTTATGCGCGGCGCATGCCCCGCTTGTTTGCATGTTTGTCGCTCTTCTTCTTTCTGGTGCCGGTCACTTTTGTTCGCGGCCCTGTGCCGCCGCCAAACGACAGCCAATATATCACCCTGAAACCGATCGCCCTGGATGCCAGGGATCCGGCACGGACCGTGGTGGGTCGTCTCGAATTTCTCGCCGGCTGGAAAATCACCAGTGACAATGGCGAATTCGGTGGCATATCGTCGATGTTGGCGCTCCCGGACAATCGTTTCCTGATGCTCAGCGACAATGGCACTTTGGTCGGCTTCACCTTGGATGAAGATAAGAACCAGGCGCTGCGCCCATTCATTGCGCCACTGCCTGAAGGCCCGGCCAAGCCCAATGAATATGCCCAATTGAACTGGGATGCCGAATCGTTTCTTCATGATCCCGAGACCGGTCAATTCTGGGTTGGCTACGAGCATCAGCATAGTGTCTGGCGCTACGGGCCGACTTTCGCACGCAAGGAAACGGCGCATTACTCGAAGGCAGCGCAAAAATGGCCCGAGAATGGAGGAGCGGAGGCTATGCTCCGCCTGAAAGATGGCCGCTTTCTGGTTTTTTCGGAATCCGCAGAATATTCAAAGGGCGGCTATCAGGCCCTTATGTTTGACAGCGATGCTGCCGAGCCGACAAGCAAAGCGGTCGTTTTCGGCTATCAACCTCCCAAAGGGTATCGGTTGACCGATGCGGTATTGCTGGACGACGATTCTGCCTTGATGCTGCACCGGCGCTTTACGCCATTTGACGGGGTATCAGCGATATTGTCGATCGCGCAGCTCAAGAATTTCCAACCGGGAAAGGTCGCGACATCCGTGTCGATCGCCACGCTGAAGCCACCGCTGAAGGTTGATAATATGGAGGCTCTGGCCATCACGCGGGACGGAGAAGCGACTATTGTCTGGATAGCTTCGGATGATAATTTCAGCGCGTTACAGGAATCGCTGTTTTTCAAGTTCCGATTGCTGAAAGGAAAAGACAGCCCGAAAAAGTCCGGCCCCGAACGTCAAAACGAAAAAGCCGAGGCTAGCCCCGGCTTTTCAACGTTCGAATCAGATTGATCGCTTAAGCGGTAGCAACCTGCTTTTTCGCGATTTCTTTTTTGAGGCGTTTCACACGCAGGCTCAGCTTGTCGTCCTTGGTTTTCAGCAACCAATTGTCGAGGCCGCCAACATGCTCCACCGAACGCAGGCCGTGCGTCGAAACCCGAAGTTTCACGCCCTTGCCGAGAGTGTCGGACAAAAGAGTCACATTTTGCAGGTTGGGCAAAAATGTTTTCTTGGTCCGGTTTTTGGCGTGCGACACATTATTGCCTACCAGCCGAGTCTTACCTGTCAGTTCGCAAATCCGCGACATCGTAAAAGTCCAATTTCTTGTTATTGAGTGATTCCCAGCGGGAAAGAGCGGTCACCTAACCCTAATCAGGCCATGCGTCAAGCATATCGGAGGCATTTTCGACGATCTGGTCAACTATGGCCTTCCGACCGCTTCCACGCTAACTCACAACCATGGTAGCAGCAAAATATACTTCTTTCATGGGCGATGCGCTGGCTTTGGCCAATGCGGCAATTGCTGTCGATGAAGTACCGGTGGGTGCGGTCATCGTCAAGGACGGTAAAATTATTGGTCAGGGGCATAATCGCACCCGAATCAATCACGACCCAACTGCCCATGCCGAAATCGTTGCGATTCGGCAGGCGACACAATATCTCGGCAATGACCGACTGGAAGATTGCGACCTGTGGGTAACGCTGGAGCCTTGCACGATGTGCGTCGGTGCCATCGCTCATGCCCGTATTCGCAGGCTCTATTATGGCGCAGACGATCCCAAGGGCGGCGCTGTGGACAATGGGGTCCGGTTTTTCGAGACGCCCACATGCCATCACAAGCCAGACGTCTATGCCGGAATTGAGGGAGAAAATTCTGCGAAATTACTGTTGGATTTTTTCCGGAGTCGCCGCGACTAGCCTCTAATGTACAAAGCGCGCGACGACATCGCGGTAGCTGCGGCTGACCTTTACCTGCGCACCGGAACCCAGCACCAGGAAACATTCGCCATTGGTATGCGGCTTCACCTCGCGGACCTGACTCAGATTGACGATCGTCGAGCGATGCACGCGCTGAAAATGGCGGGGATCGAGACGCTTTTCGAGGTCTTTCATCGTCTCACGCAGGATCAGACTATTGTCGGCTGTATAGATGCACATATAATCACCAGCCGCATCGATTCGCTCGATGGTATCGACGTCAACGCGGAAGATCTGCCCCCGGTCTTTGACATTGATCAGCTTCTCATAGCGATTCGCGGACGCCGGCTCGTCTGAATCCTCGATATTGGCCATCGCGTCAGGCGCGACCTCACTGAGCACATTTTTAAGCTTTTCAAGCTCAGCGCCGCCGCGCTTTTCCAAGAGGCGCTTGCGCACCCGGTCAATCGCGTCGGCCAGCCGGTCTTCCTCGACCGGCTTCACCAGATAGTCGATGGCCTCGGCCTCGAAGGCCCGGACGGCATGTTCGGAATAGGCGGTCACGAAAATGAACAGAGGTGGCTCAATCTCCATAATCCCCTGTACCACCGAAAAACCGTCAAACCCCGGCATCTGGATATCGAGAAACACCAGATCAGGCTTCAAGGTCTTGATCTTGCGAATCGCCTCCCGGCCATTGCGGCAGGTATCGACAATCTCGATATCGTCGAATTTTTCGAGTCGAATCTGCAGACCCTGAATCGCTAGCTTTTCATCGTCGACTAATATCGTCTTGATCGTCATGTTTTCAAATCCTTATGCTGGAATGATGCCATCCCCGGCGCATTCACCGGCTCCCGCTGACGGTCATCACTGGATGCATGCTCCCCAAAAATAGTCTCGTTTCTCACTTGTTCGTCGGTTGCAGAGTGATCCGCCGCTTCGCGCTCGATCTGTTCTCTCGTTTCAAATGGCAAGGCGATGAATACCGAAAAGCCCTCGCCCGGAGACGAGCGCGTTTCAAATATGGCGCCTTCTCCATAGGCCTGGTTTAATCGCTCCTGAATATTACCGAGACCGACGCCCGTGGAATCGGATTTTCCGGTCGCGGCACCAATTTTACCGGGCCCCGTATCCGATACGGTTATGCGCAACTTGTCCCCGTCGAGATGCGCAGAAACCGATATATCGGCCCCCTCTTCCTGCGGTGTCACCGCATATTTTATCGCATTCTCGACCAGCGGCTGGAGCAATAGCGATGGTAACAATGCATCACGTACGGCCGGATCGATGTCAAAATGTGATCGCAACCGTTCTTCGAAGCGCATCTTTTCAATATCGAGATAGAGATGCAGGGTTTCAACCTCTTGCGCCAGAGTAACCCGGCTGTGCACTTCGTTGACCAGCGTATGGCGCAGGAAAGAGGACAGGCGCGAGAGCATGGCATTGGCCGGTTCCGTCTGGCGCAGCAGCACCAGAGTCGAAATGCTGTTCAGCGTGTTGAACAGAAAATGGGGATTGAGCTGATAGCGCAGCATCGCCAGCTGGGCGCGAGTGGCCTGGGCTTCCAGCTGCAGCAGCTGGTCATTCTGCTCCTCGACCCGCAGGAAGAAGTTGATCGCATAATAGAGCGCCGACCAGGCACCCAGCAACATGATACCGAGGAACAATGAGCCCAGAAACAACGTACCGAACGCCGTCTCTGACGTCGGATTCTGGATGAGGAAAACCCAGGCATCGATGAAGGCATATAGCGCGGCCGCGATCGTCAGGAAAACGGCGGTGCTGCTCCATGTGACAATCGGACGGCGGTGGATCAAATTCTTGTACACCACCGACAGCAACAAGGAGATGGAATAACCGGTAATGGTCGAGATGATGACCGGCACCAGAAAGCTGAGCGGCAGACCATTCGATATCCCGCCGATCGCGCGCAGAATAAGCGCGCCAGCCCAGCCCGCCGATTGCAGGTTCCAGAATGCGCGGTTCTTGTTGCCAAAAAACGGCTGGGGGCGAATTTCCATAACGGCCATCATGCTTTCTATAGCGGGCCATTGCCGCTTGGGAAAGAATCGCCTATCATTTGCACAAATAAGACGACAAACGCTCCGTTTTTCGACCCAAATGCGAAGATATTTGCATTCCCGAAAAGAGAAATGTGGCTGAAGATCGGCAACAGACCAAGGAGAATGTCATGGGTGGTCCCAACGAAGTTCGAGCAAAATTCCCTTCCATGGAAGAGGGCACCCAGGAAGACTGGCAGATTATCGGCGGACATTTTGGTCCCTTTGCCAGCAAGGTGGCCGACCGGGTGCTCGATCATTTGAAATTGCTCGACGGCGATTTTGGCGGCTTTCCCATCGACCGGATGCAGCACAGTTTGCAAACCGCAACTCGCGCCCACCGCGATGGCCGGGACGAGCAATATGTCGTGATGGCCTTGCTGCACGATGTCGGTGACACGCTTGGCACCTATAACCATCCCGATATTGCAGCAGCGATCCTGAAACCCTTTGTCAGCGAGAAGAACCACTGGATCACGGAAAAGCACGGCATATTCCAGGGCTATTATTTCTTCCACTATCTTGGCCAGGACCGCGACATGCGCGAACAGTTCCGTGGTCATGAGCATTTTGAAGATTGTGCGGAATTCTGCGCAAAATATGACCAGACCGCGTTCGACGCCAACTATGACACCGCTCCGCTGGAGTTTTTCGAGCCGATGGTTCGGCGCGTCATGGCCCGGCCCATAAACAGCATTTATGCGACCGTCGAATAGCGCCGGCGTCGAATAGGGCCGGTCGGCAAAAACCCTTAAGCCGCTGACGATTCGCCAATTTCTTTGAGATGGCGAACCACCATATCGTCGCGGTTGGCGCCGTCGGCATCCGGCTTCAATTCCGACTCATCGATCCAGCACAGATCATCCATTTCAAGAACCCGGTCATCATGCGCGCGCATGGTGATTTTGCGGATCGGCTGACGATCCCGTGAATCGCAGAGGATTGGGTTAGACGGAACGCCGGTTTCCCATCTTTCTCCCCATTGCCGCATGGCAATCATTGTCGGCAGCAAATCCTGCCCCTTGTCGGTCAGCCGATATTCGACCTTCCGCTTGTCATGATCGCAGGGACGCCGAGTCATGATACCCGCTTCCACCATCCGGGTGAGCCGGTTGGCCAATATGTTCCGGGCAATACCGATTTCGGACAGAAAATCCTCAAAATGCCCAACGCCGTTGAGCGCAGCACGCAATATCATGAAGCACCAACGCTCGCCGATGACCTCCAAGGATATGGGAAGGCTGCACTCCCCGCCAGCCAGACTCGATAGATCTTCTCTGATTTTGTCCATGTGCCCATTCCTAAACCAGTTTTTTGGCAAGTGCGAAAAAAATATAAGTTTTTAGTTGCAACTTAAAACCTATTAATCTAGGTAGTGATTCGCAACTGATATTGCAACAATGAATTTCTCCCCTCTGGCCATCGCAATAATGGCTCGACAACAGACTGACGAAAGGAAATATCATGCTTCTCTCCCAAAGCCCCCTTCGCGCTTCAATGATCTTTTGCATTGCGGCGATGACATCCCTCACCCTGTTTACCGCCACCACCGCTGAAGCGCGCGGCCCGGCTGTTGCCTATACGGCAGAATTACAGGCTCCGGTTGAAGCCGCCCAGGAAATTATCAGAGGTGCGGTCATTCGCTGCGCCGGTACGGAATGTATCGGCAGCCAGAGCAGCTCTGCGCCGCGGACGATTTGCGCCAAGCTGGTCGATGAATTCGGGCCGGTCGCAAGCTTTGCCTACAAAGGCGAAGCCTTTGACTCCGAAGCGATCGCCAAGTGCAACAGCTGATTGAATAATCCCCGTCTGACCGGCTTCTCGCTCCATATAGGGGCCAATTCCCGGCCCCCGCCGGTCAGCCATAGCGCCGAAGCGAAGCTTTTTTTCCGTTCCCCCGGATATAAGAGCCCGCTTCGGCGCTCTTTTTTGTTGCCCCGGTCCAGAAAGCGCACCATCTTCTATCCATGCTCAGGCAATATGAACTAGTGGAACGGGTGCGATCCTATGATCCCGATGCAGATGAAGATCTGATCAACCGCGCCTATGTCTTCTCGGTGCAGCGACATGGCAGCCAGAAACGGGCGAGCGGCGACCCCTATTTCAGTCATCCGATCGAAGTGGCCGGCCTGATGACCGACCTCAAACTCGACCAGGAAACGATTGTCACCGCGCTGCTCCACGATACGGTCGAGGATACGCTCACCACGACCGAGGAAATTGGCAAATTATTCGGCGAGGAAATTGCCCGCCTGGTCGATGGCGTGACCAAGCTTTCAAAGATCGAGGCGCAGACCGACAATGAAAGGGCTGCGGAAAATCTGCGTAAATTCCTGCTGGCCATGTCCGACGATATCCGCGTGCTTCTGGTCAAGCTTGCCGATCGGCTGCACAATATGCGGACGCTGCATTTCATCAAGAGCGAAGAAAAGCGCCAGCGGATCGCCCATGAAACCATGGATATTTATGCACCGCTTGCCGAGCGGATCGGCATGTATGAATATATGCGCGAGATGCAATTGCTGGCCTTCCAGCACATGGAACCGGAGGCCCATGACACGATCACGAAAAGACTGAAGGCGATCAAGGAAGGCGACGATGGCCAGGTTGATAAAATCTCCCAGTCAATTCAGAAGGCACTGGAGAGCGGCGGTCTGGTGGCAGAGGTCAGTGGCCGGGAAAAGCATCCCTATTCGATCTGGCGCAAGATGCAGGAGCGGCACGTCAGCTTTGAGCATCTGACCGACATCATGGCGTTCCGGGTGGTTACCGACAATAGCGCCGAATGTTACCGTGCGCTTGGCATATTGCATGAGAAATGGAAAATGGTCCCCGGCCGGTTCAAAGACTATATCTCCACACCGAAGCGAAACGGCTACAGTTCCATCCATACGACATTGATGCATGGCAATAATATGCGAGTGGAAATTCAGATTCGCTCCCAGCGCATGCACGAGGATAATGAATTCGGCCTCGCTGCACATTGGGCCTATAAACAGGGCAATCGACCCGATGGCCAGGCTGGCTGGATCCGCGATCTGATCGAGATTCTGGATCAGGCAGAAGATGCGGAAGAACTGCTCGAGCACACCCGTCTGGCGATGTATCAGGACCGGATTTTTGCCTTCACCCCCAAGGGAACCTTGCTGCAGATGCCCAGAGGTTCGACCACCGTCGATTTTGCCTATGCCGTGCACACCGATCTCGGCAATCAGGCCGTGGGTGCCAAGGTCAATGGACGGCATGTACCGTTGCGCACCCAGCTGCAGAACGGCGATGTCGTCGAGATTCTGAAATCCAAGGGACAGGAACCGCAACCCGGCTGGCTGTCGTTCGTCATTACCGGCAAGGCGCGCGCGGCAATCCGTCGCAATGTCCGGTTCAAGGAACGAGACGAGATGATCGCGATCGGTACCGAGCTTTATGAAGAAATCATCGAACGGCTACCCGGCAAGATCGGCAAGCGCGCAATCAAGGCTGCGCTGAAACGGCTGAACATGGAGGAACCGGACGATCTGATGATGGCTATCGGCACCCGCCAGCTCAGCGACCGCGAAGTTATGGAAGCGATCATTCCCGGTAGCGTCCACGACAATGATGACGAACGGCAATGGCCCGAACAGGATCGCGCAATTTCGATCAAGGGCCTGACCCCGGGCGTTGCCTTCAATCTGGCAGAATGCTGCCATCCCGTGCCCGGCGACCGCATTGTCGGACTGCGGCGGAGCGGCGAGAATGTCGAAGTGCACACCATCGATTGCCAGAGTCTGGCCGATGGCGTCGATGCCGACTGGGTCGATCTCAGCTGGGGCACTGAAAGCGACGGCGCGGCTGCCCGTCTATGTGTGGTCCTTCACAACAAGCCGGGGACGCTTTCTGAAATGGCCGGGATTTTTGGCTTTCACAATGCCAATATCCTGAACCTGCGCCTGTCGCATCGCGACGGCCCGTTCCATACGTTCGACGTTGATCTGGAAGTGCACAATGTCCACCATCTGATGCGGATATTATCTGCCCTGCGCGCATCGGAAGCTGTTGCGCAAGCCGAACGCTCCTAGCCCCGATATAGGCGATTGTTAAGGAGCGGGTGGTGGTCCGCCGGGAACAGCCTGCGCCTGCATCTGCTGACGCAATTCTTCCATTTTTGCCGCTGAAATAAAGTCCAGCAGAGTCACATCAAAGATGAGCAAGCTGTTGGCGGGAAGCTCTGGTCCGGGAGAGGTTTCACCATAAGCGAGCTCCGACGGGATCCAGATACGATATTCGCCGCCCTTCTGCATCAGCTGCAGCGCTTCGGAGAAACCGGGCACCACGGCACCCACCGGCATCGGCACCTGCTCGTTGGCATCAAAGACCGTGCCATCGCGCAACGTGCCTTCATATTTGACCAGAGCCGTATCAGTGGCGGTTGGCGAATCACCCTTGCCGGGCTTGTTCACCTTATATTGCAGACCGGATGCGGTTGTGACGACGCCGGCCTGTTTTCCATTTTCCGTCAGAAATTCTGCATTGCCCGGTGGCGGAAACAGCTTTTCCCAACTTGCCTGGACAAATTCTGAAGGACTGGTTTTTTCTGGAATTGCGGCGGCAAGCACGGCCACCGAAATTACACCCGATAGCAGCCCAAGCAAGAATGGCTTGATTGGCGATGATGGCTTCGGACTATTCTGATTCGTGACGATATCGGTCACAAACTACTCTCCAGAAACCACTATACCAAAGTCGCTATTGGCCGGGAAGTCGTGGGTTTCCGGGAGCGCCTTCTGCCTGCATCTGCCGTTGAAGCTCTTCCATCTGCGCTGCTGAAATAAAGTCGAGCAGCGTCACATCAAAAATGAGCAGGCTGTTAGGCGGAATCTGTTCACCGGGAGAGGCCTCGCCATATGCGAGTTCCGACGGGATCCAGATGCGATATTCGCCGCCCTTCTGCATAAGTTGCAGCGCCTCGGAGAAACCGGGGACCACGGCACCCACCGGCATCGGCGCTTGCTCATTAGCATCAAAGACAGTGCCATCGCGCAACGTGCCTTCATATTTGACCAGAGCCGTATCGGTGGCGACAGGCGAAGGCCCCTCGCCCGGCTTGATCACTTTATATTGTAGGCCGGATGCGGTTGTTTCCACCCCATCCTCATCAGCATTGGCGGCGAGAAACTGCTCGTTGGTCGCGCCATTCACGACGACATTCTGGGTTCCCGTATAAGCGAGAAGCAATGCAGCGCCCACTATCAGCAACACACCGATCCAGATCTTGGTCAGCGAGCCCTTTTTGATGGGATGAATCGGAACCGTCGTAACTGACATGGGCAGGCTACCTTGTTATTGTGGAGCCGAAGCGCTTAAATCAGGCCGTCGCGTTCCATACGCTTGCGGTCCATCTTGCGGGCGCGGCGAACGGCAGCAGCCTTTTCGCGGGCGCGCTTTTCGGATGGCTTTTCGTAATGGCGACGAAGCTTCATTTCGCGATAGACGCCTTCACGCTGCAATTTTTTCTTGAGCGCCCGAAGGGCCTGATCAACATTATTATCGCGAACCATGATTTGCATAAGACTGAGTAACTCCGTTCAGATTTCGTAGCGGGCCAGAAGCAATTTCTTCTGGCCTATATTGGTGTAAAAGCCATAAAAAAAGGGTTTGCAGCAGAATCAATCTGCTTCAATCTCGCGCCGCCTATCAATTTCTCGGCAGCTAGGCAAGCATTTACACGATTCATTGCGCGAATGACAGAAGCTTTGCATTCGTGTTTCAGGGCCTTTGCTATAATATGGCCGGTACAGACAATATCAGCCGAGTCGAGGAGAGAAAAATGGCCACCGCGATCAACATCCAATCCAGCTGTAGTGAGGAAGAGTGGAAAGCGCGCCAGCGGCTCGCCGCCTGCTACCGGATTTTCGCCTATCTCGGCTGGGACGAGATGATCTTCAACCATATCACGCTGAAGGTTCCGGGCGAGGATGATGCCTTTCTGATCAATCCCTATGGCCTGCATTTCAGCGAGGTCACCGCCTCGACTCTGGTCAAGATCGATATCGACGGCAACACGCTCGATGGCTCGACCTACCCGGTCAACAAGGCCGGCTTCACCCAGCACAGCCTGTTCCACCGCGAACTGCCCGATGTCCATGCAATCATCCACACCCATACCACCGCGACCATGGCGGTATCCTCAGTCGAAGGCGGCCTGCAGCCGATCAATTTCTACGCTGCCGCGATCGTCCCGCGCCTCGCCTACCACAAGTTCGAAGGCATTACCGTGCACGAAGACGAAGGCCCGCGTTTCCTCGCCAGCCTCGGCAAGAAGCGGATGATGATGCTCGAGAATCACGGCCCGGTGGTGATGGGCCGGACGCTGGAAGAGGCGTTCCTCAACCACTGGGTGCTGCAACGCGCCTGCGAAATCCAGATGCAGACGCTGGCGATGGGCAAACCGGTGATGATCGGCGAAGAGGTGATCAGGAAGCATCTGGAAAATCTGTCGCAGGCCTCGATTGATCCCCTGCAACAGGGCGTCCCGGAATTTGACGCGATGGTGCGGCTGGTCGATCGCGAAGACAAAAGCTGGCGGGAGTGAAAGTCTGGTTTCGTCATGCTGAACTTGTTTCAGCATCTCTTATTGCATAAGTCAGTGTCAGGAGATCCTGAAACAAGTTCAGGATGACGAGCAGAGTCCTATGACCAAATTTACCGTCAATGACCGGCCGGTCTGGTACCGGATGGACCCGGATACGCCGCTTCTCTGGGCGCTGCGCGATGCGTCCAATCTGACTGGCACGAAATATGGCTGCGGCACCGGTGATTGCGGGGCGTGTATGGTTGAGGTCGACGGCGAGGCCATCCGCTCCTGTCTAGTCACCATTGGCGAGCTCGAAGGCCGTTTTGTTACCACGATCGAAGCGCTGTCGCGCGATCGCAGCCATCCGGTGCAGCAGGCCTGGGCAGCGGAAAATGTGCCGCAATGCGGTTTCTGCCAGTCAGGCATGATAATGGCAGCAGCGGTTCTGCTGAAGAAAAATTCCAATCCGTCGAAAGCCGCGATCGACGAGGCAATCACCAATATCTGCCGCTGCGGCACCTATCCGCGCATCCGCGAAGCAATCCAGCGCGCCGGGCGCGTGGCCCGCGGCGAAGCGGTACTCAGCGCCGCCCCGCCACCGGGGATTGATCCGGAAGACGCCGCCAAGGCGGTGCCGGCGCTGACGCCCCAAAAATGAGTTGTTCACCCGCGAAGGGCGCAGGCGACGAAGGCTCCGGCGGAGCCTTCTCAAGCCGAGCGGTCGATATCGTGAATTCTTGTCAGTTTGCCGTACCGTGCCGAGATGGGCCCCGGCCTTCGCCGGGGCACAAGTTCCTCGTAATGTCTAAAAACCAAATTTCACGGTCAGCCGCGCATTCAGCGGTTCGCCGGTTGAAATATTGTCATTATTATGGACCGACGGATAATAAGTCTCGTCGAACAGATTTTCGACGTTGAGCTGCAATTGCACCTGCTCGCTGACATCATAATAGAGCGCAGCATCGACCCGGGTGAATGCCGGGATGCGGACCGTATTGTCGTTGGTGGCGAACTGGCTTGATTGATGGGTCACCCCGACACCGGCAGCAAATTGGGGGGTGAAATCATATTTTGTCCACAACGAGACCATATGTTCCGGCACCTGGAACAGGCGCAATTCCTGACCGCCTACGGTAGTTGCGTTGCGCTGCTGGCCGTCGAGATAGCTATAGCCTGCGTTGATCTGCAATTGCTCGGTCAGCTTGCCGACGAGCTGGAACTCGACGCCTTCGGTCCTGGAACCGGACAGGGTGGTGTTGCCCTGATTATCGAGCAGGATCGACTGATCGTCGCGGTCGAGACGGAACAGGGCAGCGGTCAGGCTGAGCGCCTGTGTCAAATCCCATTTTACCCCGACCTCGTGATTTTCGAAAGTTTCCGGCGCCAGATTGGCATTGTTCGGAGTGAGCGTCAGAAACTGGTCGCCCGAACGTGGCAGAAAGCTCTTCGCATAGCTCGCATAGATCGAGATATTCTCCTGCGGTTTGTATATCGCGCCAAAACGCGGCGAGAATTTCTCGTCGGTCCGGCTGAGCAGCAGGCTGCTCTGGATATCGTTCACATCCAGATCGAACCGGTCAAAACGTACACCGCCGATAATCTCGAAATGATCGCCGATGCTGATCTGGTCCTGCACATAAAGCGACAGGAACTTCAGGTCGGAAACAGTGCTGCGGCTGAAGGCGGGGAAGCCGAATATAGGCGTCACAATCGGATCTGTCAGTGAGACAGTGGTTTGGTCATCATCATTTGGTAAATTCGGAATCGAAACACTTGAGTCCAGCAATCCATCTCCGTTATTATCAAATAATATATCCCGCCGGGCGTTGGCGGATTTCTGCTCGCCATATTCATAACCGAGTAGCAGGCTGTGGTCAAAAGCCCCGGTGTCGCCCGTCCACAACAGATTGCCCTGGGTGATGAAATTCTCGCGGTCGGTCGTGTCGACATAACCGTCGAGGGTGACGGAATTGGCGGCCGGCGTCAGCCGGATGTCGTTGCTGCGCGCATCGACCGGATAGACGTTGCGATAGAGCTTGTCATAATCACCATATTGCGTGGTCGTGCTGAAACGCAGATCATCGCTGAAATCATGTTCCACGCGCAGCTTGACGACATGCGCCTGCAGCGTCGTGCGATTGGTGCCGGGCTGCCCGAATAATGTATCGTGATAGCCGGTCAGCGGGCCGCAAGGGTCGGCAAACGAGCAGTCATCGCCCAGAGCGCGCAGTTCCGCCGGATTGCCACGGTCTACTGCGCGGTCATCGTCGACATATTCGTAGGATAGCATAACCCGGCTCTTGTCGCCCAATTCGGCGCCGAAGGTCGGATTGATGGCGAACCGGCGACCATCGTAAAAATCACGATGGTTGTTGAATTCCTCATACAGACCGTTGAGGCGGAAAGCAGCTGATTCACCCACCGGCAGATTGAGGTCACCCGAAAGATAAAATGCGCCGAAGCTGTCGACACTTGCGGTTGCTTCGCCAAACTGGCGATCGGCAATCGGTGATTTGACCACCCGGTTGATGATCCCGCCACCGCCGCCGCGGCCAAAGATCATCGCATTGGGACCTTTGTGAATCTCGACTCGCTCGATATTGTAGAGCGGCCGGAAATATTGGACGTCGTCGCGAATGCCATCGACGAAGAAATCCGCGGTGCTATTCTGTCCCCTGATGGTGATCTGGTCGCGATTGCCTTCACCCTGCCCGATCGATGCACCCGGCGTGTAGCGGAGAATGTCGCCAATATCCTGAAGTGCTTGGTCGTCAAGCTGCTCGCGAGTAACGACCGAGACGGTCTGCGGTGTATCGATCAGCGGCGTGTCGGTTTTCAAGCCCGCGCTGCTGATCGCAACATAGCCTTCCTTTTCACCGGTGACGATAATCTCCTGATCATCTGCAAAGCCGTCTTCCAACGCCTCTGCAGCATCGACGGGGACTGGATTCGCTGCAATCGCGGCGAGGCTGACAGAAACGCAGAAGCGCAAAGAACGGCGCGGAACAATATTCACAGAGAATCTACCTGATATGAAAACTGGATTGAACAACCGCGCTGCTAATGCGAATGGTTTTCATATGCAACACACAAGCTCGGAGCGGTTGGGTTTTCTTTGAACCCTTCGGCCAATTCGTGTTTATGAGACTCTATTGAAGAATCGGGAGAGAATCATGAAGGCAACAATCTGGCACAATCCGAAATGCGGCACATCACGCAAGACATTGGCGATATTGGAAGAAGCGCCCGGAGTTGATCTGACCGTAGTCGAATATCTGAAAAATCCGCCCAGTCGTGCCAAGCTGGAACAACTTTACCGCGATGCTGGAATGACCCCCCAGGAAGGCTTAAGAGTGCGCGGTTCGCCGGCTGAGGAGCTGGGGTTGACGAAGGACGACGCGACGGCCGATCAGATTCTGGATGCCATGGCTCAAGAGCCAATCTTGATCAACCGGCCGCTGGTCGAGACCGACAAGGGGGTCAGACTGTGTCGACCGCAGGAAATCGTGCAAGAGCTGCTCTAGCACGAAATTGTTCCAGCGGATTGGAATGAAACGACGCGGGAAAGATAATGGCGGTAATCGCAGTCTACAGCATGAAGGGCGGCGTTGGCAAAAGCTGCACGGCTGTGAATCTCGCCTGGAACAGCGCTGTGAACAGCTCGCGCCGGACCTTGCTCTGGGACCTTGATCCGCAAGGAGCGGCTTCGTTCATTCTCAAGGGCGACCAGATGAAAAAGGACCTCGCGCGCGCAATGGTCGCCGGCAATGTCAAACCGGATAAATTGATCAAGCATACGGAAATAGCCAATCTCGACCTGCTGGCTGCGGATGTGTCGCTACGTGGGCTCGACCGGCTGTTCTTCCAGATCAACAAGAAGCGGCATCTCGGAAAATTGCTCAAGCAAATGGGCAAGGATTATGACCGGATCATCCTCGATTGCCCGCCGGGTCTGACGGAAACGAGCGAACAGATCTTGCGCAACGCCGATATCGTGATTGTACCGACAATCCCGTCCCCGCTCTCGGAACGCGCGCTCACCGATGTCCAGATATTCCTGAACAGCAGCGGCAAAAAACATGCGCCCTTGCTGCCGGTATATACAATGGTTGATCGACGGCGCTCCATCCACAATCAGGGCTTGCTTCGGAAACCGAAATGGCCGGTCATCCCGATGTCGAGCGCCGTTGAACATATGACCAAATTGCAGAAACCGGTCGGCAGTTTCGCACCGCGCAGCCCCGCCGCCCAGGCCTATGCCCGAATCTGGCGCGGCATTGAAAAACGACTGGCAAAAAACTAGATTCGGAACGCCCGCTCAGGCGGACTTTTGACCATATGCCAATTGCCCGGGCTCAAATATGCCGAACAGATTCTTGGCATCATCGGCGACCATCGGACGACCGAAATAATAGCCCTGGATTTTGCGACAGCCGAGCTTTTTGATCATGTTTACTTCTTCTTCCGTCTCCGCACCCTCGGCGGTCGTCGACATGCCCAGGGCGTCTGCCATAGCAACCACCGCGCGAATGATGGCGAGGCTCTCGGGTGCGTTTTTGGCAGCACCCTGAACAAAGCTGCGATCCACCTTGATCGTCGTGAATCTCGTTTTGCGCAGATAGCCGAGCGAGGAATAGCCGGTACCAAAATCATCAAGCGACAGGTTGATGCCCAGAGCAATGATTTGATCCAGCACTTCTGCAGCACCATTGCCCTCGTGCATGAAAATGCTTTCGGTTACTTCTATCTCGAGACGGTTCGGAGGAAGTCCGCTGTCCTCGAGTGCAGACACGACCATCGAGAGGAAATTCACTTCGGTCAGCTGGTCGGCTGAAACATTGACCGCAACCTTGACCGTGGATGGCCACGCCATGGCTTCCTTGCACGCGGTCCGCATGACCCATTCACCAATCGAGACGATCAGGCGCGCATCTTCCGCTATCGGCACGAATTTGGCCGGCGATACAATACCAAATTCCGGGCTGGTCCAGCGCAGCAGCGCTTCGAACCCGACGACCCCACCCGAATCAGCACTGACCACGGGTTGATAGTTCAGCGACAGCTCGTCATTCTCCAGCGCCTTGCGCAGGGCAATTTCCATTACCCGGCGCTCTTCCGCCTGGACGTGGAGTTGCGGCTCATAATGGGTGAATGCGCCGCCGCCCTGGTCCTTCGAACGATAGAGCGCGAGATCGGCACTGCGCATCAGCATTTCGACCGTACGTCCGTCACGGGGACCGATCGCAGTGCCAACACTGGCGCCGATGTAAAGTGTATGCTGGTCGACTTCATAAGGCCGGGACAGAGTGTCGATGATCTTTTTGGCCAGCAATTCCATATATTGCGTGTCGCTGGCCTCCTTGATCACGATGGCAAATTCATCGCCACCTAGACGACCGCACAGCTCGTTGTCGGTCATGATCGAGCGAAGGCGATCGGACACGCGTGCCAGCAACCGGTCGCCCACCGGATGGCCCAGCGTATCGTTCACCGCCTTGAAGCGATCGAGATCGATCATCATGAAGCCGCAACGGCCGTTCCATTTTTCAGCCGCCTGCATCGCTTTTATGACCGCATCGGTCAGCTGCAGGCGATTGGGCAAGCGGGTCAGCGTATCGAATCTGGCCATATGCGAGATTTTGTCAGCCGATTCACGCTGCTCAGTAATGTCCGACCCGACACCGCGGAACCCATGAAAGGCGCCACTATCGTCGAGTTTCGGCGAAGCGGACAATTCCCACCAGCGATTTTCCCCATTGATCTGGACCGGTACCAGCATGTTGCTGAAACTATCACGGCGTTTCAGCTTGTCCGCCAGTTCGTGCAAAGCGGTCGAGAATTTTCCACTATCCCAGGCTTCACCCGCGACCAGTTGCAGGAACGGCTTGCCCTCGATCTCCTCCGGTGGCTGCCCGATGGCGTGGGCAAACCGCGGTGAAACATGCGTTATGCGGCGCGACGTATCAGTCTGCCACAGCCAGTCCGCGCCCGTATCCTCAAATTCCTTGAGCAACAGGCTGACCACTTCACTTTTCTCGCTGAGGCTGGCTTCTGCGACTCTCCTGTCAATGAATGACCGGCCGGTCATCAGGCATCCGGAAATCAACAAGACCGCGATTGCCAGCGAGGCCAAAGCCAAATGGTAGCTCCCGATATAAAGCCAGCCAATAATCGTTGCGGCGCCGGCCGCCGAGATGAATAAAATGCTGCTCAGCGGCATATTTGACAACAGCATTGCAGACCCCACCATCAGGCAGATGATCATCGCCCATACCGGTATCATCGTCATCAGGTCTGTGCTGAACGCAAAAAGCAGAAAACCGGCGCCCCACAGCGATCCACCGACCAGGGAAATGAGATAAAATAAACTCATGTCCGAGCGATTGATTGTTTTCCGCTGCCAAGCCGATTGCTTGCGATACAGCAGATGGGCGTAGATATATAACGCTGACAAACCCGCGAGCCACAGACCGAGAAGCAGAATATTGACATGGCCAACACCCAGTTGGACAATCAGCAGACCACACACGATCGCTGCCACAATCTTCAGCAAACCATGCTGATTATTGCCACTGAACTGCAGCGCACGAATACGGCCCCAATCAACGCCATCAGGGTCGGACAGGCCAAGTAAAACGCTAAGCGGAATTTCCCGCGGCAAACCGGATTGAGCAATAGTTTTTAACACCGGTCGTCCCTACGCTGAAATTCTTAGCGAAAAGTAAGGATCGGCTTAAATTTTTTTGCGAAGCCCGATTAGAATCAGATAACCTGGTTCAGGCGGCCACGGCATATGGCTGAATATCACCGGAAAGGTAGAGGTTCCGGGCCTTTGCGCGGCTCAGCTTGCCGGAACTTGTACGCGGCAAGGTACGAGGGGGCACCAGCTCGATCACACAATTCATGCCGGTAATCGCCCTCACCTTTTCCCTGATTTCGTTCCACAGGCGCAGACGCTCGATCTCATCCGAAGTCCGACATTGAACGAGTACGGCGGGTGTTTCTTCCCCGCCCGGTGTGGTGATCGCGAAAGCGGCTATGTCTCCGGCCTTGAAGCCAGGCAATTGTTCGACAGCCCACTCGATATCCTGCGGCCAGTGATTTTTGCCGTTGATGATGATCATGTCCTTGGCGCGGCCAACGATGTAAAGATAGCCGTTCGACAGATAGCCCATGTCGCCGGTATCGAGCCAGCCGTCGACCAGACAGGCATCGGTCGCCTCCTGATCGCGATAATAGCCTTCCATCACCGCCGGTCCCTTCATCCAGACCTTGCCGATGGTTTTGTCAGCCAGCACCGCTCCATTTTCCTCACGGATTTCCAGGAAGGTATCACGCACGGGCTTGCCGCAATTGACGATCGCGCGGAAACGCTTCGGGCGACTACCATCACTCTTTTTCTCGCCGGAAAGCTCGGTCTCTTCCACCAGTTCCACTTCCATGCCTTCGCCCGATGGCATCAATGTGACGGCCAGCGTTGCTTCGGCAAGACCATAGCTCGGCAGGAAGGCCTTGGCATCAAATCCTGCAGGCGCGAAAGCATCGGTAAACCGCTGCATCACGTCGGGCCGGATCATGTCCGCGCCATTGCCCGCCAGCCGCCAGCGCGAAAGATCGAACCGCTCCTGGACATTGGACTGGCTGCCGATGCGACGCGCGCAAATTTCATAGCCGAATGTTGGCGAAAAGCTGCAGGACGTACCCGGATTGCGGGTGATCAGGTCCAGCCATGACAAAGGTCGCCGGGCAAAGTCCGCAGTCTTGAGATAATCGGTCGAGACCTGATTGGCGACCATTGACAGGAAGCAGCCTACCAGCCCCATATCATGATAGAAGGGCAGCCAGGAAATGCAGCGATCCGTGCTGTTGATCAGCATGCCATGAGCATGAGAGCCCAGATTGTGCAGCAACGCCTTATGCGTGACGGCAACACCATGCGGGAACCGGGTCGAGCCACTGGAATATTGCAAATAGGCGATATCGCTGCTGCTGGCTGCGGGCAATGGCACGTCCGGAACATCCTGCTGCGCAAAAGCGTCCCAGCCGGAGATCGGAATGGACCGGGACCGGCCTGCCGCACCCGCCAATTCCGCAATCTCGTCGGGGAAGAGCAACAAAGCAGGGTCGCAGCTGTCCAGCTGCACGCCGATCTGGTCAATATAGCTTTCCTTGCCGCCAAAAGAGGTTGGCAATGGCAATGGAACCGGCAGCGCTCCGGCATAGACGGCACCAAAAAATAGCGCGCAGAACTGCGGTTCCGTATCTGCAATCAGCGCCACACGGTCGCCGGGCTTTATACCGGCCGCGATCAATCTTTTTGCCGACGCCAGCGCATCTTCTCGCAATTCGCTGAACGGATAAACCCGGACAAGCGACGCCCGGGCGTCATGAAAGTTGAAACCCTTTTGTCCTTGGGACGCATAGTCCAGCGCACTCCCCAATGTATCAAAATCAGAGAAGCGACGAGGGAGTTCATCCAAAGTCGGGGTTGGTGTCAATTCGGTCATCCAATATCCATTTCCGGGAGGTCCAGCCTTCCTAAAATCAATCTTTCTCGTTCGGTAATGGGATAAGTGGTCTGAATGACCTCCCTTTTAACCGCATTTACCGCCGTCATTGATTACCTCTGGCGTTTAAATTTCGACCCGACTGTGGCACAAAAAGGGCAGACATCACAGTTGAAGGTCAAACCGTTGAAAAACAGCGTTAAAACGTTAGATCAGGAGAGCTTGCATCGGCTGGCTATACGCTATGTCGAGCGATATGCAACGAGCCGGAAAAAACTGGCGGATTATCTGCACCGCAAAATTCGCGAGAGAGAATGGGATGATGCAGCCCCTCCTGCCGTTGACCAGCTGGTCGAGCGTTTCGCGGAACGGGGCTATATTGATGACGCTTTATACGCTCAGAACAAAGCTTCGGCCCTCACCCGCCGGGGTTATGGAGCCCGCCGCGTCGAGCATGCGCTGTACCAGGCGGGCATCAGCGAAGCGGACGGGCGCGAGGCGTTTGAGGCCAGTGAGTCGAACAAATGGGCCGCCGCCGATAAATTTGCGCGCAAACGAAGAATTGGTCCCTATGCCGAAGCCCAGCAGGCAGACGATAAGTGCCGCAAGCAATTGCAGGCTTTCTTGCGCGCCGGCCATGATTTGGACCTTGCCTCTCGTTTTGTCTTCGCCAAACCCGGCGAAGAGATCGCAGCCGAAGAATAATTTAACCCAATTTGGAGCGGAAATCTCCCCATTTTGGAGTAAATAAGTCTTTTTGACGTCAAGAATCGCAAGTTTATATTAATTATGATATATCCCGCGCTGCGACTCGAAATATTTAGACTTTTGATTTGATTTAGTTTTGTTCGGAGATACATCGTGGCAAGCTTATTTGCGGAACCTGACCCTGCGGATAGTCACGCGCCCCATGCCAGCGATGACGATCATGCATCAACCAATGGTGAATTGCTGCGCGCTACAGGTCGCGTAAAATGGTTCGACAGTCATCGCGGCTTTGGTTTCATCGTTCCGGACCATAATGAAGCATCCGATAATGACTCCACCCCACAATCGGACATATTGGTTCACTGGAGTCTGCTGGAATCCCTCGGCACACGGGAATTGCCCGAGATGGCAATCGTCACCTGTGAATATGCCGTCGCACCCAAGGGGCTGCAGGCCACCAGAATTCTCGATATTGACCTGTCCAAGTGCGGACCGCGAAATGAAGCGTCAACAGCGTCTAGCGCCCGGCAGCCCATCCATATTGTCGACGACAATTCTACATTCATCGACTCAGAGGTAAAATGGTTTAACCGCGCTAAAGGCTATGGCTTTTTGGTGAGCGACGATTTTGACGGCGATATTTTCCTCCATATGGAAACGCTTCGGGACGCAGGCATTATCGAGGTCGTTCCGGGCCAACAATTGCTGGCCCGCATAAGAGACGGCAACCGCGGCCATATGGCCGTGCAAGTCTGCCAGCCCCCGTCGAACTAGAACAGAAGCTCATCCAGATGTTGAAGATATCACAAGCGGTCGCGCTTCCCCTGATGCTGTTTTCGGTTGTCGGCCTGTCCGGCTGTCAAGGGCGGTCGAGCGAAACCACCGCAACCAGCGTCCAAAACGAACTGCCTGTCTCCGAAGCTGGCCTCAATCAGGTGGCTTTGAGCATTCGGACGACGGACGCGACACATGCTTTCATAGTAGAAGTGGCAGAGAGTGGCGCACAGCAGGCTCAGGGCCTGATGTTCCGGACCCGGCTGGCCCCTGACAAGGGCATGATTTTCCCGTTCACCGAGGACCGCGTCGCAAGTTTCTGGATGAAGAACACGGTGATTCCGCTCGATATTATCTTCATCCGCAGGAACGGGACTATCGAATCAATTGCAGCCGACACGATACCCTATTCGCTCGCGCCGGTACGCTCCAATGAACCCATTGCCACAGTGCTCGAAATCGCCGCCGGCCGGGCAGCGGAACTGGGTATAAAGCCAGGTGACACCGTTGCCTGGCAATGAGTATCCCTGCTTCTTCCGACATCCGCCACATTTGACATTTTTTCATTGCGGAGCGCATGGCTGCGGGGCTAAGCGAACGGCATGAGCATATTGGCGAAAATATTCACTTGGTGGGACGGCGCGACGATCGGCACCTCCCTGTTCAGCGCCCGCAATGGCAAGCGTGTCGGCGAGGACGTGTTTGGCAATATCTATTTCCAGGCAAAAAAAGCTGGCGCCGGCCACCCTGCAGGACAACGCTGGGTCATCTACAATGGTGCCAATGACGCCAGCCGGGTGCCGCCAGAATGGCATGGCTGGCTCCATCACAGCTATGACGAAATACCGGAAAGCCATCTGCCGCAAGCCCGCATCTGGGAAAAAGAACCGAGCGGCAACCTGACCGGTACCGCGCAAGCCTATCGACCGGCAGGTGCGCTGGAAGCAGGCGGTCACCGCGCTCCGGCAACTGGCGATTATGAACCCTGGAACCCCGCCGAAGCGGAATGACAGGCATGACGCGCCAATCCATTTCCTTTTCGATGCTAGCGGCGACCTTTCTGCTGACTGGCTGCGGCTGGTTCAGCAGCGACAAGGTCGATGAACATGCGACCGGCCAGGCGGCCGAAAAACGCGAGCTCGCCGCAACCGATGGCGATCTGGTCGCATCGGTGACCGAGCAAATTGGTACACCAATGGCGGAACGGGTCGCCACGCTCGGCTTTCTCAACAAACGCAACGGTCTCACGCGGGATCTTGAGCTGCGGCCGGGTCAGTCCGTCCGTATCGGACGTGCAATTGTCCGCTTGCGGGCCTGTGAGAGAACGGCGCCATGGGAACTGACTCCCGAGCAGGGTGCATTCGTCCAGCTTCTGGTCAACGATCGCCCCTCCACTCGATCGGGTGAAGATCAGTGGAAACGGGTTTTTTCCGGCTGGCTGTTTCGGGAATCACCTTCGCTGAATGTTGTAGAGCATCCGATTTATGATGTCTGGGTCAAAAGCTGCGCAATGAGCTTCCCGGGCGAAGAGGAGCCCTCCGAAGATGCGGTCAATCCAACCGCTCCGCGAACATCCTCATCCAATCTTGCCAATAGTGTATCAAGCGCACCGAACGCAACTGTGCCGGAAACCGCAGCCCCTGCTGCTCCCGCGCCCAAACCGGCGCCAGCAGCCAGGCCGTCCCCTTCACCAAATAACGCACCGGCAGATTTGATCGGTGACCTGATCGCCGAGTCCGAAGACGGCGCATAGCCTCTTACTTTTCTGAGTTCATCCAGATAGGCTTCCTGGCTTATTTCAATAGCGCCCAATGACGCCAGATGATCCGTCATGAACTGGCAATCGAGCAGCGAGAATCCTCCGACTTTCAACCGGGCTACCAGCCACGCCAAAGCTACTTTTGATGCGTCGCTGGCCCGCGAAAACATGCTTTCGCCGCAGAAAGCACCGCCAATTGCCAGACCATAAAGACCGCCGACCAGATTCTCCTCTCCGGTTTCCTTGTCTCGCAGCCAGCATTCGACACTATGCGCATGGCCCAGCTGGTGGAGATTGTTGAATGCCTCTTCGATCTCGGCATTAATCCAGGTTTCCTTGCGATCGGCCGCTTCTGTGGCACAAATCTTGATCACCTCGGCAAAGGCGCTGTCGGAGGAAACCCGAAACCGGTCCGATCGGATGGTTTTGCGGAGCGAGCGCGACATTTGAAAATTGTCGAGCGGGAGGATAGCACGCGTTTTGGGCTCAACCCAGAATGTATCCGGGTCATCTCGGGCATCGGCCATCGGGAAGATTCCCGAGGCATAGGCTTTTATCAAAAGGTCCAGATTAATAGTCATGAATAGCGAATAACCCGATCAACCCCATTCGCCCAGATGGAAATAGACAAAGATCGCCATCCCTCAATCGGCCATCAACACACGGGCCTCATCGGCAATTTTTTCTGCAATCGCTGCATATTCGCTGGCAAAACCGGCATTGGTGCGCCAGGCGGCCCCAATACTGCGGGTCACAGACCAGCCTTCGACTTCAAGCAGGGCGACATCTCCGCCGCGAGCCAGTTCGGAACGCACATAGAGTTCCGGCAAAATCGCCAGCCCCAGTCCCGAAGCCACCATCTGCCGCACGCTGTCGAGGCTGGTGCCCTCATAGTCGCGCAGCAGGTTCATGTCATGCTGCTGGCACTGACGCGCCACGTCGCGATGGAGATGATGCCGGCGGTCGAGGCTCAGCACCGGTAATCCCGCGAGGTCGGAAAGCACCAGATCCTGCCGCGCGGCAAGCGGATGATCCGGTGGCGCGACCAGCATCAGCGGTTCGCGAAACAACGGTTCGATATGCAGGTTTTCGCCCTCGATCGGCAAAGGCCCGAGCAGCATGTCGATCGAGCCCTTGGTCAATTCCATCGCCTGCAGATCGGGTATGCCTTCGCGCATGTAAAAGCGCAGGTCCGGACGGCTGCGGTGCAGAGCCGCAATCACCGGCGGCATCAGATAGGGACCCAGGGTCGGCGAAACGCCAAAGCGCAATATCCCCGCCAGACTGTCGCTCGCCCGTTCCGCCAGATCACGGATATCCTTCACCTGGACCAGAACCTGACGCGCGCGAGCAGCAATTTCCCGGCCCACCGGAGTCAGTTCGGCGCCATGGGTTCGCCGTTCGACCAGTGTCACCCCCAGTCTTTGTTCCAGGGTCCGCAACTGATGGCTCAAGGTGGGCTGCGACGCGCCGGCGGCTTGCGCAGCCTTGCCGAAATGGCCCTGGTCGGCAACCGCGACGAGATATTCAAACTGGCGTAAAGTGGGCATAGCGCAATAGCATCCTATAGAAATAGTCTATCGATTGTCACGATTTCATTCGATTGTACTTATCACGCACTTCGCCTCATATCAACTCTGTCGATGCAGATGCACGATAGAAAGAGGATAAGCCGTGGAACAATATACCAACAGCCTGATCCGTAAACATCGCAAATTGAGTGACCAGATCGCGTCTGGTCACGACGATAGCGAGCAGATGCGCGCCCTTAAGATATTGCAGCGCAGCCTGGCCGAACGCATCCGCAACCATCAGCGCGGTATTCGACGCGGTCAGGCGAGCCAAGCCGTCTGAATCACCTTTCCTTCCCCCACAACTGGGGCGGCAGCATATCCTCAATTGCTACCGCCCCGATTTTTCAGACGAGGATGACTGTCTTATGGTAAAAAAGGCCGGCGCTGCCCTGCAGGAATTTATTGCGCAAGAAACCAGCGCAGGCATCATATTATTCTGCGCGGCCATGGCAGCCATGGTCGCCATCAATAGCGCCCTCAATCCCTATTATCTGGCTTTCCTGAACATACCGGTTGCCGTGCAATTCGGCGCCCTGGAAATTGCCAAGCCGCTGTCGCTGTGGATCAACGACGGGCTGATGGCGATCTTCTTCTTTCTGGTCGGATTGGAAGTGAAGCGCGAGCTGCTCGAGGGGCAGCTGTCGACGATCGAGCAAGCCTCGCTCCCAGCCATTGCAGCGGTTGGCGGCATGGCTCTCCCCGCCTTGGTGTTCCTCTATTTCAACTGGACCGTGCCGGAGAATGTCAACGGCTGGGCGATCCCGGCGGCGACCGATATCGCCTTTGCTCTGGGCGTACTCGCCTTGCTTGGCAAAAGAGCACCGGTCTCACTGAAAATATTGCTGCTCGCGATCGCGATTATCGACGATATTGGCGCAATCATCATCATCGCCCTGTTTTATACCGCCGAAGTATCGAGCTTCTCGCTGTTGCTGGCCGGTGGCGGAACCATATTATTGTTCGCGATGAACCGGCTGGGGGTGATCCGGACCGCACCCTATATATTGGTCGGAATATTCCTGTGGATATGCGTCCTGAAATCCGGTGTCCATGCTACGCTGGCCGGAGTGATTGCTGCGCTGGCAATTCCGCTGAACGCAAAGGATGGCAGCTCTCCGCTAAAACATCTCGAACATTTCCTGCACCCCTGGACCGCCTTTCTGGTGCTGCCGATATTCGCCTTTGCCAATGCCGGTGTTTCCCTCGCCGGACTGAAAATTACGGATCTGATGGCACCCCTTGCGCTCGGCATCGCTGCCGGACTGGTGGTCGGCAAACAGCTTGGCGTGTTCGGCTTCATATTTCTGGCGACCAGAGTCGGTCTGGTGAAGCGCCCCGCCGGTGTCAGCTGGCTGCAGCTCTACGGCCTCGCCTGCCTGACCGGCATCGGCTTCACTATGAGCCTGTTCATCGGCAATCTCGCCTTTGTCGATCCGGAGCAGATCGAAACGGTCAAGCTCGGCGTGATCAGCGGTTCGGTAATTTCAGGCCTGCTCGGATATTGCCTGCTGCGCTTTGCCTCGTCACCCGATCCGGCCCTTATGGCAAAGCCGGCTTGATCTTTCCCTCGTGTCAACACCGCCATATCGAATCTGTCGGCATTCCATAAAAACCATGATAGAGCGCAGGCATGAAACGGCAATTCTATCTCGTAGCAGGCCTTGCTTCACTGGCGCTCGGCGGCATTGGCGTCTTGTTGCCGCTGCTGCCCACAGTGCCGTTCATGATCCTCGCCGCCTTCTGTTTCGCCAATAGTTCGCCGCGGCTGGAGGCCTGGCTGGTCGATCATCATGTCTTTGGCCATCATATCAAAAACTGGCGCGAGCGGCGGGCGATTAGCCGGCGTGGCAAATGGTCGGCGACGATCGCTTTTGCCGTCAGCTGTGTGATCGCCCTGCTGTTTGTCGAACTGCCCTGGAATCTCGTACCGATTGCCGCGGCGCTGATCAGTGGCAGCTGGATCTGGACCCGAAACGAGCCCGTGTCCGGAATATCCTCAACGCGTACCCCTTCGCAGAAAGAATAGTTCCCGCATTTTTCGAATCTGATAATCTCTGCCGGAATCTGAGGAGAGAAAAATGTCGCGGCAGCAATTGTTGGAAATGACCCGCTCACTGGTTGAGCATGGCAAGGCGGATACAATGGAGCTGGTCGGTGACGTGGTCGCCGTGCCCGCATCCGACTATACTGATGAAGCACGGTTCGAGCGCGAGAAAAATCTGATCTTCAAACGCTTGCCGCTGATGATGGCGCCATCCTGCGAACTGCCGGAACCGGGCTGTTACAAGGCGATGGAAATGGCCGGCATCCCGGTATTGATGACGCGCCAGAAAGACGGCACCGCGCAGGCGTTCCTGAACAGCTGCACCCATCGCGGCAATCCGGTGGCCCAGGGCAGCGGCAAGGCGTCGCGCTTCACCTGCGGCTATCATGGCTGGACCTTCAAGAATGATGGTGACCTGCTGGCGATTGCCTCTCCGAAAGATTTCGGCACGGTCGACAAGGCCGCCTTCTGCCTGCAGAAATTCCCGACGCTGGAACGCGCCGGCCTGATCTGGGCAACGCTCGACCCGGACAGCACGCTGGATATCGAATCCTATCTCTGCGGTTATGACAGCCTGCTCGAACATTTCGGCTTCGACAGCTGGCACCTGTTCGACCAGCGGACGATTCCGGGGCCGAACTGGAAAACCGCCTATGACGGCTATCTCGACTTTTACCATCTGCCGGTGCTGCACAAGGACACGTTCGGCGCGGATTTTTTCAACCGCGCCAATTATTTCTCCTGGGGACCGCATCAGCGCCTGTCCTCGCCATCGAAATTCATCCAGAAAACCGGCAGCGACGAACAGCTCGATCTCACCGAAATGGATGAAAAGGACTGGCCGATCGACGCGCTGTTACAGGGCGTCTGGACGATCTTTCCGCATATCTCGATCGCCAGCTTCTATGGCGGCGGCGGGCGCGGGGCGATGATATCGCAGCTCTTCCCCGGCAAAACCGTCGGCGAAAGTTTCACCACGCAATTTTACGTGATGGAACATGCGCCAACCGATGATGCTGTCCGTCAGGGCGCAAGGGAGCAGTTTGACTTTCTGGAAGTCGTTGTCGCCGAAGAAGATTACAAGACCGGAAAACGCCAGCATGAATCGCTGCAATCCGGCCTGATCGACAAGGTCTGGTTTGGCCGTAACGAAGGCGGCGGACAGGCCTTCCACCAATGGGTCGACCGTTTGACCAAGGCGGATGATGCCGAACTGGACCGTATCTTCGCACCGCAATTGCAGGCAGCCGAGTGACCCGGATCAGGCGCTGGATCAGGCCCTTGATCAGGCGTTGCGATAGTCCCTGACCGGGGGCAGCGCCTCTTTCCATTTCGGCTGCTCGGCGCGCAGCTTTTCGAGCATCTTCTCCCAATAGGCGTCGGTCTTGCCCTTGAACCGGATGTCGAAATCTTCCTGCGTTCTGAATTCGAGCAGTTCGACGCCCTCGTCGCCGATTGTATAGGTATAGGGCGTGCCGGCGGGCAGGAAAAAACCGTCACCCGCGGCCATTTCTTCCGTGCCCATACGGATATCCCCGCTGATCAGATAATAGAGACAGTCGCTGTCATGGCTGTGCAGCGGCAGCGGATAGCCGGGCTTGAACCAGACATAGTGGAGCGAAAAACCAAAGCCGCTGAACAGGCATTTGAGCACAGCCCCTTCACCTATGCCGGCTTCGCCAAGCTTGGCCGCACCGTTCAGGATCACCGGATCGTCGTCAGCATAAGACATATGCCCGGCCTCATCGAGACTGGGCGCGTCCTTGCCCCGGAAAATGCGCAAGACTTTAAGCGGTTCGGGTTTGTCGGTTATGGGAGCGCCAGCATCTGTCATATCGTCCTCCGGACCGGAATTGGATCATGACATTAGCAGCAGTCACCCCCTCCGGAAAAGGCGATAAAATGCTAGGCGCTATCTAGGCCATCCGATATTTTGCGATATAATGATCCAATACCGCCGGATTGAGCAGGTTTTTGAACGAGCAGCCGATTCCTTGATTGTCGCGGCGGACAACCTCGGCTTCGAGCGCGCCGAGCCCCGGCAATGTCAGCCAGCACAAGGTACCGGGATGGGCGGTCTGCAGGGCATCGCACGTATATCCGGCGACCGACATATCGGTCACTTGCACCGGGAAGCTGCTGGAACAGGAAAATCGCATTTTGGCCGGGATCGAGATCTGGTGCCGAAGGGCACATCGGTCTGCTCCCTGTGCGATACCATATGGCATTGCAGCCGGGTTATGGCCGGCGGAAATCGGTGAGCTGTGAACCAGTGAATCTGTCATTTCTGTCTCCTTAGCGTGCGCTTCGCTATGGCGATCGCTTCCCTGGCCGATGAAGAAACCGCGACAGAACCTGTTTCGACCCGACGGGTAAATCCCCACTTTCCTCCTAAGGTAAACAACGGGTCGGTGAAATTTAACTATGGTGCGATTTGACTTCCCGGGGAACAATCACGCTTGCCGAAAGCGTCACGGGACGCTAAGGCGCGCGAACCGGCTGTTTCGCAAGGGTGATACGGCCCGTGCAGGAGTGTAGCTCAGTTGGTAGAGCATCGGTCTCCAAAACCGAGGGCCCACGGTTCGAGTCCGTGCACTCCTGCCATTTTTCCCATCAATAATTGAAATCTTCATGCCCCAGTTCATTGCCGCCATCAGCCTGATCGTTCCTGACTATGATCAGGCTATCGAATTTTATGTCGGGCTGATGGGATTCGAACTGATCGAAGATACCGAGCTGTCCGAAGACAAGCGCTGGGTTCTGGTGGCGCCTCCGGGCAGCACCGAAACCCGACTGCTGCTCGCCCGCGCCTCCAACGAGGCCCAGGAAGAAGTGATCGGCGAACAGGCCGGGGACCGGGTGTTCCTGTTTCTGGAAACCTATGATTTCGAAACGGATTTTGCGATCATGCAGCGCTCCGGCATCGCTTTCCTCGAGGAACCGCGCGAGGAGCCGTATGGCATGGTTGTGAAGTGGCGCGATCCATTCGGCAACAAGTGGGATCTGATCGAACGCTATTGACGACTATCGCTCGATATCGAGCGCCCCGGCAATCATCCCCCATATCTGGTGCGTCAGCTTGGCCGGATCCGGCCGCGGATGCATGCCCATGGCGTGCATGATTCCGCTGCGTATCGCACCGGTAATGGCTGCGCCAGCGATGGTCGGATCAATATGGGAACCGATATCACCCCGCTTGATGCCCGATCGGATGTTGCGGATTGCCATTTCGATCATTTCTTCATGACGAGCGGATTCAACCGCCGCGACCTGGTTGGTCCGGGCCATCTTGCCGAGAATGACCGGAGCCATCGGGTCATTGTAGAGAAATTCGACCACGGCCATTAAGCGGCTTTTCTCGCGTACACCCCATTTGATATCCGGATCGATATACTGGTTCGCCACCTGATTATAGCGATCGTAAAACGCGTGGATTATCGCGCCCAGCATGCCGGATTTGGAGCCGAAATAATGGTAGGCGAGCCCGACCGACACGCCGGCCTTCTCGGCAACCTGCCCCATTTCAAGTTCCCCGCCCCCTTCGCGCAACAACATTTCTGCAGCGGCCAATATCTTGGCGGCACGCAAAACTTTGCGGTCAGAGCCATGGGCTGTCCTGTTGTCCCCGGCGATTTCCAGTCTCCTTGGTTCGTCCTGTCCACCCCCCTCTAACTGCCATTTGAATTGAATTCAATTCAAATGGCAGTTAGAGATAATCCGGATAGCGAATCAAGGAGCGAACCGATGAATGTAGCAAGCAAGATTGAATCACCTGCGACTGACCTTAGCCGCTATTTCAATGACCGCAGTTTTGATGATGCCTGGGAACAGTATCAGGAGGATGGCTATGTCATCTTCACCGATGTCCTGAGCTCCGGGCAGCTGGAACAACAGCGCGCAGCGCTCAAGCCATGGATCGATGCCGACATCCGCGGCCGCAACAATTTTGAAGGCGACCAGTCCAATCGCATTTACGGGATGCTCGACAAGGACCCGGTCTTTGCCGACCTGATTTCCCATCCGCTGCAACTGGCCTTTGCCGAACGGGAGCTGGGCGAAAGCTGCCTGCTCTATGCCTGCCTGGCGATCAACCTGCATCCCGGCGAAACCGTTCAGCCTTGGCATTTCGATGACAGCCATTGCGGGCTGGCCCGGCCGCGCGACCCGCTCAGCCTGTCGACTTTCTGGTCGATCAGCGACACGACCGAGACCAATGGCGCCACCGAAATCATCCCCGGCAGCCACAAATGGGGCAACGAACAGCCGGTCGGCGCCAATCGCGGTTCCGATTTCAAGACGGGCGTCACAGACAAAAAAGCCGGCAGCAAGGATGACCATCCCGACATGATCAAGGCGACCATGCCGGCCGGTTCACTGATGATCGCCAAGGGGACTTTATGGCATCGCGGTGGCGGCAACAGTTCCGATGTTCCCCGCCTGATCGTGACACCGCAATTCTGCAAGGGCTGGTGCCGTCCGCTGGAACAGCAATTGCTCGCGGTATCGCCTGAAAAAGTGGCGCGCTTCCCGAAACGGGTGCAGGAATTGCTGGGCTACAATATCCACCCGCCCTTCATGGGCTATGTCGATGGCATGCACCCGAGCAGAATTTTGTCGAAAGATTGAGCCATCATCCAAGGGAGACCATTATGAAAGCCTTGGAGAGTGACGCACCGTTGATCGTCTATGTCGACATCAAGAGCCCTTATGCCTTTGCCGCCATCCGGCCGACGCTGGCGCTGGAAAAATCTCTGGCTATGCGTTTTGACTGGCGGCCCCTGACGCTCGATATCCCGAGCTATCTCGGTTCAGCACGCAAGAGCAAGGGCAAGGTCGTTGAAAGCAACCGCAGTGCCAGCCAGTGGGTCGGGATCAAATATGCCTATCGCGATGCGCGCCGCTATGCCGAGCGTCAGGGACTGATGCTCAAGGGCACCGAGAAGATCTGGGATTCCTCGATCGCCAATATCGGGATATCCTGGGCCATGCAGACCGCCCGCGACCGGCTCGGGGATTATCTCGAAGCGGTCTATCCGCCTTTCTGGCGGCGGGAGCTGGATATAGAAGATGTCGCCATAGTCGAAACCTGTCTGGAGCAGGCAGGCATCGACTCGACCGGCTTTGCCGCCTTCCAGCAAGGCGAAGGCCGCGCCGCGCATGACGCCCTGCAGTCGCAGCTCCACCCGAGCGGCATCTACGGCGTACCGACCTATGTTCTTGACGGCACGATCCTGTTCGGCCGCGAGCTTCTGCCTTATGTCCGCTGGCATCTGGAAGGGCGGAAAGGTCCGGCACCCGATATCGCGTACGAATTTGACGCCATGGAGGCACAGCCATGCTGAGCATCTTCATCGATTTCAAGTCACCCGGATCCTTCCTTGCGCTCGAACCGACATTGGCTCTGGCCAGCAAAACCGGCGTGCAGATAGAATGGCTACCCTTCTCGGTCCGCCCCTTTTCCATTCCCGAAGAACAAGCAGACGAGACGGTCGGCGAACGACACCGCCGCGTCCGTGCGATCGCCCAGAGAGACATGCATTTGCATTATGCGGCGGTTCAGGGACGGACGATGCGATTTGCCGTAACAGCGGCAGGTAGCGAAACCGCCCTCGCCGCCTTGGCTGACATGGACGGCGACCCGGTCCCGTTCCTCCGCGCTGCTTTTGACGCTTACTGGACCGAGCAGGCAGATCTGGATGACGAAGCGGTGGTCGCGTCGCTGCTTTCCTCTCTCGGCTTGGCTCCGCCCGACATGGTATCGGCCCGTGAAAAGCTGCTATCCATCCGCGCCAAAGCAGAAGAATCCGGAATTTTCGAATCGCCTTCTTATGTCATTGCAGACCAGCTTTTTGTCGGCCGCGAGCATCTCCCGTGGATAGGCTCGCTGATCGAAGCGGCGACTGTCCGGTAAAATCCCGTTCTTTTTCTTGCGAATCCGGGAATCTGGGTATAAAGGGCTGGTTCTTTCCGAAACCATGCATATATCCGAACACAGTCAAATGACTGACACCCGGAGTTTATGTGGAAACCGGCGAGAAAGTTTAGGGAATCAAGCATGGCGAAAGTCAATCCAGGCGAATTCATGAATCAGGTCAAGGCCGAGACCAATAAGGTCGTCTGGCCTACATGGCCGGAGACCGTCCGTACGGCGATCCTCGTGCTGATCATGACCACGATACTCGGCCTGTTTTTTCTCGGCGTTGATTCGGTTTTTAACGGGATTGTAGCCTGGCTTCTCAGCCTTGCATAAACGCCCCACTCAGATTTTTTAGGTTATTCGCATGGCACGCTGGTACATCATTCACGCTTATTCGGGCTTTGAACACAAGGTCAAGGAAGCCATTGAGGCGGACGCCAAGCGTCTCGGCCTGACCGAACTGGTCGAGGATATCGAAGTCCCGACCGAAACCATCACCGAAGTCAAGCGCGGCAAGAAGATCCAGTCGGAGCGGAAATTCTTCCCCGGCTATGTTCTGGCCAAGCTGGAAATGACCGATGATGTTTATCACCTGGTCAAGAACCAGCCCAAGGTAACCGGCTTCCTCGGCAGCAGCGGCAAGCCCCAGGCAATCAGCGAAGCCGAAGCGGCCCGCATTCTCAACACCAAGGAAGAAGCGGCCAACGCTCCGAAGGAACGGATCACGGTTGCTTATGAAATTGGCGACGAGGTCAAGGTCAAATCCGGCCCGTTCAACAGCTTCAACGGCATTGTCGAGGAACTGGATTTCGACAAGAACAAGGTCAAGGTTTCCGTCTCCATCTTCGGCCGCGCAACCCCGGTCGAACTGGACTTTGGCGAAGTCGACCTGATCAGCTAGCACTGGCTCTCACAGTTGATCCGGCTCCGCCCTGCTTGTCCTCAAGATGTTGAGGCGCTTGCGAAGCTGGGTAAAGCCACGTTCACCAGTGC
Organism: Sphingorhabdus sp. M41; assembly: GCF_001586275.1. Lineage (NCBI taxonomy): Bacteria > Pseudomonadati > Pseudomonadota > Alphaproteobacteria > Sphingomonadales > Sphingorhabdaceae > Sphingorhabdus > Sphingorhabdus sp. M41. The sequence continues at coordinate 389,989 of NZ_CP014545.1, read as the reverse complement.
TTTCGGAAATCTTTATTCGAGCAACGATCTGGCCAGTTTTCTGGAGCAGACGCACTCGGAAGCCCGCATCACTGCCAACATAGCCGACGCCGACACCATTTATCGTCTGGCTGAAGATGAGGCCAGCGGCGCCTTGGTCGGCTATTGCAAGATTTCCACCAAAATCGGCCTGGACTATGATCCGGGCAAGGCCAGCGCGATCGAATTGTCGCAACTCTATCTCGATAACAGCCAGTTTGGAACAGGTCTGGCCGGGCAGTTTATGGACTGGGTCATCTCGCAGGCCCGCGAGCGCCACTGCGGGGAGATCATCCTTAGCGTCTATGCCGAAAATTTCCGCGCACAGTCCTTTTATCACCGCTATGGCTTTGAGCATATTGCCGATACAATTTTCATGGTCGGTGATCATTGTGATCCGGAACTTCTGTATCGGCTGATTCTCCGCGATTGAGAGTTTCGGTCCGTTTTTCGAATCGCTTGCCAATCCGCCGCACTTCGCTTATGCGGCCCGCGTTATCGCGAAAAAAGCGATAATTCCATCGTGGGAAGAGACATCCGTCTCTGTCTGACCACTTAATTTGATCCGTCCAAGCTTTTGGCAACGACGGAAACAGAAAGAAAAGGACAGCCAAATGGCTAAGAAAATTGATGGCTACATCAATTTGCAAGTACCTGCCGGTATTGCAAATCCATCCCCGCCAATCGGCCCAGCATTGGGTCAGCGCGGCGTTAACATCATGGAATTCTGTAAGGCGTTTAACGCGGCTACGGACAAGCTTGAAAAAGGCACGCCGATCCCGACCAAGATTACGGTCTATGGCGATCGCAGCTTTACCTTTGAAACCAAGACACCACCAGCCAGCTACCTGATCAAGAAGGTCGCCAAGCTGAAAAAAGGTTCCAGCGAACCAGGCAAAGTCTCTGGCGGATCGATCAAGTCTTCGCAGATCAAGGAAATCGCCGAAACGAAAATGGCCGACCTCAATGCCAACAGCATTGAACAAGCCATGAAAATCATTTCAGGCACCGCACGCTCGATGGGCGTAGATGTGGTGGAGGGATAAGAACATGGCGAAACTCTCCAAAAAAATGCAGGCGATCAACGAAAAAGTCGATCGTGAAAAACTGTACAGCATCGATGAAGCAATCAAGACGCTGAAAGGCCTCGCTTCCACTTCCAAATTTGACGAAACTCTGGATGTCGTGATCAACCTTGGTGTTGATCCTCGCCATGCTGACCAGATGGTCCGCGGCGTGATCTCGCTTCCTGCCGGCACGGGCAAGGAAACCCGCGTCGCGGTTTTTGCCAAGGATGCGAAAGCAGACGAAGCAAAGGCAGCGGGCGCCGATACGGTTGGTGCTGAAGATCTGATGGAAGCCATGCAGGGCGGCGATCTCAACTATGATCGCATCATTGCAACACCGGACATGATGGGCCTCGTCGGTCGTCTCGGCAAGGTACTTGGTCCAAAAGGCCTGATGCCTAACCCGAAGCTCGGCACGGTTACCCCGAATGTCGGCCAAGCGGTCAAGGACGCCAAGGGCGGCCAGGTTGAATATCGCGTTGAAAAAGCCGGTATCATCCACAATGGCATTGGCAAGACCAGCTTCTCCGAAGCCGATCTGCGCAAGAATTTCGACGCGCTCGTAAACGCTGTCGTCAAGGCGAAACCAGCCGGTGCCAAGGGCAAATATGTCCGCAAAGTCGGTCTGAGCACAACCATGGGCCCAGGCCTCAAGGTTGATCTCGGCGAGATTGAAGGCGCCTGATTCGCCTCCCGTCGCCCCGGCAAAAGCTGGGGATGACATGCAAAGCTATTAGAAAAAGGCCGGGCGCAATCCCGGCCTTTTTTCATGCGCCATATTTTCTATAAGGACCGATATGACCCACTTGCAGATCAGCGCGGACCTGACCTACCGCCTCGCCGCGCCCTGCACGATATTGGTCCAGGTCGAGGCGGCAGCGACGTCCGACCAGATCCTCACCGACACGAATATTGACATCGGTCCGTCTGGCAGCAAGACTATCGTCCCCGCCCATGATGGCATCGGCACCAGGCTATGGACCACGCAGCAGGAGCAGCTGACCCTCGCCTATAGCGCACAGGTCGCAATCAATCGCAGCGATCCGGATTTCACCACCCTGCCCGCAACCGCCCTGCCTGACCTGCCGGGTGAAGCCGTGCCCTATCTGTTCAACTCGCTCTATTGCTCCGTCCACGCTTTCGACCAGGTGGTCAGCAGCGAATTTGCCGGTCTGTGCGGCGGGCCGCTTGTGGCAGCGATTTCCGCCTATATCGGCCGGACCATGACCTATGGATCCGATGTCGACAATGCCAACCGCAATGCCGAACAAAGCTTTGCCGCGCGCAAGGGCGTCTGCCGCGATTATGCCCATATCATGATCAGCATGACCCGCGCCGCCAATATCCCGGCCCGCTTTGCCAGCACCTATGCCCCCGATGTCCAGCCGCAGGATTTCCACGCCGTGCCGGAAGTCTTCCTCGATGGCCGCTGGCACCTGATCGACCCCACCGGCATGGCGCGAGCATCGGACATGGCGGTCATCGGCATCGGCCGCGACGCCACCGATGTCTCCTTCCTCACCGCCTTCGGCAGCCTGAATATGGTCAAGCAGCGGGTGCAGGTGGCGCGGGTTTGAAATTGTCCATTCGACCCCATTGCTGACGACGTGCTGGCTGCAGTCGACTCTGACAATATTGGCGACCAGTTGATCATAGCGAGATAAGGCCTCACCCCTTGACATCCCCGCCCCACCCGTTAATGGCTCCCCTACAAATTGTGCTTCCGTCAAAAGAATCACAATTTCCGTCCGAGACAGCGGGTGAGGGTAATTTGGCCCTCTTAATTTCCAGCCTAGACGGGGATCAGTTTTTTCGTGTGGAGACACACGGGCACGCAGCCAGCGTTTTCCAACGCGGCAGAGCGACCAAAACCCCCCTTCGGATTATACAGGATTGGTTTCGATCAGTCCTTTCGCTCGTCATGCTGAACTTGTTTCAGCATCTCTCACGGAAGCACGTTGCCTCCGGGGGGTCCTGAAACAAGTTCAGGATGACGATAACTAGAATCGGATGTGGGTTTCGGCCCTCATCCACGTGAAGGAGCAAAATATGGATCGTGGTCAAAAGACCGAAGCGGTTGTCGCTCTGAACGCTATTTTCAAGCAGGCCGGGGTGGTCGTGGTAACACGCAACCTGGGTCTGACTGTTGCGCAATCAACGGCGCTGCGGACGAAAATGCGGGACGAAGGCGCAAGCTTCAAAGTCTCTAAAAACCGCCTTGCCAAGCTGGCTCTGGAAGGAACCGACTATGCCCCGATAGCAGATATGCTGACGGGTCCGGTCGCGCTTGCCACATCGGATGATCCGGTGGCCGCTGCAAAAATCGCAGTGGAATTTGCAAAAACCAACGAACGTTTGGAAATCGTTGGCGGCGCAATGGGCGATACCCTTCTTGACGAAGCTGGCATTAAATCACTGGCATCCATGCCTTCGCTTGACGAACTGCGCGGAACGATTGTTGGACTGCTTCAGGCACCAGCAACCAAAATCGCACGGGTTCTCGTCGAGCCGGCGACCAGTGTTGCACGCGTAACCAGCGCTTATGCTGCTACGGGTGAATGAATTTAACTTTTCAAATATTTAGAAAATTGGAGCGTATTTAAAATGGCTGATATTGCAAAACTGGTCGAAGAACTTTCGAAACTCACCGTCATGGAAGCGGCTGAACTGTCCAAGGCACTTGAAGAAGAGTGGGGCGTTTCTGCTGCTGCTGCTGTTGCAGTTGCTGGTCCAGCGGCTGCCGCTGGCGAAGCTGCTGAAGAGCAGACCGAATTTGACGTAATCCTGACCGGCGACGGCGGCAAGAAAATCCAGGTGATTAAAGAAGTCCGTGCGATCACGGCTCTTGGCCTCACCGATGCCAAAGCCCTCGTCGAAGGCGCGCCTAAGGCGATCAAGGAAGGCGTTAACAAAGCCGAAGCTGAAGACATCAAAGCGAAGATCGAAGCAGCCGGCGGTACCGTCGAACTCAAATAAGCCTGACGGTTTATTGCAAAAATTTGGGGTGGTTTCCGGTTCGGAAGCCGCCCCTTTTTTATGGTTTTCGAGATTGCCTGATGTTCAGCGCACATATTTGATTCAGGGTTGACCCTTAGCCACCCAGCCCGCGCTTTTGCCGGCAACCCTCCGCATTTCCGGGATCTTTCATCTGCCCACTTTGACTAAATTATTTTCCGGTATATTCTGCGTCCTATTGATCGCGACCTGTATCGGAGGCACCGGATGTTCATATTTCCGCTACTCATTCAAATTCATGTGATCGCTGCTGTCGTCGCGATTGTCACCGGGATGGTCGTCTTCTCGCTGCCCAAGGGTGACATCCGCCACCGGCTCTGGGCCTGCATTTATGTCGCAGCGATGATGATCACCACCAGCATAGTCATATTCGTGCCGGCGACCGTCCTGGAATTTGGCGAAAGCGGCTGGGGCTTTTTCCACCTGTTCATCCTGGTCGGCGGAGTCAGTGCTTTTGTGGGGATATTCGCCCTGTTCAAATGGCGCAAGACGCGCGATCCGGCATGGCTGCGCAATCACCAGATCCGCTTCGCTTTCTCTTATGCAGGGCTGCTGATGGCCGGCTTCAGCCAGCTTTCGACCAATCCCCGCTTCGGGCTCGTGAGCGCGCTGACACCATCGCAATTCTGGCTGAGCTTCATCGGCACCAATCTGGCGATCCTGGCGGTCGCGATGTTTTTCGTGTCGCGCTATTTGGCCAAAGGCGATCCCCGTCGTCGCTACGCCATGAAAATGTGATCAAGAGCCTTTTTCCTTGCAGCGGCTCCACGCCGCTATAGAACCCCGCGCATGACCGACAATGATGATCTAGCCGCGCACGTGCGCACCATCCCCGACTATCCAAAACCGGGCATCCAGTTTCGCGACGTATCGACTCTGCTGCTCGATGGACCGGCCTTTCGCCGGACCATCGACCGGATGATTGCACTGGTCGATCCGGACAGTTTCGACCTGATCGCGGGCATCGAGGCACGCGGTTTCATCGTGTCGGCGGCGATGTCCTATGCGCTGGAAAAGGGCAAGGTCATGCTGCGCAAGCCGGGGAAGTTGCCCGGGAAATCAGTATATATCGACTATGCGCTGGAATATGGCACCGACCGGATCGAAATGCATGTCGACGCGATCCGGCCGGGGCAGCGGGTGTTGCTGGTCGATGACCTGCTCGCCACCGGCGGCACCGCGATGGCGGCAATCAAGCTGTTACGGGGACAGGGCGCGGTCGTGGACCGGGCGCTGTTCATCGTCGATCTGCCCGATCTCGGCGGCGCGCAGAAGCTCGCCGCAGCCGGGGTGAAACCGATGGCATTGATGGCCTTTGCCGGTGATTGAACATGTCACCATCATCACCGGTGTGCAGGACGAGGCCGATGCCTTCCGGCGCGACCATCCGGTAACGCGGGTCGCCAGCCCGCTGGGCGAAATTCGCCAGCTCGAACATGGCGGAAAGCAGGTTTCAATCCTCTGCTCCGGCATCGGCAAGGTCCACGCCGGAGCAGCGGCCCTCTATATGCACAGCCATTTCCGCCCGGACCTGCTGCTGGTGATCGGCACCGCCGGCCATGTCAGCAGCAATCAGGCGGACTGTTTCTATCTCAACGAGTCCTTGCAGGCCGACTATGGCACGCTGGAGAAATTCGGAGAGCATGACGGATTCACCCATTATAACGCCGGCGCCTGGCCCATCGGCCCGTCTGACTGGCAACCTTTCCTGTCCCATCCGATGCCGGAAGCCCTTGCTCTGCCGCAGGCGCGGATCGCGACCGCCGACTGTTTTGTGAAATGCCCCGAGCGATCCGGCTATCTGCGCGACACGCTCAAAGCCGATCTGGTGGATATGGAGACTGCGGCGGTAGCCCAGATTGCAGCGCTGCTCGACATCCCCTGGGCCGGGATCAAGGCAGTGACCGACGGCGCCAACAGCGACAGTTCGGGAGACTTCCATGCCAATCTGGAACGGGCGGCAAATCGAGCCGCCACTGAAGCTGCGCGGTTTATCGAATTGCTATGATTATAATTGACAAGCCGTCGCGAACTTCTCCACAAACAGCCGGTCGCTCAATATTCGGGGGCCATCCGCGTGCCAGCACTTGAATTTGTCGTAAAGAAAATCCTGCATTTTATGCCGATTTTGTTCGGTTTTTTGTTCTTTGGGCCGCTTTTTGCGCAGATCATGGACAAAATGGGTTGGCGAGAACCGCTCGGCCTCTCAACCCTGACTTTAGGCTTGATCGTTGGCGGCACCTGGGGCCTGATCGCGTTTTTCAGGGGTAGCTGGATTTGGGCCAGACCATGACGGAAGCGGAACTGCGCAAACAGGAACGTCTGATCGCCCGCAAATATGCCGATCGCTTTCCGTGGGAAGTGGTGGTCTGGGGCTTGGGCAATTTGCTCATCTGGCTGTCGCTCTGGCCGCTGGTTTTTCTCGACATATTGCCGCTGTGGATTGCTTTCCCGATTGCCTGCGTCAACGTGATGGCCTGTTTCCTGCCCGCGCATGAAGCGGTCCACGGCATGATTGCCAGACCCGGTCAGAGGCTGCGCTGGCTGAATGAACTGGTTGGCCATCTGAGCCTGTTGCCCATGGCCATGCCCTATCGCATCCAGAAACTCACCCATTTCGAACATCACAAACATGTCAATCATCCGCAGCATGACCCCGACATCACTACCCAGTCGAAAGGCCCGTGGGACGCGATCTGGCAAAGCTTTGTCCAGAGGCAGCGCGGCAAGGGCGGCGTGCTGCGCGGCTATGGCTATATATTGGAGAAAATCGGTCGATCCGATGTGCTGGTCGACGGCGCGCTCTATCAGCTCAGCTTCTTCGCTGCCTTATTCGCGCTCGCATGGAACGGCTATGCGATAGAGGCTGCGCTGCTGTGGTGGGCACCGCGCCATATCGGCATTGCCTATATCCAGTTTTTCTTTAGCTGGGCCCCGCATCACCCAGCGGTCAAACAGGGGCGCTATGACAATGCCAAGTTTTTCAAAAGCCGGGTCGGTAATATCGCATCCATGGGCATGCAATATCACCTGATCCACCACCTCCACCCGTTCATCCCGCTAACCGACACGCCCAAGGCCTTTCGCGAATTGCGACCGATATTGGAGGCGCGCGGTTGCCGGTTTGAAGGGGATTTGCGCTAGGCGGCTTAACCCGCCACCCAGTTGCCGTGGAATCCCGGCGGAATGCGATGGGGCAGATGAATGACCGCCTGTGGCGCCCCGAGAAAATCATCGGCGTTGAGGATGTGCAACTCGGTGGTTTCCTTGTTCATGTCGATCACCAGACCGATCAACCAGCCTCCATCTTCAGCCGAATCCGGCGACCGGGGTACGAAGACAAATTCTCCCGGGTGACGGTCTGCACCAAAATCGCGCACCAGCTTGTCGCCGCCTTGCAGATCATGCTTGAACAATTCGGTTCCCGCCATATCGAGCGCATCGGGACGGTCTGCCGTCGCGATGTCATAAATATAGCGATAGGGCTTGCTCGTCAGCCGCTCGTCATAGCGCGGGAACTCCTGCGCCCGGTCATCGAGAATCTTGCGGTCGACTTTCTTGGCTACCGGATCGACGGTCCAGCGTTCCAGCCGCGACCATTTGCCGCCGGGGCCGAAAGTGGAGCGTGCATAAGTGCTTTCGTGGACCACAACATCGACAATGACCTTGCCATCTTCGGTCTCGAACGCATTGGCGGGGTGATAGACATAGCAAGGCTCATCGAGATCGCACCAGATCGTCTCCTTGCCCGAACCCTCGCGCGGGCAAAGGCCGACGCGGGCACCATGTTCAGGATTCCAGTCATAGGGAAAGGCATAGCCGGCCAGCAGGCGCTTCATCGAGAAAGTCGCTGGCAGGTCAAAGACCAGCACATGATTTTCGGTGATCTGGCAGTCGTGGATCGACGGGCCCTGCCGCACCGGTATCCGTTCCTCGCGCCGGACCTTGCCATCCTTGTCGAGCACCACGTGCCAGACCGTGTCCATCACCGGCGCATCATAGCAGATCGCATGGATCTCTCCGGTCGCCGGATCGAGATGGGGATGGGCGGAAAAGGAATGATTTAGCGTATTATCGAACGGATTATGCGCAATAGTGTCCAGTTCTGCAGACATTTCGACCGGAAAAGCACCGGCTTCGACAATCGCGAACGTCCGGCCGTTGATGCCGACAATATTGGTATTGGCATTGTCCGAACGCGGCTTGCGGGTGCCGGGCTTGCGCTCTTCTCCCAGTGCATCGCTGACCTTGTTCGAGCGGACCCAGCGGTTGCGATACCATTCGGCCTTGCCCTCGGCAATCCGCACCCCATGGGCCATGCCGTCGCCGGAGAACCAGTGATAGCTGGCCTCGTCCGGGCTATCGACCGGATTGGGACCGATACGAAGATAGCGCCCGTCAAGCTGCACCGGAATTTCTCCGTCGACCTGCAGATCGGCCAGCGTCAGTTCCTCGGTCATCGGTTTGTGGACACCGGTCAGATAGGGATGGCCGCCCTCGGGAGCCTCCAGCCGCTTGCGGTTGAAATTCGATACCGCGCCCATGACGGGCGTAACGGCGGCGCGGATGGTTTTTTCGATTACAGAAGCCATGGCATTTTCCTCTAGTTGAAACGGATATCGGCGATTGTGGCAGTTGCCATTGCCATCAATATGAGACCGCCGGGATGGGGCCGACGCAGCGCAGCGAGATTGCCGATGCCGGACAGCGCGAAAATAATCGCCGCGCTGATCGGCAGCAGATCGCTGCCGGCCTGCATGCGGTTGAGTAGCACCGCAATGCCGAGCAGCGCCCACGCGACCGACGGAATATGAAAGACCGCCCGAATAATGTCTCGCATCGCTCGCGCGGCCAGCAGACCATTTGTCGGCTCGCGATAAAGCGGGCCGAGTATCACCCGCTCGCCGAGCACCGAGTGGGCGATTGCAACAATCACTCCCAACACGGCAACGATGATCGCGTAAATTAACATTGGTGGCGGTCCCTTCCGGCTTGGCAAATCGACTCGCGATGTTTATGCTGTTAACATGTCAAACAATGCTAACAGTGTCAACATGAGTCTTCCGGAAGGTGGAACATGCTTCCAATTCTTCCAATGAACGCACCTTATCACCATGGTGACTTGCGCGCGGCGGCGCTGCAAATGGGGATGGAACGGCTGGCGAGTCAGGAACAGCCGGATCTAGGATTGCGTGCGCTTGCCCGCGATCTCGGAGTCTCGGCAACCGCACTTTACCGCCATTTCCCGAACAAGGATGCCCTGCTCGACGCTCTGGCGCTGGAAGGCCTCAACCGGCTGGGCCGGAACCAGGCGGAAGCCGCCAAAGCGGCGGGCGGCGGCCGCGACGGCTTCGGCGAGGTCGGCGTTACCTATGTCAAATGGGCGGTAGAAAACCCCGCCTTGCTGCGGTTGATCTACAATCGTGTCGGCAAGGTCGATCTCGCCGCCGACGACCCTAGCGCGATGGGCGAAGCCTTCTTCCAGCTCCGTGCCGGGATCACAGCGATGATGCCCGAGGACATGTCATTAGAGAAACGAGCCACCGCCGCACTCCACGCCTGGTCGCTGGTCCACGGGCTGGCGATGCTGATCCTGGACGGCCAGATCGAATATGAGCTCGATAAGGTCAGAAACGTAATCTTGATGACGGATTTCGGCGAGGGCCAGGCTTCGGCACAGTCAGCATAAACAGGATGAATTGTGCTTAACCTGCCTTTTACCCGCTTCTGCTAGCTCTCCAGCTCGGATGACAGGCGGGATTCAAGACACAAGCGGATGAAAGACTTTTTCACCAAAAGCGCCATGCTGCGGAAATTGCCCTGCGGCGTGATCCTCGCTCTTATGGGCGTTCTTGGCGTGCTGGAACTCGCCCTTACAGACCGTAAATATGGATTATTTACCGGCGGTTTTGGCCAGTCGCAGGCGGTTGACACGCTTACCGAGCGGTTCATTTTCCTGCTCGGCTATATTAGTTCGATGGCGCTGCTGATCCTGGCTATCTGGTGGGTCATTGTCCGGCTTTTCAGAAACACCAAGTCCTGGCCGCCCCTGTATTTTCTGGCGACCATCGTCGCCGCAACCTATGTGTTGCTGCTCACCGTGACATTTCAGCTGCACCAATATTTCAGTGACACGATGAGCTTTGCCCTGATGGCCAATCTAGGCGGCGGCAGCCTGACCGACGCCATATTATTTGTCTCCAACGAAATTTTCATCGGTATTGCCGGACTGGCTCTCGGTCTGATCGCCTATATTCATGTCTTCCGGAAGCTAGCCCGCACATTCCCGGTCCGCGCCAGTCATGTCACATGGCCAGCTTATGGCCGCTTGGCCATCGGACTAACTGTCTCGACCCTGGCACTTGCCATTGCGGTTCCCGCAGCTTCGACGGACGCGCAAAATGGCCTGAACCGCACGCTCGCCTGGGGCCTGTTCACAGAGGCTGCCGACAAGATTACCGATTTCGACAATGACGGCTATGGCTGGATCTCCAGCATGCCGGACCGGCACCCGTTCAACAGCTCGCGCTATCCGCTGGCACTGGACATACCGGGAAACGGGATCGACGAGGATGGCTATGGCGGCGATCTGCAACTGGTGCCGATGGTCCCACAACCGCCCATCACCCTGATATCGGGCAAACGCCCTCACCTCATCCTGATTGTGATGGAAAGCGCCCGATATGACGCGATCGGCAAGCGAATCAACGGCACGCCGGTGGCGCCCAATCTCGAAGCCATTGCAAAAACCGGCAGCATTATCTCGCCAACCTTCAGCCATGTCGGCTTTACCACCGCATCGCTCAAATCCCTGTTTGGCGGTGCCCTGCAACCGGAAAAAGGCTCTCCCTCGCTGTTCCGCGAGCTCAAATCCAGCGGCTATGAAATTGCCGTTTTCTCCGGCCAGCCGGAAGATTTTGGTGATATTTCAGAAACCGTTGGCATGCGCGACAATGCCGATATTTTCATCGATGGAGAAAAGCTGAAAGATCAGCGCGCTTTCAGCAATGGCGCGCAAGGCTCGATCCTTGTCGACGAGAAGCATATTCTGAACGCCTTTGCGGACCACTATCAGCGGCCCTCAAAATGGGCCCAGCCGCAATTTCTCTATTTCAATTTCCAGTCACCGCATTTCCCTTATTATCACATGGGAATGCCGCTCAACCTGACCGACCGGCCTTTGCCCCGGTCCGAAATCAACGCCGGCAATCGGGACCGGCTGCAGCAGACCTACTGGAACGCGGTCCATTATTCGGACCAGCAGCTGGGCGAACTGGTTTCCCGGCTGAAGCGGGATGGCATATGGGACAATAGCGTGGTTGTCATAACCGGCGATCATGGCGAAGACCTGTTTGAAGACGGCTTCCTGGGCCATGGCCATCATATCAATGTCCGCCAGAACGGTACTTTTCTGGTTACCAACCGCCCAGGCTTAACAACCGACGGCGCCATTGGCATGAGCGATTATCGCGCCATCATATTGTCGCTGCTCAAAGCTGAAAAACCGCATATCGCGGCAAAACCGGTGCTGATGACGGTCGGCGATCTCGAACGCCCCACGCAGATCGGCATTGCTGAAGGCGCATCGAACATTACGTCTTTGCGGCTCGACACCGGCGAGGCCTGCATGGTCGAGAAGAAGCAATGCGCCAATGCTCGCAGTCTGACTGGAGATTTCAGGGAACGTGTAGACCGCCTGATCCGCATTTGGGGATCAGCTAGATGGCAAAACAGAGCAGACTCGAAACAGAATTGAAAGCCGTCAAGGCATCAGGGCGCCATTGGCGGAGACAATCTCCGACACGCGCTCTTGACCGAAATCCAACATATCCCTATATCCCGCTCTCACCACAGATTTCGAGACAGGGCGTGCAGTCGCGCGGCGCGCCAGAAGAAATGAAATTTGCACGGTTTTCAGGACGCTAAAAAGCTGCAGTTTCCCACTTTGGGAGACATGCGGCTTTTGTTGTCTTGAAGCGCCTCCATAAATTGATTTTCCGCCGGTTTTCCGGCGATGGCGAGAAGGCAAAATTATATGGCTACCCAAGCAGCTTCGGTCAAAACGACGGCTCCGACCCCCACCCGCAAGAAACGCATTCGCAAGATCTTCGGCGATATTCACGAAGTCATCGAGATGCCGAATCTCATCGAGGTTCAGCGCGAATCATATGAACAGTTTCTGCGCTCGGATCCCTCGATCGGATATGTCTCCGGCCTCGAAAAAACGCTGCGCAGCGTTTTCCCGATCCGCGATTTTGCCGGCACCGCCGAAATGGACTTCGTCAACTATCAGCTCGAAGATCCCAAATATAATGTTGAAGAATGCCGTCAGCGGGGCATCACCTATGCCGCGCCGATGAAGGTTACCCTTCGCCTGATCGTGTTCGAGGTCGACCCCGAAACGGAAGCGCGCTCGGTTCTCGATATTAAAGAGCAAGACGTTTACATGGGCGACATGCCCTTGATGACCAAGAACGGCACGTTCGTCATCAACGGCACAGAGCGCGTTATTGTCAGCCAGATGCACCGTTCGCCCGGTGTCCTGTTTGACCATGACCGCGGCAAGACCCACTCGTCCGGTAAATTCCTCTTCGCCGCCCGCGTCATTCCTTACCGCGGCAGCTGGCTCGACTTTGAATTTGACGCAAAAGACATCGTCAACGTCCGTATTGACCGCAAGCGCAAGCTGCCAGTGACCGCATTGCTGCGTTCGCTCGGCGATGCCATTCTTGAAGTCAAAGAAAAGAAGCCTGATTTCAAGGCCGGTGAAATGGTTCGTGTCGGCGGCATGAAGCAGCCTGCCGAAATTCTCGAAATCGACGGCAATCTGATCACCATCCGCGAACCGATGGGCGCGATCGAGTTTAACGGCGGCAAGATCGAAGACGAAGGGCGCACCAAGAGCGCCGAAATCGTCAAGATCGTCAAGCAGGGCTATTCGGAAGAAGATATCCTCAACCTGTTCTACGAACGCATCGTTTACAAGCGCGCCAAAGACGGCTGGACCATTCCTTTCGTAGCCGAGCAATGGCGCGGAATTAAGCCAACTTTTGATATCGTTGACGCACAGAGCGGCGAAGTCGTTTTTGAAGCAGCCACCAAGATCACGCCTCGCGCCGCGAAAAAGGCTGAATCCGATGGCATGCAAAACATCGTCATCCCGACCGAGGAAATTTTTGGTCGCTACAGCGCCTTTGACCTGATCAACGAGAAAACCGGCGAGATTTACATCGAAGCCGGTGACGAAGTGACCGCAGAAAATCTCGAGAAGATTGACAATGCGGGCATCGATGCGCTCGAACTGCTCGACATCGACCATGTCACAACCGGTCCCTGGATCCGCAACACGCTGAAGGTCGACAAGGCCGAAGACCGTGATGGCGCGCTTTCCGACATCTACCGTGTCATGCGCCCTGGTGAACCACCAACGCGCGAAACCGCAGAAGCCTTGTTCGAAGGCCTGTTCTTCGACCCAGAACGCTATGACCTTAGCGCCGTGGGCCGCGTAAAACTCAACATGCGCCTCGAACTGGATGCGCCGGCTGATTACACAATCCTGCGCAAGGAAGACATTCTCGCTGTTGTCAAAACCCTCGTCGATCTGAAAGATGGCAAGGGCGAAGTCGATGATATCGACAACCTCGGCAACCGCCGTGTCCGTTCTGTTGGCGAGCTGCTGGAAAACCAGTATCGCGTCGGCCTTCTCCGCATGGAGCGCGCCGTCAAGGAGCGCATGAGCAGCGTCGACGTATCCACCGTGATGCCGAACGACCTGATCAATGCGAAGCCTGCGGTTGCGACCGTTCGTGAATTCTTCGGCTCCTCGCAGCTGTCGCAGTTCATGGATCAGACCAACCCGCTTTCGGAAGTCACCCATAAACGTCGCGTATCAGCATTGGGCCCCGGTGGTCTGACCCGTGAACGTGCCGGCTTTGAAGTCCGCGACGTTCACCCGACCCATTATGGCCGTATCTGCCCGATTGAAACGCCTGAAGGCCCGAACATCGGTCTGATCAACTCGCTGGCATCCTTCAGCCGCGTCAATCAATATGGCTTCATCGAAACGCCATATCGGAAAGTCGTGGACAATAAAGTGACTGACGATGTGGTCTATCTCTCCGCCATGGAAGAGCAGAAGCATACTGTCGCTCAGGCGAACGCCGACCTCACCGAAGACGGCAGCTTTGTCGAGGAAATCGTTTCCTCTCGTCAGGCTGGCGAATTCCTGATGGCGCCACGCGACATCATTACCCTGATGGACGTCAGCCCGAAACAGCTGGTGTCGGTTGCTGCCTCGCTCATTCCATTCCTGGAAAATGATGACGCCAACCGCGCGCTCATGGGATCGAACATGCAACGTCAGGCTGTGCCGCTGGTGAAAGCCGAAGCACCGTTTGTCGGCACCGGCATGGAAGAAACCGTGGCCCGCGACTCTGGTGCTGCGATTGCTGCGCGACGCGCCGGTATCGTCGATCAGGTGGATGCCACCCGCATCGTCATCCGCGCTTCGGGTGCTGTCGAAGCCGGACGGTCCGGTGTGGACATTTACACGCTGCAGAAATTCCAGCGGTCCAACCAGAATACCTGCATCAACCAGCGTCCGCTGGTGAAGGTTGGTGAAATTGTTCAGCAGGGCGATACGATTGCTGACGGTCCATCCACCGATATGGGCGAATTGGCGCTGGGCAAGAACAGCCTCGTCGCCTTCATGCCCTGGAATGGCTACAACTACGAGGATAGTATTCTCATCTCCGAACGGATCGTGAAAGACGACGTCTTCACATCGATCCATATCGAAGAATTTGAAGTCATGGCCCGCGACACCAAGCTCGGACCTGAAGATATCACCCGCGACATTCCAAACGTCGGCGAGGAAGCCCTGCGCAACCTCGACGAAGCCGGCATTGTCTATATTGGTGCGGAAATCGAGCCGGGCGATATTCTCGTCGGCAAGATCACGCCCAAGGGTGAATCGCCAATGACGCCGGAAGAAAAACTTCTCCGCGCCATCTTCGGTGAAAAAGCATCTGACGTTCGCGATACCTCCTTGCGTCTGCCTCCCGGCGTTGCCGGTACGGTTGTCGAGGTTCGTGTGTTCAACCGTCACGGCATCGACAAAGACGAACGCGCACTGGCGATCGAACGCGAAGAAATTGCACGTTTTACGAAGGATCGCGACGACGAACGCGCCATTCTGAACCGCGCAACTTTCAATACGCTGAAAGACATGCTGATCGGCCAGACCGCGACTTCCGCGCCGAAGCCTATGAAAAAGGGCGCATCGATCACCGAAGAAAGCCTGTCCGAACTGGAACAGGTCGACTGGTGGAAGATTGCGGTCAAGGACGATCAGGTTCAGTCCGATTTCGAAGCCACGCGTCAACAATATGACGAAGCGATCAAGCTGATCAACGAACGGTTCGAAGACCGTCGTGAGAAGCTGGAACGTGGCGACGAGCTCGCACCGGGCGTGCTGAAGATGGTCAAGGTCTTTGTTGCGGTGAAGCGCAAGCTGCAACCAGGCGACAAAATGGCTGGCCGTCACGGCAACAAGGGGGTTATCTCCCGGATTCTGCCGCAGGAAGACATGCCGTTCCTCGAAGATGGTACTCCGGTTGACATCGTGCTCAACCCTCTCGGTGTGCCTTCGCGAATGAACGTCGGACAGATTTTCGAAACCCACTTGGGCTGGGCCGCACGTGGTCTTGGCCAACAGGTTACCGAAGCTCTCGAAGAGTGGAAATTGGCTAACCCCGATCCACAGGCAGCACCGCCACCAGACGCAGTCAAGGAACGGCTCAAGGTTATCTACGGCGAACAATATCATGAAGATATCGATAGCCGCGATACCGCCGAGATCGTCGAAATGGTTGGCCATTTGCGTCACGGTGTCCCGATGGGAACCCCGGTATTTGACGGTGCGCATGAAGGCGATATTTCCGACATGCTGGAACTAGCAGGTCTGGATCGCAGCGGTCAGGTCAATCTTTATGATGGCCGGACCGGTGACAAGTTCGATCGCAAGGTGACAGTGGGCTATATTTACATGCTCAAACTGCACCATCTGGTCGACGACAAGATCCATGCGCGTTCGATTGGCCCCTACAGCCTTGTCACGCAGCAGCCTCTCGGCGGTAAAGCCCAGTTTGGCGGACAGCGTTTCGGGGAAATGGAAGTCTGGGCACTGCAGGCTTACGGCGCGGCTTACACGCTGCAGGAAATGCTGACGGTCAAGTCCGATGACGTAATCGGCCGGACCAAGGTTTACGAAGCAATCGTCAAGGGAGACGATACGTTCGAGGCCGGCGTTCCGGAAAGCTTTAACGTTCTGGTCAAGGAAATGCGGTCGCTTGGCCTCAACATCCAGCTCTCCAGCTTCGGTGACGAAGATGAAGAAGGGGATGATGACGGTATTGCGATAGCGGCGGAATGAAGCCCTAGCTTCAAACCACCCAGCATTTCAAATGTGGGCGAAAGCCCAAGAGGAATTAAGACATGAACCAAGTAACAAATTTTGCAAATCCGATCGCAAAACCGGAAACATTTGACCAGATCCAGATCGGCCTGGCTTCACCAGAGCGTATCCGCAGCTGGTCATTCGGTGAGATCAAGAAGCCGGAAACCATCAACTACCGGACGTTCAAGCCAGAACGTGACGGCCTGTTCTGCGCGCGCATCTTTGGTCCGGTAAAGGATTACGAATGCCTGTGCGGCAAGTACAAGCGCATGAAATATAAAGGCATCGTCTGCGAAAAATGCGGTGTCGAAGTCACGGTAACCAAGGTTCGCCGCGAACGCATGGGCCATATCGACCTTGCTGCTCCGGTTGCACATATCTGGTTCCTGAAATCGCTGCCATCGCGCATCGGCCTGTTGCTCGACATGCAGCTCAAGCAGCTGGAACGCGTGCTCTATTTCGAAAGCTATGTGGTTATCGAGCCCGGTTTGACGGCTCTGGAAAAATTCCAGCTGCTGACCGAAGACGAAATGCTCGAAGCGCAGGATGAATATGGCGAAGACGCTTTCTCTGCCGGTATCGGTGCAGAAGCGGTCAAGATCATGTTGCAGGACCTCGACCTGAAGCAGGAACGCGACGATCTGATGGAAGATCTGCGGACCACCAAGTCGACGCTGAAACCAAAGAAGATCATCAAACGCCTGAAAGTGGTCGAAAGCTTCATCGATTCCGGCAACAAGCCGGAATGGATGATCCTCGAAATCATTCCTGTGATCCCACCCGAGCTGCGCCCGCTGGTGCCTCTGGATGGCGGCCGTTTCGCGACCTCCGATCTCAACGACCTCTATCGCCGCGTCATCAACCGGAACAACCGCTTGAAACGCCTGATGGAACTGCGCGCGCCGGATATCATCGTCCGTAACGAGAAGCGCATGCTTCAGGAATCGGTCGATGCATTGTTCGACAATGGCCGTCGTGGCCGGACCATCACCGGTGCCAACAAGCGCCCGCTGAAATCGCTGTCCGACATGCTCAAGGGCAAGCAGGGTCGTTTCCGTCAGAACCTTCTCGGCAAGCGCGTCGACTATTCCGGTCGTTCGGTCATCGTGACCGGTCCTGAGCTGAAATTGCATCAATGCGGTCTGCCGAAGAAAATGGCTCTGGAGCTGTTCAAGCCGTTCATCTACGCACGCCTTGACGCCAAGGGCCTTTCGATGACGCTCAAGCAGGCCAAGAAATGGGTCGAAAAAGAGCGCAAGGAAGTCTGGGACATTCTGGAAGAAGTGATCCGCGAGCATCCGGTGATGCTGAACCGCGCACCAACGCTTCACCGTCTCGGCATCCAGGCATTCGAACCGGTATTGATCGAAGGCAAGGCCATCCAGCTTCACCCGCTGGTCTGCTCCGCCTTCAACGCCGACTTTGACGGTGACCAAATGGCTGTCCACGTTCCGCTGAGCCTCGAGGCGCAGCTGGAAGCACGTGTCCTGATGATGTCGACCAACAACATCCTGTCACCTGCAAACGGCAAGCCAATCATCGTTCCTTCGCAGGATATGGTTCTCGGCATCTATTATCTTACAATGGATCGCAAAGGCGAGCCGGGTGAAGGCATGTTGCTGGCCGATATGGCCGAAGTGCATCAGGCACTGGAAATTGGCGCAGTAACCCTGCACTCCAAGATCACCACCCGGGTTCCGCAAACCGACGAGGACGGCAAGCCGATTCTCAAGCGTTTCGAAACCACCCCGGGCCGTCTGCTGATCGCCGAATGTCTGCCGAAATCGCACCTGGTGCCGTTCGACATCGTCAACCGCTTGCTGACCAAGAAAGAAGTCGGCGACGTGATTGACCAAGTCTATCGTCATACCGGTCAGAAAGACACGGTCCTGTTCGCCGATGCGATCATGGGTCTTGGCTTCCGCCACGCTTGTCGTGCCGGCATCTCCTTCGGCAAGGATGACATGATCATTCCGGATTCCAAGGACAAGACGGTTGAAGAAACCCGTACCCTGGTGGCTGATTATGAACAGCAATATCAGGATGGTCTGATTACCCAGCAGGAAAAATACAACAAGGTGATCGACGCCTGGTCCCGCTGTGGTGACACGGTTGCGAACGCGATGATGGACGAGCTGGCCGCGACGCCAGAGGACGAACATGGCCGCGAGCGCGAGATCAACGCAATCTACATGATGAGCCACTCCGGCGCCCGTGGTTCGCCAGCCCAGATGAAGCAGCTGGGCGGCATGCGCGGCCTGATGGCGAAACCTTCCGGCGAGATTATTGAAACACCAATTATCTCGAACTTTAAGGAAGGCCTGACGGTTCTGGAATATTTTAACTCCACTCACGGGGCGCGTAAGGGCCTTGCGGATACGGCGTTGAAAACGGCCAACTCGGGTTATCTGACCCGTCGTCTGGTTGACGTTTCACAGGATTGCACGATCGTCGAAGAAGATTGCGGCACCGAAAACGCGCTGGAGATGAAAGCCATCGTCCAGGGCGGTTCGGTTATCGCATCGCTTGGCGAACGTATCCTGGGCCGCACCATGGCCGAAGATATTGTCGACAGCAAAGACGACAGCGTTGTGATCAAATCCGGCACGTTGCTGGACGAAGCGGCTATCGTCGTGATCGAGGAGCTCGGCATCCAGTCCGCGCGCATTCGTTCACCGCTGGTCTGCGAATCCAAAATGGGCGTCTGCGGCACCTGCTACGGTCGTGATCTTGCTCGCGGTACACCGGTGAATATCGGTGAAGCGGTTGGCGTTATCGCAGCCCAGTCGATCGGTGAGCCAGGCACGCAGCTGACGATGCGGACCTTCCACATCGGCGGCGCGGCACAGCTCAACGAGCAGTCCAATCTGGAATCGGTGGCAGAAGGTGTGGTCGAATATCGTGACATGCCGGTCATCGAAGACAAGAACGGACGCTTCCTGTCGCTGGCACGTAGCGGTATCATCGCCGTGATCGACAATGACGGTCGCGAACGCTCTGCCGACAAGGTGCCTTATGGTACCAGCGTGCTGATCAAGGACGGCGCCAAGGTAAAACTGGGCGATCGTCTGGCCGAATGGGATCCGTTCACCATGCCGATGATCACCGAGAAACCGGGTGTCATCAAGTTCCAGGACGTCATCGAAGGCAAGACGATGACCGAACAGACCGATGAAGCCACCGGTATCGCACAGCGTGTGATCACGGAATATCGTGCTTCGGGTCGTGGAGCCAACAAGGAAGACCTTCGTCCCCGCCTCACCCTGCTGGATGAGAATAGCGGTGAATCCGGTCGCTACATGCTCGCCAATGGCGCAACCCTGTCGGTTGAAGACGGTGCCAAGGTTGCTGCCGGTGACGTGCTGGCGCGTGTTTCTCGCGAAGCTGCGAAAACCCGCGACATTACGGGTGGTCTGCCACGTGTGGCCGAACTGTTCGAAGCGCGTATTCCGAAGGACAATTCGATCATCGCGAAAATCGACGGACGGATTGAATTCGTTCGGGACTATAAAGCGAAACGCAAGATCGCGATTGTTCCGGAAGAGGGCGAACCAGTCGAATATCTGGTGCCGAAGACGAAAGTCATCGACGTACAGGAAGGCGATTTCGTCAAGAAGGGCGACAACCTCGTTTCCGGTTCTCCGGATCCACATGATATTCTTGAAGTTCTCGGGGTAGAGGCGCTGGCCGAATATCTCGTTTCGGAAATTCAGGAAGTCTATCGTCTGCAGGGCGTGAAAATCAACGACAAGCATATCGAGACGATCGTTCGTCAGATGCTGCAGAAAGTTGAAATCACCAATGGCGGCGATACGACGCTTCTTCCGGGCGAACAGGTCGATCTTGAAGAGATGCTGGAATATAACGCCAAGCTGACCAAGAAGCAGGAACCTGCTGCCGGCAAGCCCGTTCTTCTCGGTATCACCAAGGCGAGCTTGCAGACCCGCAGCTTCATCTCTGCGGCTTCTTTCCAGGAAACCACCCGGGTGCTTACCCAGGCGGCTGTCGAGGGCAAGAAGGATCAACTGATCGGTCTCAAGGAAAATGTGATCGTTGGTCGCCTGATCCCGGCCGGTACCGGTGCGGGCATGAACCGTGCGCGGATCGCGGCAACCAGCCGCGATGCGGCATTGCGGGCGCAACAGCAGAAAATGCTCGACGCGATGCAGGCTGCGGCTGATCTGAAGGCGGAAGAAGTGGCAAATGCCGCGGCTGCTGCACCGGCTGCCGAAGCAGAGCCAACCGCTGCTGACGTGTTCGGCGAAACACCGGTCGAGGAAGTCTTGATTGCTGCGGATAGCTCCGAAGAACAGCATGCTGCCGAACTGGCGCAAGGCGATGAAGCTGCAACGGGCGATTCACACATGGCAAAAACCATGGGTGAAGGCATCGAGGCAAGCGACACCGAAGCCGCCCAGAGCGATGAAGATAAAGAAGAATAGTCTTCCTCGTCTGAAACCGAATTAAAAAAGGCCCCGCTGGAGACAATCCAGCAGGGCCTTTTTCATGTTGGTGAGACAGGCGCGAGCAGTACTGTCCGCTAGAATCTGATCTCGCACACCGACATCCGGCCCTGCACAGTGGTCCGCCACTGGCCAGTCCACTCACCACCCTGCGAGGCCGCGACCGCCGGACATTTTGTCCGCGCATCCTGCTGGCTCCAGATTGGCCCGGCATTCACGTTACGGGTCCTGCTGGCCGGAGGGGGAGCCGGACGCGGCGTCGGGCGAGAGGCCGTCTTTTGCCGCGAAGTCGATGTAATTTGGTAAAGATCGGACTTGGCACCGCCATTCTGGCCATAGCCGACCCATTTGCGATGGAGGTCCAGTTGCAACTGTATATTGCGTGAGCTGTCATTCAGATAGACCGACCACTGGTCCCGCCCGGTTTCGGCGAATTCAAACATTGCCCGGCCCTGGACATTATATTCTGTCCAGCGCCCCGGGCCGGTCTGCCTGAAACTGCCGCCGGAAAAAAATACCTGCTGGACGTTGCGGCCATCTGTCAGGGCGCTTGGCGCTGAACGCGGTGGTCGCATCCGGCCTTCGTTGCGAAAAGCGCTGGCTATCGGATAGAAGTCGCGCTTGGGACCTCCATTGTCGCCAAGTCGGATCCATTTGCGGTGAATATCGATCTGCAACTGCACATTGCGCGAAGGATCGTTGAGATAGACCGACCAGTCATCGCGCCCGGTTTCGTTGAATGTGAACTTCACTCTGCCATCGGTACCATATTCGGTCCAGTGCCCCCTGCCGGTTTCCCGAAACAGCCCGCCGTTGAACCGCGCCTCCGAGACATTATATCCGTTCACACCCTGCTGCTGCCGCTGGGCCAGCGCTGCTTCGGAAAAGATCAGGGATGTCGATCCCAGCGCGGCAACGGTCAGACCCATTGCCGCCGCTCTGTTTAGAAATTTCATGGATTCCCCACTTTTGTTGGCGCGACCCGTAAATGGGTTGGCACAAAGCGGGCATGGTTTCCAAGACTCTTTGTGTTATTGGAAAAAAGTCCGTCAGTGGATCGCTGACGGACTCCCTGATCTTATCGACCGCAATACGGATCAGGCTGCTGCCACTTTCTCCAGCGCCTGGTCGAGTGCTGCTTCACCCTTCATCATCTGCTGGTCCGCCGCGATGATCGTTACATCAGTGATACCTACAAAGCTCAGCACATGCCGCAAATAGCCGGATGCGAAGTCAATCTCGCTGCCGACTTCGGTGCCGCCCGATGCGATCAGCACATAAGCTTTCTTGCCGCTGAGCAAGCCTTCTGGGCCATTGGCAGTATAGTGGAAGGTCTTGCGGGCACGGGCGATCAGGTCGATCCATGCCTTGAGCGCCGCCGGTACAGCGAAATTATAAATCGGCGTTCCAATCACCAGCGTGTCGGCTGCGATCAGTTCATCGACCAGGGAGTCCGACAAGGCCAGCTCCGCCTTTTGGGCTTCGGTTCTTTCGTTTTCGTCGGTGAAGTTCGCGCGCACCCAATCCTCCGTCACGAAGGGCAGGACCTCGGTAAGATCGCGGGTGACGATATTGTCTGGAGCGAGCCTTTCCATAAGGGCATCGGTCAGGGCGCGGGACGATGAGCCGACTTTGCGGGCACTGGCGTCGATACGGAGGATGTTTGTGGACTGGGTCATGAAATTGTTCCTTTTGCTGTGTAATAAGACGAAAAAAATGGAGGGACGCTCTGGGATCAGGGGATAGGGAGCGCCCCTCCGCGAGCGGGGAGTTAGTTTGAGGGCTCCCACGCTTCGACAAAGACAAATTCGGCCTCGTCAATCGCTTCAATCTGTAGTGACGAGACATCCCGGATCGCCAGAGAATCGCGCGGACCAACAAGCTCGCCATTGACCCGGATCTGACCGGTGGAGCCGACCAGATAGACATGGGCGCCATCGGCAATCTGATGCGCGATCGTCGTGCCTGCGCTGAGCGTGGCGCCATAGAGGCGTGCATCCGCCCCTATCATCAGCGCACCATGCTTGATGTCCTCCTCGAAGCCGCTAGCCAGAATTTCCAGCTGACCGGAGCGATCGCCCTTGGGGAAGGCTTTCGCATCCCAGCGGGGAGCACCGCCCGCGGCGCGCGGTTCGATCCAGATCTGGAACAGGCGGGTCTGTTCGTCCTCCAGATTATATTCGCTGTGCATCACGCCGGTGCCGGCGCTCATCACCTGGACATCACCGGCCTCGGTACGGCCTTCATTGCCCATATTGTCGCGGTGGGTAATCGCCCCTTCGCGGACATAGGTGATGATTTCCATATCCTTGTGGCCGTGCATCGGAAATCCGGTCTTCGGCTTGATTTCGTCATCATTCCACACCCGGATCGGTCCAAAACCCATGCGGGCCGGGTCCCAATAATTGCCAAAGGAAAAATGATGGCGGGCCTGCAGCCATTCATGATCAACATGGGCAAGATCCTTGAACTCTCGTTTCTCGATCATTGTGTTTCTCCTGTTCGAGTGGTTCGTGTTCCCACTCTGCTTGAGATGGAGATAGGCCGCCGACTATGTTTCCAAAATAGCCAATATTGAATTTGATTGTTTCCAATAGTTATCTAATATGTCGCCATGGCACTACCCGATTATGAAGCATGGGCGATATTTGCAGCGGTTGCGCGGCTGGGCAGCTTCACCGCCGCCGCACAAGAACTCGCGCTTTCCAAACCGACAATCTCGAAAGCGATCTCTCGGCTGGAACAGTCGCTCGGCACCGTCCTGTTCCACCGCACATCGCGCAAGATTTCCCTGTCCACTGCAGGCAAGTCGCTTCTCCATCATGCCCAGCAGATCGCCCGTGACGGCGAGGCGGCGATGGAGGCCGCGCGCGATACCACCCATTTGTTGCAGGGACAGGTGCGTCTGGCCGCGCCGCTCAGCTACGGCCTCTCGCATCTCGCACCGGTGATCGCCGACTTCATGTGCGCCTATCCCGAGATCACCGTTGACCTGCAGCTCAATGATGCGCGGGTTGATCTGGTCGAGGAAGGCTTTGATTGCGCCATCCGGATCGGCGCGCTCCCCGACAGCAGCCTGCGGGCTATCCGGTTGCGCAAGATGGACGGCTATTTCATTGCCGCCCCGAGCTATGTCGAGCGCAAGGGCCAGCCATCAACTCCGGCTGACCTGAACGACCATGATTGCTTCATCTATTCGAACACGCCGATCCCGGAGATATGGCAAATCACGGGCCCGGATGAGCAGATGACGAACGTACGCCCCAAATGCCGGTTCCGCAGCAATAATGGGGATGTCATGCTCCCGGCGCTGATAGCCGGACGCGGAATCGGCTATCTGCCCGATTTTCTGTGTCAAAAGGCACTGGATGCAGGAGAGCTGGTCGATATTCTTCCGGGTTGTCACATCGGGGATATCGCCCTCAATATCGTCATGCCCCCTTCCCCCTTGCGACCGGCCCGGGTCGATGCACTGGTGGACTTTCTGAAGGACAATTTGCGCTAGCCAAGAGCAAACGGCACTGAGACCACGTCATTTCGCTGTCCTACATCATCGGGATTTTGTATCTTTCCCTGATGACCAAAGAAATGCAGATATGGCCCAATTGCAACAAGCTTCTTCCCGATGGGCAATCTGGATGGTCCGACCGGCGCGTTTTTAGCTAAATTTTGCAGGTCAGGAATATTTTTCTCTTACACTGTAAAGTTTGTAAAGTTCATCAGGAAAACAGGTCCGAAAATTAATGCCGCTCGAAACCATATTCCTTTTTTTGATCACCGACCTGATGTTTTGTCTCACCCCGGGGCCGGCAACAATGGTCGCCGTCAGCCATGCCCTGCCCCATGGTCCGGCAGGGGGAATGCGCGGCGCGCTTGGACCGATCGTGGGCGTGAATATCGGAAATTTCATCTGGTATGGCCTGACCGCTTTTGGTCTGATTGCACTGATCAATGCCGTTCCGACTGCTTATGCCATTCTTCGCTGGATCGGTGTCGCCTATCTGGCCTGGATGGCGTTTCAGATGCTGAGGGGCAGCACCAGCGCTCTTGCCAGACAATCAGCGAAGAGCGCCGGTTTCCGCAAAGGATTTCTCAATGGTCTGGCGGTGCATATGTCCAATCCCAAGGCACTCCTGTTCTACACCGCGTTCATCCCGCCATTCATCGATCCCGATGGCAATGTGATGCTGCAATTTGCGATATTGGCTGGATTGACCGTCATAACGGAAACCACCGGCCTGACCTTCTACTCCGCTCTCGCTTCCAAGGCTCGCAATCTGGGCAATGCCGATCAGGCACAGCCGCTGTTTCAGAAAATCGCCGCGATCGTTCTGATCGGTGCAGCGTTGATATTGGGATGGTGGAACCTCACCGATCATGCGATATAAAATGCGTTCAACCTGCCGACAGGAGCAACGGGCTAGATGGGCTTTATGATCAGAATCTGGATTTCTCTGCTGGCGTTGAGCTTCGCCGGACCACTATCGGCACAGGAAGCCGCTGATGACGGGGTCAGCGCCGACATGATTTTGGCGATCAAGGGCCTGCAACTGCTTGACCAGCGGTTGAACGCCATCGGTTATCGACTGGTCGATGCCAATGCACCCTATTGCGATCAGAAAATCGCCAGAACCGGTCTGTTGCTCAATGATGTCGCACAATATGCAGATCAGGCAACCGCCCGCTTCGCCCTTGGTTTTGAAGGTTCGATAGGAATCACTGCAGTGGCTCCGCACAGTCCGGCCGAAACCGCAAAATTGTCACCAGGTGACACTCTGTTTGCCATCAACGCTCTACCCGTCGATGACATTGCAATTGACGATCCCGAACTGTCCAATGAACAGCCGGTCTATCGCAGGGTCGCGGCTATCAATCAGCTACTGGAAGATACACTTGCGGAGGATAATATCCAGTTGACGATCTCTCACGGCGGCATCAGCCGGATTGTTCCGGTCGGGCGCGTCATGACATGTCCGGGACGGTTCCAGATCCGGGTCAGTGCCGACAGGAGTGCTAGCGCCGATGGCAAAATGGTCAGCGTCTCATCAGGTCTGGCGGAATATTTTCTGAACGACGATGAATTCGCTGCCGTGGTTGCCCACGAACTGGCTCATAATCTGCTGAAACACCGCGAACAGCTTGATGCGAAAAACGTCAATCGGGGATTTTTCGGACAATTTGGCAAAAGTGCAGGTGAGATCAAGGCCGCCGAAATCGAGGCGGATCGCTTATCGATATGGTTGATGGCCAATGCCGGCTATGACCCGCAAGCGGCAGTGCGCTTCTGGACCCGCTATGGAGAGGAGCATGGTAAGGGCATTTTCTCCGCTTCAACCCATTATCGCTGGAAAAAACGGGTGAAGTTGTTCGAAGAGGAAATGGCGAAAATGGCAGCTACCAAGGCGGTGGAGGGCAAATATCCGCCACCACTATTGGCCAAGACAGACTGACTCAATCATACCGGTTGTAAGCGTCCTTGCAATTGCGGCGCTCTTCCTTGTTCTGCGCTTCATCCAGACAAAGATCCCGCTGGTTCTTCCGGTCAGCGAGCACTTTACGGCCCAGATCTTCTTCCTTCTCCGACTGGCTCTGTGTGGTCGCATCCACGGCCGTCTCAACTACCGTTCCGGCAGCCTTGAACGGCGCTGTGATGATCTTGCTCGCGACGCAGCCGGACAATAGCAGAGGAATGAGAGCCGCCGATAAGATAGGTGATATGCGCATGAAATATTCCTCAGATTCTTTGAGCGGCCAATGGGATCGGCTCCGCATGAATAGCGAAGCCGGCCGTCATTGCGCCAGCAGTTTCTCAGCCATGGTCCGAATATCGCTGCCAATCTCCGGATGAGCCAGTGCCATCGCCAGATTGGCTTCGACATAGCCCTGTTTCGATCCGCAATCATAGCGTTTGCCGTCAAAGGTCATGCCGTGGAACGGCTGCTTGCCAATCATCTGCGCCATTGCATCGGTCAGCTGGATTTCGCCCCCCGCACCGGCTTCCTGCGTTTCCAATATCCGCATCACTTCGGGTTGCAGGATATAGCGACCCGGAAGGATCAGATTGGATGGCGCAGTGCCCGCCGCCGGCTTTTCAACGAGCCCTTTGACCTCGGTGATCGGACCATCGCGGTAACCCGGGTCAATGACACCGTAAGACGGGGTATCCTCGATCGGGATTTCCAGCGCGCAAACAATATTGCCGCCCAGCTTTTCATAGGCGCTTACCATCTGCTTCATGCAGCCGGGAGAGCCGACCATGAATTCGTCGGGCAGAAAAATTGCAAAAGGCTCGTCGCCGATAATGTCCCGCGCGCACCAGATGGCATGGCCGAGACCGAGCGGCTCCTGCTGCCGGACAAAGACACAGTCGCCGGCCCGCAAACGGGTTCCCTCAAGCACCGATCCATCTTTCGATCGGTCGGCCATGGTCCGTTCCAGTTCATAGGCCATATCGAAATGATCCTCGATCATCCCCTTGCCGCGACCATTGATGAAAATCATCTGGTCGATTCCGGCTTCCAGTGCTTCATCCACGGCATATTGCAGAAGCGGGCGGTCGACGATCGGGAACAATTCCTTCGGCATCACCTTGGTCGCCGGCAGAAACCGGGTTCCCATGCCCGCGACCGGGAAAACGGCTTTTCTGATCGGTTTCATGGCTTGCTCCTAATCCTTCAACTTGTCGGCAAAACTGGTGCGCAGTTTTTGCAGCTTAGGCGGGATGGTGGCGACACAATAAGGATTGCTGCGGCCCTCGTCAGCCCAATATTGCTGATGATAATCTTCCGCAACATACCAGGGCGCAGGCCCTTCGATCGTAGTCACAATCGGTTCGGACCGGCTCTCCCCAGCACGGACAATTGCCGCTTCCGCTTCGGCACGCTGGTCATCATCAAGCGGAAAAATCGCCGAACGATACTGAGTGCCGATGTCGTTGCCCTGACGATTGAGCTGGGTCGGGTCATGAGTTGCGAAGAAAATGTCGAGCAGGTCGGAATAGCTCACCACCGTGTCATCAAACCCGATCTTGATCGCTTCGGCATGGCCGGTCGCACCCGAACAAACCTCCCGATAAGTAGGATCTAGCTTTTCGCCGCCGATGTAGCCGCTTTCGACCGACTGCACCCCGGCAATGTCATTGAACACCGCTTCGGTGCACCAAAAACAGCCACCGGCAACAATGGCTTCCTGCTTTGCCATAAACACTCCTCTTACACGGTGACTGCATCGCCCCCGCTATTTGCGTTCTTCTTCTCTTCATCGCGCCTGGCGACAAGAAGATACATGGCGGGTGTTACCACGCGAGACAAGAGGGTCGAGCTGATCAACCCCCCGATGATGATGGAAGCCAGCGGTGCATAAAGCGCGCCACCCCAGAGCGCGAGGGGGGTCAAGCCGCCAATTGCGGTGATCGAAGTGAGCAGGACCGGCAGGAAACGGACCTCGCCAGCCCTTTCAATCGCATCCCGCAACTCCATGCCCTGATCCCGCAGCTGGGCGGTAAAATCGACCAGCAATATCGAGTTCTTGATTTCAATTCCGATCAACGCGATAAACCCGATAAGGGCCATCACGCTCAGCGAGTTGCCGGTAAAGAAAAGAGCGAGAATACCGCCAAAAGTGCCCAGAGGGACGACGCCGGCGACCACGATTGTTTCACGGAACCGCCTGAACTCAGCCACCAGAACCGCAAACATGAGCATGAATGCGGTAAGGATCAAGGGGCCGAAATTGCCAAAAGTTTCACCAATTTTCTCCGCTTCACCGCCGACCGACCATTCATAGCCTTCTGGAAATTTAATCCCTTGCAGCTGCTCCACAGCGCGGTCGTTGACTGTCGAAGGGATTTCACCAAAGTCGACCTGAGCGGTAACCAGAACCGTTCGCTGCAACTGGTAACGCTGGATTTGCGGGGTCACATTGGTGAGCTTCGGATCTGTTATCTGGGCTAGCGGCACCGGATCGCCGGTGCGCGTGGCGACATAGATTTTTTCTAGCACCGATATTGGAAGATTGTCCTCGAATGGGAAGCGAACAGTCACGGGATAATTATCGCCCTCCTGGTCGCGAAAAGATGCTGCGCGCTCGCCGCTGATTGCCAACCGGATGGCACGGCGCGGTTCACCGGATGGAATATTGAGTAGCGCTGCTTTCTTTTCATTCAATCCGATGTCCAGATCAATCTTGTCGGTTTCCACCGGATTGACAATATCGCGCGCGCCCGGCGTTTTTCGCAAAACATCGGCAATCGTTCCGGACAATTGTTTGAGCTTGTCCAATTCCGGGCCGGCGACCCGGATAACAATCGGCGCTTCCACCGGCGTACCATTTTGAAAAAGTTCGATCTTCACCCGGGCGCCGGCAATCTGGTCGAGTTGCTTGCGCAATCTATCGATCATCTCCGGACCTTCGCGTGTGTCCCATTCGTCCAGCACCGCCAATACTTCACCATAGTTGATGCGCTCGGCCTTCGGTCCGACATTGTAAAACACTTGTGGATTGCCGTTTCCGATATTTTCCGCTCGCACTTTTATACTGGGTTCGGTTTCCAGAATTTTTGTGACTTCGGCCACGATCCGGTCAGTACGATCCAGGCTGCTGCCCTGCTCTGCTTCGACCGAAACCCGGAAATAGGGAGCGTCAGCAAAGGGAAATAGTGAAAAGCCCAAAGACGGGATCAGTGCAAAAGCGGACAGGCACAAAACCATGGCCAGTGCCACGGTCTTGACCGGTGCCCCCAAAGCGATGTGCAGGAAAGGGCGATAGAACCTCTGGATTTTGTCATTTACCCAGCGCAACGCCCGATTCCCCTCGGGATTCTCATCCCGCCGAAGCATGCGACTGGCGAGGAACGGAATAAGAGACAGGGAGATCACCAGCGATGAAATCACCGTCGCGATAATGGCGATGAAGAACG
Source organism: Sphingorhabdus sp. M41 (assembly GCF_001586275.1). Classification (NCBI taxonomy): domain Bacteria; kingdom Pseudomonadati; phylum Pseudomonadota; class Alphaproteobacteria; order Sphingomonadales; family Sphingorhabdaceae; genus Sphingorhabdus; species Sphingorhabdus sp. M41. The sequence continues at coordinate 360,052 of NZ_CP014545.1, read as the reverse complement.
ATCTGGTATAGGATCCGGCACCGCTGGGCAGAAACAGCAACGGCACGAAAGCAAGCACCAGAACGGCCGTCGAACCAATCACCGCTGCGCGAATTTCCAAGCTCGCCTCGATCGCGGCTTGGGCTCTTGTCTTGCCCATTCGTAGATGACGGGCGATATTCTCTGTGACCACAATGCTGTCGTCCACCAGCAAACCAAGGGAAACAATAAATCCGGCGATGGAAAGCTGGCTGAGATTATATCCCATCGCATATAGGACCAGCAAGCCCGAGGCGAGCGAGAGCGGGATCGATATCATGACGATCCCCGAGGACCGCAGTCCCAGAGGCAAAAGCGTGAAGATCACCAAGGCGATGGCAATCGAGAAGTCGCGAGTCAGTTCGTTCAGTCGCCGCTTCACATCGCGACTCTGGTCGAACTGCATGACCAGTTTTATATCCGGAGGCAAGACCAGTCGCTGCTGATCCATTACGATATCCAGTTCCTTTTTCAGGCGAGTGACATCAACAGCATCTTTTTGCGTAACATTGAGAAACACCGCGCGCTGACCATTGTGGCGGGTACGGTAGAGCTGTTCCACAGCACCCCATCCAACGTCCGCGACATCGCCCACTGTCAAAAGTGACCCACTCGACGCCCTGAGCGGCAATCCGCGAATGGCATCGAGATCCCGAAATGCCCCGCCAGCTTCGACGTTCAGCCTTCGCTCCCCGCTCTGCACCGCGCCTCCTGGCAAGTCTGCACCTCCTTGGCGGACGGCATCGGCAATCGCACTGGCAGGAACCCTGAGTTCGGACAACCGGTCCGGCATGACCTCGACGCTGACTTCCGGCTGCGGCAGGCCAAAAATCCGGGATTCCCGGACGCCAGGATTGCGCATGAATACATCGACCATATCTTCTGCATATTTTTCCATCCGCCGCCACGAAGCCGTTTCGCTGACCAGAGCCACTTGCATGACGGCAGCCTCCGTGGTGCGGATCTTGCGGAATTCCAGTTTCTGCAATTCTGCCGGCATTTGATCACGGATCGCGGATACTTCCCGCACCACGTCATCGAAATAGCCGTCGACATCCCCCGACCACTGGCTGAATTCAACCCGGATAACCGTTCCGCCATCCGTACTCGTCGATCGCACCTCCGCGATGTCATCCAGACTCTGGACGACATCTTCTATCGGCTTGGCGACTGTCTCTTCCATTTCCTGCGCATCAGCGCCAGGCTGAATTGCGATGATATTGACCGCAGGGATAGGAAAATGGGGGTCGACTGCCTTGGGAATATCGCTGAGCGCGGTTATTCCCAGCAAAGCGAGCAGGATGAACAGGACCGAACTGAGCTGCCAGCGGGAAATGACGAAGCGGGCAAGCATATCAGACCCGACAATCCTTGTTATTCAAAACACCACTCATCGTGATGGCCGGATCGGCTTTATCAGATCGCCGTTCCTCAGCTTCTCGACACCGCGAATCACGATAATCTCGCCTGCCGCCAACCCGCTCAGGATTTCAAGATTCTTGTCGGTCAATTTGCCAATCTCGACATTGCGCTGCCTCACCCGGTTTTTGTCATCGACCACGAACACCAGACCTTCACCGGTACGGACACCGAATATCGCGTTGGCGGGTATTGCAAAGGTTGCCGATGTCTCGCGAGCGACCTGGACTGAGACCATGCCCAATTGACCGGAACGCAGCCGTTCGCTGCCCGGAAGCGAGAAGCTCACTTCGAATGTTCCCGTTCGCTCATCCGCCCGCCCGTCTTTTTCGCTAACGACGGCATCGAACGGCACATCCGAAATAGCCGATACCAGAACCTTGGCGGGCATGCCGACGCTCAAACGGGCGGCATCGGAATCGGTCATAGGCACGCGCAGAACAAACCCTTTGTCAATTTCTCCCAATACCAACCCGGTCATGCCTGCCGTTACAATTTGCCCGGCATCGATATTGCGTGTCAGAATAATGCCACTGCTGGGTGCGCGGATATAAGAAGTCCGGCTGGCAAATTCTGAAGACTCGATTCGCGCCCGGGCAGCGCGTGCCGCCGCCTCGGACTGCTCGAGACGCGATTTGGTGACCCAGCCATCTTTGAACAATTTCTGGATTCTGGCATATTCGGACTCAGCCCGATCTCGTTCTGCGCGTGCTGCGCTAAGGTCCGCTGCAACCGTACTGTTGTCCAGAGCCGCAAGAACGGCACCACGCTTCACTCTATCACCTTCTTCGTAACGGACCGAAGCAACTTTGCCGCTGGTGGTAAAACCCAGTGATGTTTCTCTGCGCAAGCGAACCGTCCCGGCGGCATTAAGGGTTTCACTCTCGCTGGCTGGCTGGACAATGGTCACTGCCGCCGGAATCGGATCAGTGGATTTGGGTTTTGCTTCCGGTTCGCTAACGCTGCATCCGGTCAAACAAACCAGACCGATCAAAATCGAGAATATCGTTCTGCCAAGCGTCATATTGCGCACTACCACCCCTAATGGATTTGTCTTAAGTCGCTAACGGGCCCTGACCAATAGAAAATTGCGAAATCACACAAAAAAGGGCCGGATTATTAATCCCGGCCCTCCAAATGTGTTATTAAAGAGTCAGTATTGATTTTTTGCGCCGACGATCTCCTGGCCAGATCCACCCATGATCTTATAGACGATTTCCGCCAAAATTGCGCCAGTGATTGGTGCCACCCGGAAAATCCAGACCTGAGAAAATGCGATACCGCCTCCGATCAGGGCGGGACCGGTACTTCTGGCTGGATTAGCCGAAGTGTCGGTTACCGGGATGCTGATAAGGTGGATCAGCGTCAGTCCCAGGCCGATCGCCAAAGATGCGAAGCCAGCTGGCGCCCGACCATCGGCCGCGCCGCGAATGATCAGCAAAAAGAGCAAGGATGAGCAAGACCTTGATCGCGTTCCGGGCTCCCATGGCGAAGCCACCGGGCGAATGCTCTTCAAGTAAGGCGGCCTGTAATACTATGTAAAAGGCGGGTTATTCCGGGGTTGCCGCCCGGCCCAGACGATCATTCAGCGCAATACCGATACCGTCCTCGGGAATCGGTGCCACGGCAATTCGCGGCATCTCGCTCGCGTCCGCATCGTGCAGCGCGGCGAACAAAAAGCTCGCAGCTTCGGCAAGATCTGACCGGGGCGACAGGTTTCGGTCCCCCGATATCAGTCCAAAGCCGATATGATATTCATCCGGAGCGGCAGTTTTCGCATTGAGGCGAAGCGGTTTCGTCGGGGCATAGTGGGACAGCATCTGTCCGGGAGCCTCGATTTGATCCGTGACTGTCAATATCGGTGGTTTGCCAACAATGGCTTCTAGTTGCACTGCCGTTATCGGGCCAGGCCGCAAGATCCGGTAGTTATCGTCAGCAATAGCTACGATGGTCGACTCAATCCCCTGCTCACACGGTCCACCATCCAATATCATCGGTGCCGCCCTGCCGAGACTGCGCGCAACATGATCGGCAGTGGTCGGGCTGATCCCGCCGCTGCGGTTGGCCGATGGTGCAGCTAGAAACAGGCCTGACTCCCGGAGCAATTCGCGCATCACCGGATGCGCAGGACAACGCAGTGCAATTGTGTCCAGACCAGCGGTAACGGCGGCAGCGACCGGACAGTTTCCGCTCTTTGGCACCACGAGCGTCAAAGGCCCCGGCCAGAATGCCTCTGCGAAACAAATTGCGAGTTCGTCAAATTGCCCGAGTTGCTTGGCCGCTTCCAGATCCGGAACATGGACAATCAGCGGATTGAAATCCGGCCGCCCCTTTGTCCGGTAAATCTCCGCTACCGCAGCTGCGTTGGTCGAATCGGCAGCCAGACCATAGACGGTTTCAGTCGGCACCGCGACCAGTCCGCCCGCGCGCAAGCGGGCCGCGGCCTCGCCGATGGTCGCATTGCCGTAGCGGCGCGCTTCACCGCCAATATGATCATTTGAGCCGGACATGACCCTGCGCTATAGCCCAGCGGAAAATCAGGCAACAACGGATAGCAAATAGATGAGTTTTACAGCCCCCGGTCGCGAACAGAATTTCGTCCTCAAACATATCGCCGATATCGGCGAACTGGCGAGCCATGACCGTTTTGCCGGTGCGAGCGAGGATATGGTCGAAGCGATTGTCGAAGGCATCGGACAATTTGCGGCCGGAGAATTTGCACCGCTCAATCGGATTGGCGACACGGTCGGTGCGCGCTGGAAGGATGGCAGCGTGACCATGCCAGAAGGTTACAAGGACGCTTATGCACAATTCGTCGAAGGCGGCTGGGCATCGATTGACGGCCCGGAAGATTTCGGCGGCCAGGGCCTGCCCTATTCGCTCTCGGCGCTGATCCTCGAAACCTGCGGCGCTGCCAATTTCGCTTTCACCCTGTGCCCGATGCTCAGCTTCGGCGCGATCGAGGCCATCCACGTCCATGGATCCGACGAGCAGAAAGCCCAATATCTGCCCAATCTTATTTCCGGCGCCTGGACCGGCACTATGAACCTGACCGAGCCGCAGGCTGGCTCCGACGTCGGCGCGCTGCGCTCCACCGCCGAACCGATCACCGAGGGCGGACATGCCGGCAAATACCGGATCAAGGGCCAGAAAATCTACATCACCTTCGGCGAACATGATCTGACCGACAATATCATCCATCTGGTGCTCGCCCGTACCCCGGGAGCGCCCGAGGGAACGCGCGGCATTTCCCTGTTCATCGTCCCCAAATTTCACCTCGACGCCGACGGCAATCCCGATGCCCCCAATGACGTGACCTGCGTGTCGATCGAGCACAAGATCGGCATCCACGCTTCACCCACATGCGTCATGGCTTATGGCGAGCAGGGCGAATGTATCGGCGAAATGATCGGCGGCGAATTTGGCGGCATGAAGGCGATGTTCACGATGATGAACAATGCCCGCATCAATGTCGGTTCACAGGGCGTGCAGATCGCCGAGCGGGCAACCCAGCAGGCCAGCCACTATGCCACGGAACGGGTCCAGTCGGCCCGCGCCAGCAGCGGCGACAAGACACCTGTCGCAATCATCGAACATCCCGATGTACGGCGGATGCTTTTGCGGTCCAAGGCGCTCACCCAGGCCGCCCGCGCCTTGCTCTATTATGCAACGTCGAGCGTCGACCGCGCTACCGTCGGTATCGAAGGGGCCAAGTCCCGCGCCGAAATCCTGACCCCGCTGATCAAGGGCTATGGCACCGACATCGGCAATGAAGTCGCCTCGCTTGGCGTACAGGTCCACGGCGGCATGGGCTTCATTGAGGAAACCGGCGCCGGCCAGCATTTCCGCGACGCCCGGATCGCGCCGATCTATGAAGGCACCAATGGCATTCAGGCCGCCGATCTGGTCGGCCGGAAACTGGGTCTGGATGGCGGCGATGCGATGACTGCGCTTATTGCCGAAATCCGCACTGAGGCGAAGGAAGAAGAGAGCCTGCTGGCTCTTGCCGACAGCTGCGAGCATATCAGACAGTGGATGGCCAGCGGCGAGGCATCGATTGATGACCGGCTGGCGGGAAGCTATGCGTTCATGACCATGCTGGCGACTGCAACCTGCGGCATGCTGATGAAGAAACAGCACCGGACTGCATCCGCTGAACTGGCCGGAGGCGATGATATGTTCCTCAAGGCCAAGCTGGTAACCACCCGCTATTATCTCGATCATATCGTCCCGGAAGCGCTCGGCCTCAAGGCAGCTGCAATGGGCGGAGCCGAGATATTGTACAGTCTGAGCAGCGCCGAGCTGGCAGGCTGATTGTGGCTGACGAGGGCCATAAGGATGTTCTGGATCGCATTGCCGATGCGCTCGAACGTCTGGCCCCGCCAGCTGCCAGCCCGGTTGATCTGAAATCGGGCGACGCGTTTCTCTGGGACGGACGCGCGCCCAAGATGATCACGCCGTTCCAGCCGACCGATATCGGCCTGCTTACTGGCATTGATCAGCAAAAGGCCCGCTTGCTCGACAACAGCAGCCGCCACGCGCAGGGCCATGCCGCGCATGATGTGCTGCTCTGGGGTTCTCGCGGCATGGGCAAGTCGGCGCTCGCCAAAACGGTGGTCCGAGCGTTGCAGGTAGAGGGCGAAGATATCGCGCTGGTCGAGGCACCGTCGGACCATCTGGAAACGCTACCGTCGCTGTTCGAGCTACTGGCTAGGTCAAAGCGACGCTTTATAATCTTCATCGACGATATCGGCTTCGCCGAGGGCAGCAGCGAACCGCGTACGCTGCGCTCGATGCTGGAAGGCGGCGCGAGCCAGCGGCCTGCAAATGTCCGCCTTTACGTTACCTCGAACCGCCGCCACATCGTGCCGCGTCAGATGAGCGAGCAGGATGATCCGGTAAACCCGCGCGACGCGGTCGATGACCAGCTGGCACTATCCGATCGTTTCGGCTTGCGGTTGGGCTTTCACGCCGCATCACAGGACGACTATCTGGCGATCATCGCCCGCTATGCCGAGGCCCATGACCTGGATTTCAAACGCGAGGGTGCCCTTTTATGGGCGAAGCAGCGTGGCAGCCGGTCGGGCCGGGTGGCGTGGCAATATATCGTCGAAATGGCCGGACGCGCCGGCAAGTTTCTGGCCTAGACCTATTTCGCTGTTGCCGCGGCCGGCTTGGCTGCATCCTTGCGTGAGACCCGCCAGATAATTCCGCCGACATCGTCGCTGACCAGCAATGCACCAGTTTGGTCAAAGGCGACCATCGTCGGACGACCGCGTGCGGAATCCTCGTCATCGACGAATCCGCTCAGGATCGTGACCGGCTTGCCCTCGGGTTCGCCGCGCTGGCTGAAATTAACATAGACCACATCATAGCCGGAAAGGGGCTGACGATTCCACGAACCGTGGCGCGCGACTACCGCACCCGTGGCAAAGGGTTTGCCCAGCGCCTGGCCATGAGAAAAGGCGAGACCCAGCGGCGCGACATGCGCGCCCAGAGCATAATCCGGCCGCCGTTCATATTGGCGGTGGTCGAGATTTTTCGGATCGACTCGCGGATCTACATGGCCGCCCCAGAAATGCCAGGGCCAGCCGTAATGCGCGCCCCAGCGCACTTCGGTAAGATAGTCCGGCACCATGTCACTGCCCAGCATGTCGCGCTCGTTGACCACGGTATAAAATTTGTCGGTGCCCGGCAAATAGGCCATGCCAACCGGATTGCGCATGCCATCAGCATAGATGCTCTTCTTGTTGGTCGCGAGTTCAACCTGCAAAATGGCAGCGCGCTGTTTTTCAATATCCATGCCATTTTCGCCGATATTGCTGTTCGAACCGACCGAAATGTAGAGATATTTGCCGTCATCGCTGGCCAGCAGATCGCGAGTCCAGTGGTTATTCGGCGCCTTCGCATTCAGATTGGCGACCTTGCGGCCCTCGGCAGTGATTTTAGTGTCGCCTTCCGAATAGGGATAGGCATAGACCGCATCGGTGTTGGCGACGTAGAGCGTGCCATCAATCAAAGCCATGCCGAACGGCGAGTTGAGGTTTTCCAGAAAAGCGAATGTCTCGTCCACCTTGCCGTCCTTGTCGCTGTCGCGCAGCAGGCTGATCCGGTTAGCCGATTCGGTTCCCGCCCCGGCCTTGCTCATCAGATTGCGCATGATCCAACCTTCGATCCCCTTGTTGGTCCGCGGCGGGCTGTTGGTTTCCGCCACCAGAAGGTCACCATTGGGCAGGCGGAACATGCTGCGCGGGTGGTCCAGTCCCTCGGCGAAGCGCTCGACTACAAGGCCTTCGGCTGCAACCGGGCCCTCGCCTTCACCCCAAGGCTTGGCTTTTGCGATATTGATGGTCGGGAATTTTTCCGAGCGGACATTGGTCAGATCCGGTTCCACACCGGTAGTCGCTTCGAGCGGCAAGCGAGCGGTATCGCCACGAGTGAAATAATATCCTGCACCGATCCCCAGGACGATGAGCAGAATCGCGATATTTCTAATATGTTTCAGCATGAACCGATAATAGGTGGCGGCAATCGTCCTGACAAGCGCGCTCTCAGATGCTTACCGGCCTTTCCACCAGATGAGCAGCGCCGCCAATGTGCCAAGCGCCAGCCCGGCCAGCAAACCGGCAGAAGGCTGTCCCATATAGCCGCCAACAAAAGCGCCGGCAATCGCGCCAATTGCGATGAACACGCCACCACCATTGCGATTTTTCGAGCCATCACTGGAAGGATTGGAAGCATGTTTCTGGTTTTCAATAGTCATGCTCGCAGCCCTAAACGAGGAAGGAATAGATGACCAGAACTTCCCATCCAACATATGTTTAACATATTGGTAACCTTGACTTTTGAAGATATTTCCACCGGTCGACTATAGGGCTTGGGTCAGAGATTGGAGGCAGGGTCGCTTCCCGACAATGGAGCCTTTGATGCAATTACCGATATTTATAGACTCCACCCATTATAACGATGCCGAACTGCTGATCAGCAACTTTGGTGAAGAAGCCGGACTAGAAGCGGCCAATCGCGCTGACAAGAGCCGGTCGCTGGGCAATCACCTCCATTATTGCAAATGGAAACAAGTGGAACGGCTGTGCGTTTTGCTATCCCTCGACGAGACAATCGGTACGGTCCACTGATCTAGCGGTCGGGATTGCAGATGATTTCGGCCGCACCATCGGTTCGCACGATACAATTGGGCTTGCCGACGATATTGATTCGCCCGGTGCCATTATTGGTTATGAGAGCTTCCCGCTTCACCTTCACCAGACTGCTTGCCGGGCCGCGCTGAACCAGCGTCAGCTTGTCGACCGTAAGGTTCGGGCTTTCAAACATACTGGCTCCCTGGAGTTCCACTCTGGCGGCGCGTGCCTCGCCAACCATGATCAACTGCCCGCCGCCAGTCATCGCCACATCCAGCCGGTCCGCATCGACCGCATCGATCCGCAACGTACCAAAGCCGCCAAGGCGCACGCGCGGTGTCCGGCCTGACAATTTATCAAGTGTCACCTGACCTGATCCGAGATGCGAGATATTGCTGATCGCATAGCTGCTCAGATAAAGGGTTACCGGCGCGTCGGCGTCATAATCTTCGCCATTAAGCGATTTGCGCCTGACCGAGACAATCAGCTGCTTGCCGTTCTTCTGCAGGGAAACCCGATCCAGGAGCTCGCGGGTTTCCCCTTCCGCTCGGGCTGACGCACCTTTGCCGGACGTCAGCATCACATCGACCCCATTGCCGATCCGAATGTCTTCAAATCCGAAAATCGAGAATTTGCGTTCCGCGGCCTGGGCCATCGATGGCAGCAGCAGCACTACAGTCAGCAGCATTAGCGAGAAAAATCTCATACCGGTCTCGCTTCCCCGAATTCCATCCAGCCAAGCCAGCGTGGCGTCCTGGGTGCATAATGACCGTCATTCTCCACTAGTGCATAGCCATTGGCTTCAAATAATTTTGCAACCGGTCGATGCAGGTGGCAGCCGCCGGCGATATGTTTCCACACCGGTTCGATTCGCCGCTGCCATTTCTCGGGGCCCTTGTCCGGCGCCCGGCCATGTTCGAGGAACAGGATCTTGCCGCCGGGCTTCAAGACCCGCCGCATTTCCGAAAGCACCTGTTTGCCGTCCTGCACCGAGCAGAGCGTGAACGTGGTCAGCACCGTATCGAAGCTGGCATCGGCAAAAGGCATGGATTCGCCAATGCCGTCGCATATCTCCATGTCGAAGCCGCGCTCGCTGGCTTCCCGGCGAGTATAGTCGAGCAATTCAGCGGAGGGATCGAGGCCAGTCAGTTTATTGACCTTTGACCGGTCGTAAAATTGCAGATTGATGCCGCCGCCGCAGCCGAGTTCCAGCACATCGCCATCGGCTTTCGGCACGATCTCGCTGCGGTCCTTCATCACCGCCGGCTGTGAACAGGCGACGCGGATCAGCTTCGGAACCGCATATTTTTCCCATAGATTTGGCATCGCGGGCGAATCTGCCACATGCGCGACAGATCGCCAAGCGATTTCAGCATGTTGGGCGCGCGATCAGCCGCAGCTAATGTCGCCAGAACCCATTGCCCGTGACTTGCACTTCGCGTCACCGTGGATCCGGATATCACCGGACCCCATGACCTTGGCATCGACCGAACCATCCGAGGAAAGTTCAACATCACCGCTGCCGGCAACCGATATGCTGGCGGTGGCGGCTTTCAGGTCCTTGCCGCTGATATCGCCCGAACCGGCAATTGATATGTCGATCTCTTCGGCGGTACCCGCCAGCGTCAGGTTACCCGAGCCGGCAATCTTGGAACTCAGCGACGCCGTTTTGATTTGCGCCACCCGGATATTGCCCGAGCCGGCAATGCTCAATTTGGTCGAGTCCGTGGTCATCGCATCGATTTCCATATCCCCCGAACCAGCCAGCTTGGCGCTCTTCAGGGATGGGGCACTGATATAGATCGTGGCCTTGCCGCTATCACCCCAGAACTTGTCATCGCCATCCCGGCCGATTTTGATCTCGTCTCCAGATATTCGGTAGCGCAGCTGTTTGACCGCATCGGAATCGCCTTCCGCCCGGATCGAGAAATCATCCGCGGTGGTGAAGACGACATCATCGGGTCCGGCCAGGGTTACCCCTTCGAACGCACCCGGGTTGCTGGCGCCGGTCCCGATGGCCGTACCGTCGGAAAAGCTGCTGCCAGCGCTGGATGCGGCATTACCCACGGCATCGACAATCGACCCTTCACAGGCCGCGAGCGCCAATAGTGGTGCCAAAAACAATATCTTCTTCATCCATGCCTCCGTTGCTGTATTAATCTAGTAATACGCCTCCGCCGGGTAGAGATCAACTGAAAAATGCAGCTCTTCCGGACATGAAAAAGGGGCTGCCACATCTCTGCAGCAGCCCCCCTGGAATTTCGATGAACGCCCGAAGGCTATCGATTAATCTTCTTTCACTTCATAATATTGCGGTGCAGCAATATTGAGAATATCGAGAATTTTCGTCAGAGCCGTCGGCTCGTCGGTTTCTTCCATTGCCGCCAGTTCGCGAGCGAGACGGCTGGACGCCGCTTCAAAAATCTGCCGTTCGGAATAGCTTTGTTCCGGCTGGTCATCGGCGCGAAACAGATCGCGGGTCACCTCGGCAATCGATACCAGATCACCCGAATTGATCTTCGCTTCATATTCCTGGGCCCGGCGGGACCACATGGAGCGCTTGACCTTGGGTTTGGCTTTCAGCGTTTCCATCGCTTCGCGGAGCGTCTTGTCCGAGGACAATTTGCGCATTCCAACGCCTTCTGCCTTGTTGGTCGGAACCCGCAAGGTCATCCGCTCTTTTTCAAAACGCAAAACATATAGTTCGAGTTGCATGCCGGCAATTTCTTCATTTTGCAGCTCAACAACCCGGCCAACGCCATGTTTCGGGTAAACAACATAATCGCCCACATCAAAGGACAGCACATTCGCAGCCATAAAAAGCCTTTCTTGAATCAATGGAAAAGAACGCTGGTAACGTTCAAACTTCGTCACACGTTGACGAATAAACCCTTTCGTACATGTATTTAACGACCGAACACCTCCCGCTCCCTCGGGTGTCCAGCCGATTACAGGGCTTGTTTAACAGATTCGTAACAAAAAAGCAATTTTTCGTTGCAATGCACAACGTATCGCACCCGGACATGCCGGAGGCTGGCTTTCGTCGAACAGGAAATCACAGCTTCACATTGGTAATATCGGCAATGCCGACTCTACCGTGAGCCTGGGCGGGCAGCTAGTCCCCCGCGCCGGGCTTTGGGGAGAAGAAGGCTTCGAACTTGCCTTCCATGCCCTTGAACTCCTCGGCATCGGCCGGTGGATCGCGGCTGACCGTGATATTCGGCCATTCTTCGGAATATTTGGTGTTTATCTCGAGCCATTTTTCGAGACCGTCTTCGGTGTCGGGCAAAATAGCTTCGGCCGGGCATTCGGGTTCACATACGCCGCAATCGATACATTCGCTGGGGTTGATGACCAGCATATTGTCGCCTTCGTAAAAGCAGTCCACCGGACAAACTTCTACGCAGTCCATATATTTGCATTTGATACAGTCTTCGGTAACAACGTAGGTCATCTGGTCTTAAACTCCCCAATACCGGCCCACGATTTCAGGACGGCAGAATTTGTCCTAGCTATTGCGCAATTTCTGACACGTCAACAGTTGGTTTGGCGGCTATTTCAATTACCAGTCTGTAATATCTCATAACAGGATTGCGCCTGCAAAGCGCTGCTGCGGCGTTCCGGCAGCATGATAATACGCACCACATGCACTTCATTGCCCTGCGGGACGGTGAGAATGTCACCTTGCCGAACCCTGACATGGCCCCGCTCGATCCGACGGCCATTCAGCCGGACATGTCCCTTTTCCGCCAACTTGCGCGCCATCACCCGGTTATGGGCAAAGCGCAGATACCAGAGCAGCTTGTCGATCCGCAGCACGGGCTGTGCTGCGACGTTGCGATCCGCTGCTCTGCCGTTCAAGCCTGCATCCTATTTTTTCATGCTGTCCCGGAGCGCTGCCAACTCGGCAAAGGCTCCACTTGCGGTCGCGAGAACAGGTTCCGCCTTGCGCTTGACGGGCGCACCCTTGGCCTTTTTCTGATGTTTTTCACGGGATTTGAACGGGCTCTGGTTCTTTTTGCGCGCCATGCCCTTCCAGCGCCAATATTGTTCAGCTGCCGCAGGCTCTTCCGATAGTGGAATATTTTCTTTCGGCGTGTCACCGGGCTCCCCTACCACCGCCGGCGCGGCATCTGGCGCGGCGACCGCTTCGGCAACCGCTTTTGTCTCATCAGCAGTCGTCTCTGCAGGCTCAGTGCTATCGGCAACAGGCGAAACAAGAGCCGCTGGCTTGTCGTTTGTTTTGACGAAACCGGCAAGATCGAGCAGCGCTTCGTGACAGTTCTTGGTCAAGCCCAGCGATGTGGCCAGTGCAGGATCGATAGCAAAGATCGCCCCTTGCTGCCGCGCTTCATGGGCTTGCTTGATCAGTCGCTCGACCATGTCAACCCGGACATATTCGTCAGCAATCTTGCGAAAACCTAGTCGCGAAGCGTGATCGGCGGTCGCGAATGTCCCTTGTTTGAGATGCACGGCATTGTCCGGCGCCTGATCTATCATCGGCTCTGCATCAAAGGCAGCGAATAGAGCGGTGCGCCAGAGGACGGCGCCCGGTTTCATCAATGCATGGTGAAAAATATCAAGCGCTCCGAATACCAGACCTGCCCGGCGCGCATGGCCGCGCATGTCATTGTCGAGCGCCCGGATTGCCTGATCTATCTCGCGCCGCGACAATATCCCGCCAGCATCGACAATTTGTGCAAATAGCGCTCGGACCGCCGCCGGCGTTTCTGGTTCATTGGCCAGAGTGTCGATTTTCACCAGTCCTTGCAGATGCTTGGCTTTCATCGCATCCACCCAGAGCTTCACCCGGTCCATGACTTTCTGACTGGCTTCAGGGGCCATATCCTTGATCGAGCGGTCGAACTTGATCTCGGGCTGCAACAGACTCTTGCCCTTGGTCAGGACCGCCAGCCGGCTATCGCCCCATAATATCGTCGGCTGGCCAGCCGTGTCGGGGACCAGCGCCAGAACAGAGTCCGGTGCCTTGGCAAGAGCGTCTGCATTTTCTGTCATAATCCGTCCCAAATATCTTTCTGCTGCGGCAAGCAGCATCTTGCGATCCTCTCTCCGGCTATCGGAAGGTACGAGAAATTGGAAGCCCTTGAGTGTTCCTATTTCCTGTCCCTCGACCAGGACCTTGCCGTCATCATCATCGACAACGACATCCTGCGGCAATGTATCTTTCAGCAAACCGCGCATCAACACCCGTGTCCGCTTGTCAACGAAACGCTGGGTCAGTTGGCTGTGCATCGCGTCGCTCAGCCGTGATTCCAGTGCGCGAGTACGATCAATCATCGCCTCGGGCTGCTCCACCCAGTGGGATTTTTGCGCGATATAGCTCCAGCTGCGCGCTGCGGCGATGCGGGCTGCCAATGTGGCAATATCGCCCTGGAAATTTTCCAGTCGGGATATTTCCTGCGCCATCCGGGCATGCGGTATTCTGCCCGAAGCACCAGCGAGATGTGGCCAGAGCGAGGCAACGAAGCGCGCCTGATGATCTGCTCCGACCTTGCGAAAATCGGGAATACAGGCCGCCTCCCACAGCAAGCGCACCTTTCCGGGTGAGTTGGCGAGTCCGGATAATGCCGGATCCTGCGCCAGCCTTTTCAATACTGCCAGATCGACCGCTTCCGGTGCAGCGTGCAATCGCGGGACTTGCGGCTTTTCCTCGAGCGAACGGATCAGCTTGTCGACGGAACCGAAATCCGGTTCGGCATTGCGCCAGTAGAGCCATTCCAGCTTCGGGAAATGATGCGATTCAAGATTTTCGATGTCCTCGGGCTGCAGCGCGTCCGAAGAAGCCAGCCCGGTCAGCACACCAAAGCTGCCATCTTTCTGATGGCGACCGGCTCGCCCGGCAATCTGGCCGATCTCGGCCAAGGTCAGCCGGCGTCTGCGCCGCCCGTCAAATTTCTTCAGGGCGGCAAAGGCAACATGGGTAACGTCCAGATTGAGCCCCATGCCGATCGCATCTGTAGCGACCAGATAATCAACCTCGCCATCCTGATACATTTTGACTTGGGCATTGCGGGTCTGCGGCGACAAAGACCCCATGACGATGGCCGCGCCACCATGCTGGCGCCGAAGCATCTCGGCGATCGCGTAGACATCCTCGATCGAAAAGGCGACGATGGCCGATCGCCGAGGCAGCCGGGAGAGCTTGCGCGGCCCGGCATAGCTCAGCGTGGAAAATCGCGGTCTGGTGACGATCTCTGCTTCGGGGAGCAGCGCTTCAATCAGCGGCCGCAGGCTTTCCGACCCGAGAATCATGGTTTCTTCCCGGCCGCGCGCGTAGAGCATGCGATCGGTAAAAATATGGCCGCGCTCGGGATCGATACCGATTTGCGCTTCATCAATTGCGACAAAAGCAAATTCGCGATCCATCGGCATGGCTTCGGCGGTGCACAGGAACCACTGTGCTTCTTTCGGGATGATCTTTTCTTCACCGGTGACCAGCGCCACCCGGTTCGCGCCTTTCAGTGCAACCACGCGGTCATAGACCTCCCGCGCCAGCAGACGCAGCGGGAACCCGATCATGCCGCTCGAATGGGCACACATGCGGTCGATGGCAAGATGGGTTTTGCCGGTGTTGGTCGGGCCGAGAACGGCGACAAGAGACGACTGGGAGAACCGGGACATTGGCTATACAACAGCCGATCAGGCGCACAGTTGCAAGGGGCTTGGAGTAAAAACCGCAGATGCAGACCGGATAACTGTGATTTTACACGTTTCGCCGCACGGAAACGCCCTGAGTTGCGGCTTAATTTGACTTTAACCAAGTTCCTGCACAGAGGTTGCCCATATATAGGATGCAAGGCTATAGACTTGCATCGCCAAGGGGTTGGTTTGTTCAAGAGTATCGACAATATCGACATGCAAGTTCAGGGGACTGCCGCCGTCGCAGCCCCCTCCCTTCCGTCGTCACTTCCCGAAACCATGGTCACCAAGGAAAAGATCGCCGAATGGCGTGAATATCTGGCCGAAATCGACTGGGTTCCCGATCTTGGTATGGATATCGGCAGCCCGGCATGGTTCCGCGGCCTTGTTACCCTGGTAGCGCTGAGCGGGTTCGCGATTAGTTGCCTTCCCGATTTTGGTCCGATTGCCGGCCATCGCGCTGACGCGCTGAGCGGATATCGCGCCGACCAGGCCCGTTCGCAAATGATCGCGCCGCTGGCTTATGGATCCGACACCGGCATCCGGATGGCGGCAACCGACGCGGTGCGTCCGCTGGCCGAAAGCCCCGAACGACCATCGATCGAACTGGTCGCTACGCTTGGTCGCGGCGACAGCCTGCGCCGCGTGCTGCAACGCGCCGGGGTCGCCAGCAATGAGGCTGCACAAGCCAATGATCTGATCAGCGGTGCCGTTTCGCTCGGCGATATCAAGCCCGGCACCAAGATCGACGTCATCCTCGGGCGCCGCCCGGCAAAAAATCAGGCACGGCCGCTCGACCAGTTGGCCTTTCGTGCGCGCTTTGACCTCAATCTCGAAATTTTACGCGACGGCGACCGGCTGAAGCTCAACCGCAAGCCGATCCGGGTCGACGATACGCCGCTGCGGATCAAGGGCACGGTTGGCTCCAGCCTTTACCGTTCTGCACGTGCTGCAGGCGCGCCATCGGATGCCGTACAAAAATATCTTCAGGTTATCGGTTCGAAAATGTCGGTCTCGCGTGACATTCGCAGCACCGACGAATTTGATATCATCCTGTCCTATCGCCGCGCCGAAACCGGCGAGGTAGAAGTCGGCGATCTGATCTATGCCGGTCTCGACCGTGGTGGCAAACCGGCTGCACAAATGCTGAAATGGCAGAGTGGCGGCCGGACCAACTGGTTCGAAGCATCGGGTGTCGGTCAGTCGAACGGAGAACTGGCCCGGCCAACCAACGGACGGATCACATCCAGCTATGGCATGCGCCGCCATCCGATCCTGCGCTACAAGCGCATGCACAGCGGCATGGACTTCGGCGGCGGTTATGGCGCGCCGATTTATGCCGTCACCGATGGCACTGTGGTGCATGCCGGTCGCAAGGGCGGCTTTGGCAATTATGTCCGGCTGCAACATGGCGGTGGACTCGCTTCCGGCTACGGCCATATGAGCCGGATCGCGGTGAGCAACGGACGACGCGTGCGCAAGGGTCAGATCATCGGCTATATCGGCTCGACCGGCCTCTCGACCGGCCCGCATCTCCACTATGAACTCTATCGCGGAGGACGCACGATCAACCCCCGGTCGGTCAAATTTGTCGAGCGCGCCCAGTTGGGCGGACGGGAATTGCGCAACTTCAAGGGCCAACTGCAAAAATTGCAGCGCGTAGAACCGGGCGCAGCCCTGACCACGCTGAAAAGCGCATCGGCCCAGGCCGAGCCTGAACGCGAGATCAACCGGCTCAACAAGCCGCTCGCAAGTTAGCGACTTCAAACAGTTTCACACAAAGAGTTGAGCGCCGCTGTCGGCTCGGCTAAGCCTTTTTCATGTCACAGCAAGCATCTTTCCCGCACACTCGTTTACGCCGCACCCGCAGCCATGGCTGGAGCCGGGAAATGGTCCGGGAGACGCGCCTGTCGTCCTCCGACTTGATCTGGCCGCTGTTCATCACCGAAGGCTCGGGCGTGGAAGAGCCGATCGCTGCGCTACCGGGCGTTTCGCGCTGGTCCGTCGACGGCATCGTCGAGCGGGCCCGAGAAGCCCGCGATCTCGGCATCCCCTGCCTCGCCCTGTTTCCCAACACACCGGCGGAGAAGCGCAGTGATGACGGCAAGGAATCGCTTAATCCCGACAATCTGATGTGCCGCGCCACCAGGGCGGTGAAGGACGCGCTGGGCGATGATATCGGGATATTGACCGATGTAGCGCTGGATCCATACACGAGCCATGGCCAGGACGGGCTGATCGACGACAAGGGCTATGTCGAAAATGATCGCACCCTCGAGATGTTGACCAAACAGGCGCTGAATCAGGCCAATGCTGGAGCTGATATCATTGCGCCTTCCGACATGATGGATGGCCGGGTCGGCGCGATCCGCGATGTGCTCGAACTGGCGCATCATCACAATGTCCAGATCATGGCCTATTCGGCCAAATATGCCAGCGCCTTTTATGGCCCGTTCCGCGATGCCGTGGGATCGGGAGGGCTGCTAAAGGGCGACAAGAAAACCTATCAGATGGATCCAGCCAATAGCGACGAAGCGATTCGCGAGATTGCCTTCGATATTGCCGAGGGTGCCGACAGCATCATGGTCAAGCCGGGCCTTGCCTATCTCGACATCATCTATCGCGCCAAGTCGGAATTCAACGTGCCGGTCTTCGCCTATCAGGTGTCCGGCGAATATGCGCTGATCAAGATCGGTGCAGCCGCCGGAGTCGGCGATCATGACGCATTGATGATGGAAAAGCTGCTCGCGTTCAAGCGGGCCGGATGTTCGGGCATACTCACCTATTTTGCTGCCGATGCGGCGCGCTTGCTCCATGGGTGAGACAGCCGCCGATATCATACTGGAAACAGAACGGCTGCTCCTGCGCAAATGGCGGAAAAGCGATATCGAGCCGTTCATGGAGCATCTCAACACCCGCAATGTGATGCGCTGGCTGGGTGGCGTGCAAAGCCGGGAAAAATTCGACGCCGCAATGCAGCGACTCGAAGGCTATGACCGCAGCTTCGGCCACACTTTCTGGATTGTCGAACGCAAGTCCGACGGAGAAATTCTGGGATTTTGCGGCCTCAAGCGGGTCAACGCTCCGCAACCAAAACTGACCGGCGCCCATGAAATCGGCTGGCGCCTGCGCGAAGACGCCTGGGGTCAAGGCTATGCCAAGGAAGCCGCGAGCGCCTGTATGGACGCAGCATTCACGCGCTGGAACGCACCCTATGTCGTGGCGCTGACTGTGGCCGGCAACGAACCGAGTTGGGGATTGATGAAGCGGCTGGGCATGAGCCACCGTCCCGAGCTGGATTTTCACGATCCCAATTATGGCGAAGATCTGAACCCGACCATCGTCTACAAAATCACAGCTGATGAATGGAATTCCAGAATATGACCCAAGCCCTCATCCTGCCGTTCAATGGCAAAACCCCCAAAATCCATCCCAGCGCCTTCATTGCGCCGGGCTGCAAGATCATCGGCGATGTCGAAATCGGCCCCGAATCGAGCGTCTGGTATAATTGCGTGATTCGCGCCGATGTGAATTTCATCCGAATCGGTGCGCGCAGCAATATTCAGGATGGCACCACCATCCATTGCGACAGCGCGACGCCGGTGACACCCAATGGCAATCCGACGATCATCGGCGATGACGTATTGGTCGGCCATATGGTGATGCTGCACGGCGCGACTCTGGAAGACCGCGCCTTTGTCGGCCTGAGCACGACCGTTATGGACGGATGCGTGATCGAGGGCGATGCGATGCTTGCCGCCGGGGCGACTCTCACTCCGAATAAACGGATTCCATCCGGGCAACTCTGGGCTGGATCACCGGCGAAATATATGCGCGACCTGACCGAACCAGCCATTGCCGGCATGCGCATGGGCGTTGCTCATTATGTCGAAAATGCCAAGGCGCACAAAGCGACGATCGACGCACTGTAGTTTTTTGTCCTGATCTGGTACCCTGCTGCAGGGTCGCTGTTATCGGGAGACGGCGAGATGACGGAACAAATTGACGAAAGCAAAGTAGAGCAACTGGCAGGCAAGGTCATTGGCGATGTTGCCGGTGCAATGGCGGTTTTCATGTCCTATCTGGGCGATCAGGCGGGCGTCTATGAAGCGATGGACGGGGCCGGAGCCCTGACCGTCGATGCGCTGGCCGAAAAAACCGGTCTCAATCCGAAATATTTGCTCCAGTGGCTCGGCTCCAATGCTGCGGCCGGCTATGTCACGCACCACCCCGATGGCGACCTATTTTCATTGAGTCCGGAACAGGCGCTGGTCCTTTCCCGCGAAGGACAGCCCGCCTGCATGCAGGGATTTTTCCAGAGTGTCGTATCTCAGTTCGAGACTCAGGGAAAAGCGGTAGAAACATTCAAGTCTGGCAAGGGCAGGCCCTGGGGAGATCATTCGACTTGCTGTTTCTGCGGCACGGACCGGTTTTTCCGGCCCGGCTATGAAGCATGTCTGACAGATCAGTGGATTCCGGCGCTGGAAGGCGTGGAAGCAAAGTTGAAAGCAGGGGCCAAAGTTGCCGACATCGCCTGCGGCCATGGCTCATCCACGGTCCTGATGGCAAAAGCCTATCCCAATTCGGTGATCCACGGAATCGATTTTCACGAACCGTCGATCATCGAGGCGCGCGCAAAAGCCGCAGCGGCGGGAGTGACCAATGTCGAATTCCAGGTCGCCTCAGCACAGGATTTCAGCGGTGGCGATTTTGACTTCGCCTGTATTTTCGATGCGTTGCACGACATGGGTGATCCGGTTGGCGCCGCCGAGCATATACGCAAAGCGCTGCGACCGGACGGCACGTTCATGCTGGTGGAGCCGCTCGCCGGCGACACTATGGCAGAAAATCTACATCCGCTTGGCCAGATTTTCTATGCCTTCTCGACCACCATATGCACGCCAGCCTCGCTGGCGCAGGACGTCGGCCTGGGACTCGGAGCGCAAGCCGGGCAGAAACGGCTGACGGGCGTGCTCAATCAAGCCGGATTCGGAAAAGTGAGGCGCGCGACCGAAACACCGACCAATATGGTGCTGGAAGTATCCGTCTGACTTTGGCGGAAGGGCCGGCCGGCGCGAATCAGCGCAGCCGGTTCTTCATGGTCTCGATTTCGGCTTGCTGACGATCCACCTGCGCCTGCACAGCATCACGCTGTTTCTCGATGATGGTCGTTCCGCCGGTTTGATCTTCGGCCGTTTCGCGTTCGATCTGCGCTTTGAAAATTGCATCGATGTCGGCCAACGCCTCGACCGATGGGCTCCGCTGTATCTCGAGCGCGGCCAGCTCCATATGCGCGACCACCCATGATTCGCTCGATACTGCCGCGCCGCGCGCTGCATCGACTCGGCTTTTGACGGCCGGCAGCTTGGCCTGGAACCGGTCATGAGCCGCACGGCTTTGCGCGACCGCTGCGTCCAGCTTGATTTGCAGATCGGCTGACAGGGAAGAAATGGCGGCAGCAGGGGCTACCGCTTCGTCCATGACCGACTCGTCTTCATAGGGCCGCTTCTGTAGCGAAGGGAAATCGCCCTCCTGCATTGCGCAACCGGACAGCGTAACCGTGATAATCGTCACCAAAGCAGGGAGTTTTTTCATTGCCCTGTCTTTACGAGAGGCTTATCCGGTCTGCAACGGCGAATCTCCAACCAGGAAGCGGAGCGTCGCCGGGTCGCCTTGAATAGCCAAAATCGCCTTAAGCTGGTTGACAGCGCCAGTGCCATCGGTTAGCTGCCCACTCTTTCCAGCGTGAGCCGAGAGACTCGCGTTAACGGCCTTGTGCGCTGGAACCATAAATTTGAAACGGAAAAATAGCCATGTTCGCAATTGTGCGCACCGGCGGCAAACAATATCGGGTTGCCGCAGGAGATATTATCGCAGTCGAAAAATTAGCTGGTGAAGCTGGTGATTCGATAACCTTGGATGACGTTTTGCTTGCCGGTGACGGCGACGACATAAAGGACGTCAAGGGCCTGACCGTTGCGGCTGAGATCATCGCACAGGAAAAAGGCGAGAAGGTCATTATCTTCAAGAAGCGCCGCCGGCATAATTATCGCCGGAAAAACGGCCATCGCCAGCATCACACCGTGCTGAAGATCAGCGCCGTCGGCTCTGACAAGGCGCCAAAGAAAGCGGCCCCTAAAAAGGAAGCTGCTCCAGCCGAAGAGAAGCCTGCCGCGAAAGCCAAGGCTGCACCGGCTGAAAAGGCTCCGGCCGAAAAAGCACCAGCGAAAAAAGCTGCTGCGAAAACCGAATCAAAACCAGCTGCTGCCAAGAAGGCTCCAGCTAAGAAGCCAGCAGCCAAAAAGCCGGCTGCGAAGAAAGAGGACTAAACCATGGCACATAAAAAAGCAGGTGGTTCATCCCGCAACGGGCGCGACTCAGCAGGTCGTCGTCTGGGCGTTAAGAAATTTGGCAGCGAAGCCGTTGTCGCTGGTAACATCATCATCCGCCAGCGCGGAACGCAGACTCATGCGGGTCGCAATGTCGGCATGGGCAAGGACCACACATTGTTCGCGCTCGTCGACGGCAAGGTGGAATTCCACAAGGGTAAACTCGGTCGCAAATATGTGTCCGTGGACCTCATGGCGGAAGCCGCAGAATAACCGGATAATCGATAAAGGGTTATCCTCCAGAGGGATGACCCGGTAGGTTCGATAGAACCACCAATTTCAGGGAGAGGGTCATCCTCTCCCTTTTTTTTGTCTCTCCCTGCTGTGACGTCACAGTCTTGTAACGGCGGCCTGCTAGCGGGCTAACCAGTCAAGACAGGGGCGTCGCGCTACGATGATGGAGAGTCCCGATGTTCGCCGTAACACCAAGATTATTGCTGAGACCCGGCTGGCCCGAAGATGCCGGCGCATTATTCAATGCAATCAATGACGAGGCTATCGTTCGCAACCTTGCGAGTGCACCCTGGCCATATCGGCTGAACGATGCCCGGAAGTTTCTCTCCCTGCCCACCCATGCTGACAGCCCCCGCTGGCTGATTTTCAACCGGACGAGCGCCTCGCCGCAACTGGCCGGTTGCATCGGTATTGATGTGCAGGACAATGGCGATGTCGAACTCGGCTATTGGATTAGCCGCCAGCATTGGGGCCGAGGCTATGCCACCGAGGCCGGTCGGGCGGTATTGCAGAACGCACGGACGCTCGGCCACAGGCGGCTGGTCGCCAGCCATTTCGCGGACAATCCGGTCTCGGGAACCGTGCTGCGCAAGTTGGGTTTCACGCCAACCGGTCAAACCTTCGAAATTTTCAGCCGCGGCCGGAACGGGGAGGCTCGAGCAATAGGGTTTTCCTGCCTGCTGGATGAGGAACAGGAATGCGAGGTCATGCGACCACTGGCAGCATGATCCCCTGAATCAGGCTACTTTTTTGAACAATCCCGCCTGGCGGCTGCCGGTAGATGCTGGCTCTTGTGATCCGGCATCAGCTTCATCCATGATCGCGGCTTCATATTCGCTCTCGGCAAGCTTTATAAGCGGCCGGTCATCAATGTCCCAGGGATGGAAGCCGGGTTTGAAAAACTGCAACAAAGGCCATAATGTCCTGCGAAAAGGCGCTTTGCCGACTAGTGCATAATGCGCCAGCCCAAACCAAGCGCGTGGTCCGGAAATACCATCCTGTCGCAGTATATCCAAAATGCCCCTCGTCCGGTTTTTTGCAAAACCAAACGAGATTTTTGCCATGAAGCTGCAACGCACAAACCAGCATTTCAAAGGATTCCAGTCCTTGGTCATATGCAGCCAGGTATCATAGGCAACGCCCTTATGCTCAATTTCTTCCGAAGCATGCCATAGCCAGAGGTTGCGCTGATCTTCATCCGCATATTCCAGATGCGCCGGATTGCCGATCACTTCGGCGGCGAGAATTGCTGTAACATGCTCGATACACATGGTCGCCACCAGATGGTCATATTCCGATCTGGCACGAATGTCCTGCACGACCTTGGCAATCGTCTGCTCCAGCCGACTAATATCGAAATCGCAATCTTTCAGATGTTCGTTGAAGCAATGATGCTCCCGGCTGTGAATTGCTTCCTGCTGGATGAAGGAGCGAATCTCACCACGCAGCTTTGGCGGCACCCGGTTGACGAATTTCTTGAGCGAATCGATGAAAAAAAGCTCGCCTTTCGGAAAAGTGACGGAAAGGGCGTTGAAAAAGGCGGAAGCAAAAGGGTCACCGCCCACCCAGCGACGCCGCTCGATAACGGCACTGGCAAAATTCAGGTTGCGGGGTCGAATATGAAGGTCAGCGGGTGTCGCGCTTTTTTCGTGCGCACTAAATTCGGTCGCTGCATCAGCGATAGTCGGAGCAATGTCCATATCTGTTCGTGAACCTCCCAGTTCAAATTCATTCCGGCGCGACCCGTGATTTGGTTCAGCGCTGAATAGATAAGGAAGGTTAAGGATCGGCGGGGAAGCATGCCTAAGATACAGGGTTAAAAATCTGTTATTCGCAGCGGCATTGGCGGATATCGGCCAAGTTCAAATATGAACGGGTGCGGTGGGTTTTGGTTCAACTGGCTTATTTGCGGCGGTAGCGGAAATACCAGACATCATGATCCTGCCGGCGCGCCTTCGCTTCGTAACGCGTCTCCGGCCAGCCGCCCGGGCGGATCATCCAGTCTTCCGAACTTTCGCACAGCCAGTCAAATTCATCGCGCTGGTTCATGATCATGCAGGCCCATTCCAGATAGACCGGATGATCGGTACCGAACCGAAATTCGCCGCCGGGCTTCAGCTTCTGCGCAATCAGGCCGATCGGGCCATGATTCATGAAACGCCGTTTGGCATGCCGTGCTTTCGGCCAGGGATCGGGATGCAGCAGATAAACGAAGCTCAGGCTGCCGTCCGGAATTCGCTCCAGCACATCCAGCGCATTGCCCATATGCAGGCGGACATTGCCCAGGTGACCGTCACGAATATGCTGCAGCGCTCCAACCACGCCATTGAGATAGGGTTCGCAACCGATAAAAGCATGATCGGGCAGCATGTCTGCGCGAGCGGCCAGATGTTCGCCGGCGCCGAAGCCAATCTCGAAATGCAGCGGACGATCACTACCAAACAGCGATGTTGCCGTAACCGGGCCCTCCGTTGGCACCGCGATTTGCGGCAGCAGCTTTTCGACCAGTTCCACCTGCTGGTCGCGCAAAGCATGGCCCTGCCTCCGCCCATAGAGCTGGCGGATAGTGGTGGGATCGCCCTCTTTAAATGCTGTCATTGCTCGGAAGCATCTGCGGACAAAATCATCTTCAAATAGCGGCTTTTAGCGCGTCTACCAAATCGATCTTTTCCCAAGTGAAGAAATCACCCTCGGCCTTGCGACCGAAATGACCATAAGCGGCGGTCGGTGAGTAGATCGGCTTGTTCAGGCCGAGATGGGTGCGAATGCCTTTGGGCGTCAGACGCACCAGCTGCGGCAATATTTCTTCCAGCTTTTCCTCGCTCACCGTACCGGTGCCGTGCAAATCAACATTGATCGACAATGGCTCGGCAACGCCGATCGCATAGGAAAGTTGTATCGCACAGCGCTTGGCCAAGCCGGCGGCGACGACATTTTTCGCCAGATACCGAGTGATATAGGCTGCAGAGCGATCGACCTTGGTTGGGTCCTTGCCGGAAAAGGCACCGCCACCATGGGGGCTTGCACCGCCATAAGTGTCGACGATGATCTTGCGGCCAGTCAGGCCAGCGTCACCATCCGGCCCGCCAATTTCAAACCGGCCGGTCGGGTTGACGTGAATCACAGTCTTGTCGGTGATAAAGCCTTCGGGCAGCACCTTATGGAACACACCCATCACATAGTCGCGCAATTCTTCGTAAAGCGCGGGATTGTCGCTGTCCTTGAAATAGCCAGGTGCGTGCTGCGTCGAGACCACCAGAGCAACGGCCTCTACCGGTACTTCGTTGACATAGCGCAGGGTAACCTGACTCTTGCTGTCTGGCTCCAAAAACGGCGCTTTCCCGCTGTGGCGATCGGCGGCCATCTGCTTCAATATCTGGTGGGAATATTGTAGCGTTGCCGGCATCAGGTCCGGGGTCTCGTCGCTGGCATAGCCAAACATGATCCCTTGGTCACCGGCGCCCTCGTCCTTGTTACCGCTTTCGTCCACGCCCTGCGCAATATGCGCCGATTGCGGGTGCAGATAATTTTCAAACGTCAAATTCTGCCAGTGGAACCCGTCCTGTTCATAGCCAATTTTCTTGACGGTTTCGCGGACGACGCTCTGGATTTCTTCCTGAGCACCGGGCGCCCAATTGCCGTCCGTATCGATCATGCCGGAACCGCGAACTTCCCCTGCAAGAATTACGCGTTCAGTCGTGGTCAGGGTTTCGCAAGCAACCCGGGCTTCCGGATCTTTGGAAAGAAACAGATCAACAATAGCATCGGATATCTGGTCGGAGACCTTGTCAGGATGGCCTTCAGAGACCGATTCGGAGGTAAAAATAAATTCTGAACGCATAATAAATTCCTGATTTTTGATCAGAAAGAGGCTGACCCATCGGACATAAGGGAATGTTTATATCTACTTTAACGACCGCGCACGCGGATGGCAATGGCAGATAACAGCAAAATCAGCGCCAGACCGAGGGACAGGATATTGCCATAACGGGCGAACAGCGTTGGCGCCTTTGCCTCTGGTAGTCGGCTGTCAATCCGGCCCGCTTGTCCCATGGCGACACTGGCTCTGACCGTTCCGTTCGCGTCAATTACCGCCGAAATGCCAGTCGGAGTCGAACGGATCACCGGCAGCCCTTCTTCGATCGCCCGCAATCGTGCTTGTGCCAGATGCTGCGGCGGCCCCCAGCTGCCGAACCAGGCGTCATTGGACGGATTGAAAATGAAATCCGGGCGGTTCGCTGGATCGACAACCTGTCCCGAGAATATGATTTCATAACAGACCTGCAGACCCGCCTTCCCGAATTGACCGAGATCAAGCGAACGAGCGCCGGGCCCAGGCCAGAAATCAAAATCTCCCGGTGCCAGACGGGACAGGCCAAGAGCAGACAATAACGGCCGCATCGGCAGATATTCACCATAAGGAACCAGATGGGACTTGTCATAGCGCCCGAGCAGCTCATGCTGCGCATCCATCGCAAAGACGCTGTTGCGGGCACCGACGGCGCGTCCGCCGGCCTCGTCAAATTCCAGCTTGAGCGCACCCAGCACCAGCACATCGTCGGGCTTCATCAGCCCGCCGAGTTGCTGACGGACAAATTCCGGTGGGCGACCGTAATAATAGCGCGCCGGATAGCCGGTCTCGAGATAATCGGGAATTGCCGCTTCCGGCCAGAAAATGATCCGCGGTCGGTCGTCTTCGCGGAGCGTCAGTTCGGCGAGTTTCGCCAGATTCTGCTGCTCATATCCCGCCTGCCACTTATCCTGCTGACCGATATTGGGCTGGACCACGGTGAGCAGAGGTTGCTCCGGCGAAATCTGCTTCACCTGATGCGGTATCAAAGAAAGCCCCGCGAAAATGGCCATCAGCGGGAAGGCAGCCTGCCATCTTTTCTGGAATAGCAGCCACAGACCACCGGCTCCGGCAAACAGGAGCGCGGAAAGACCATAGGATCCGACAAACATGCTGAGACTCGCCATCTGGCCGAGCGGCAGCGCGATCACCCCCAGAGGATTCCAGATGAACCCGCTGAACACCCAGCTTCTCAGCCATTCGGTGATGATCCACATTCCCGCCAATGCCAGCACGAACGTCACGGGTCTCTCCTTGCCAACCCAGAAGGCGACCAAGGCTGCCAATGCCGGAAACACCGCCAGATAAAGCGACAGCAGGACCACAGCGACATAGCCCAGCCACTCCGGCATTGCCGCCTGAAAGGTAAAGGCCTTGGCAATCCAGTTGAGGCCGATGACAAAATGGCCCAAGCCGAACAGCCAGCCGGTGAAAAAGGCGGCCTTGCGGCTCTTGGCCTGCATCACGATCGCCATCCACAAGGCCAGCATCAATATCGTCAGCGGCCACAGGTTCAGCGGCGCGAAGCCGGTTGCGCTCAGGCCGCCCGCAAACAGCGAGATTGCGTAGGGATGGCGGGCGATCATTTCATGGAGTTTTGACACCAGCGGCTTTTGCCGTGTTCGTGATCACCATTCAATTGCTAATTGCTCGAACGCGCATTTGCTTGCTATTGCCCGTCCATGAACTTCATTTCACTCCTGATGCTCCTACTGTCGCAGCCGGCAGCCAGTCCACCCGCGCCGCTCGACGAAATCCAGCGGCGTGACCTCTCCTGTGTTGCCGTTCTGGCGATCATCGCTTCGGAACAGGAGCGCGGGGTGGAGAGCGCGCTCGACTTTCCGTTGCTCAGTGAGCGCGGTGCCACTTATGCCGGGCTGATCGGCCAGCGAATCATGGACGATAGCGGTCGAAGCAGAGAGCAGGTCCGGGAAGAAATTCTGGCAGCGGTAGCGGCCCAGCAAGCTTTGGGAAAAGAGGCAGCCGATCCGGACGAGGTGGTCAGAAGTGAAATGGCGACCTGCCTGCCGCTGCTCGACGCTGCAGTCCCGCCCAAGCCAAAGCCGGACCTGACCCAGTGCGCCGGGATGCTGCAACTGGCCTATGAGGAAGTCCACGACCGCGAAGGCCTGTCCAAGACCGCCCAGGATCTGAAAACACTAGCCGCCGTGCTCGACAGCCGTGCCCGCGACAAGATGCGGGCCGAGGGGCTCAGCGGTCAGGAAAGCGATATATTATTGACGCAGGGCCGGGAAGCGATGCTGGCCGATGCCAAGCAGAAAGAATCTCGGGGTCAGGGCTCCGATCTGGATTTTGAACATTGCTTCACCCTTGCCGCTCCCGAAGACAAGCAGCGCAAATATGAGCACTGACCCCCACCCCTCTTTGCGACCCTTCCATCTCGCTTTCCCGGTACATGATCTTGATGCCGCACGCAGTTTCTACGGCGACCTGCTCGATTGTGAAGAAGGTCGCAGCGATCCGCACTGGATAGATTTCAGTCTGTACGGGCATCAGATCGTCACCCATCTCGACAAGAATTTCGCGGCCCGGCCCTTGGTAAATCCGGTCGATGGCGAGCAGGTTCCGGTGCCACATTTTGGCGTCGTGCTGACGATGTCCGAATGGCAGGCTCTCGCAGACCGTCTGTCCGCAGCCGCTATCCACTTTGTCATCCCGCCGACAATCCGGTTCAAGGGACAGGTCGGCGAACAGGCAACAATGTTTTTTCATGATCCGAGCGGCAATGCGCTCGAGTTCAAGGCCTTCGCCAGTGATGATCAGCTTTTCGCCAAAGATTGACCGGCTTGCGAAAGCTTAAGCGTTCTGCTCGTTTTCCCAGCGATCCAGGCCATCTTCCAGTTGCCGCTCAGCCATGTCGCGAGCGCTGTTGCGCGCCAGCCCCAGCGATCCGGACAAGCGCTCACCGATCAACGCATCACCCAATGCCATCAGCACCAGCGCCAGCGTATCTTCGTGCATCTCGCGATCCTGGTGACCGCCTTCTCCGACATCGTCGACCAGCTTGTGAATCGCTTCGACGATCGGGTCGAGCGCGTCTTCATTGCCGGTCAGCATCATCCAGGACCAGAGCGCTGCAGCACCCTGTTTGTCAAACGCATCAAAAGTCAGGTCGACAATATCCCGCGCACAGCCTTCACCGGAGCGGGATTTCAGGATCGCTTGCGCGATCATTCCGCAGACTTCGTCGGACAAATAGGCCGCCAGCGCCTTTTGCAGGCCTGAGGCAGAGCCGAAATGGTGCAAAAGATTGGCGTGGGTGCGGCCAATCCGCCCGGCAACGGCTTTCAACGTGACCGACTGAGGTCCTGTTTCGATCAGCAAATCGCGGGCTGCTGCCAGCGCCATGCCGCGGCTTTCTTCCGGGGAGAGACGTCGCTTCGCTATTGACATTTATGTAAGTAACCTTATTATCATTCATGTTAGCTATAGGCCGTATTTCGCATAATGGAAACATCCGATGAATATGCTCCACTCCGACAACATCGAACCGAAACCCATCTGCACGCCCACGCCTGCAGGCCATGAAATCACCCCCCGCGACCGCCGCTTCGGACGGGAAGAGGGTTATGCACCCGGCAAATACTGGCAAAACGGCGACCCTGTAGCGACCGCATTCTACAATTGCCTGTCGCTCACATTCCCGCGCGGCGAAGCATTCTTCATCGAAAGCGTGAGAGAATTTCGCGATCAGACGCCGGCAAAACTGCAAAAGGAAATCCGCGCCTTCGTCCAGCAGGAAGTGATCCACAGTCGCGAACATCTGGCACTCAATCGCCGGGTCGAGGAAAACGGCTATGACACCAGCCGGATCGAACAGCGCATCACCGAATCGCTCGGCATGACCAAGGGCCGGCCCAAGATTACCAATCTGGCGGCGACAATGATCCTCGAACATTTTACCGCGATCATGGCACAGCAATTTCTCGCCAATCCCCGGCACTGGAAAGATTCCGATGAGGAAACCGCCGACCTGTGGCGCTGGCACGCACTGGAAGAGATCGAACATAAAGGCGTCGCCTATGACACATGGCTCTACGCGACCCGGGAGTGGAGCCGCTGGCAACGCTGGAAAGTGAAGGCGTTGATGATGCTCGTCATTACCAGAAATTTCTGGGGCAATCGCTGGAACGACACGCTCGATCTGCTCGCGCAGGACGGCATGACCGGATGGCGGGTAAAGCTCAGACTGCTGAAGTTCCTGCTCGTCGAGCCGGGCATAGCGCGGGCGATCATCATCCCGTGGATCAAATTCTTCCTGCCCGGATTTCATCCGTGGAACGAAGATGACCGGCATCTGATCCAGCGCGCCGAAAGCGAATATGAAGCGGCCCTAACCGGACGCCCGGCGACTGCCTAGGTAACAGTGGTCAATGCGCCGCCTTGCTCATGTCGACCTTGTCGACCCATTCCGGAAAAAAGCTGGGTTCGCGATTGGACCATCCGGGCGCAGTTGCAGCGGCTTCGCTGATCGACTGTAGCAAGCCCTTGCGGGTTTTCGGGTGAAGATGGGGTAGCGCCGACGCTGCACAAAAGGCTCCGGGCAGCCACGGACGCGCATCCGGACCCAGCAACCGCTCATAGAGAAAGCGAAAGGCGGGGAAACTGTGGATACGGCCCTGCCCCAGATCATAGGCAGCGAGCGAAATCAGCGAGGGCATGAACGCTTCGATATTGTCGATCGCGCAATCCTGGGGAATGGCTTTGCGAATGTCGGCGAGCCGCCGGTACAATGATATCTGGACCTTGATCCCCGCTTCTTCAACCTTGTCGCGCGACCATGTTTCAACGGCATCGGAACGCTCGAGGCCAACATCCAGTGAGCGTCGGATATAGCGCTGGGCAGCAGAGCTGAAGCTCGCAAATTCTTTCATTTCAGCCAGCGTCATCGCGCCTGGAACGGATCGTATTTCCTTGGTCATGCTTTCGCAACTCCTCATGGACTCATGCCACGCAGTCATTAAAGCCAAACATGGTTAGCAATTGGTTAAGGAGAAGCAGATTCATTGCCCGCCGGGCTTCCAAATTCGGAAAATTGCGCGCCCTGCTTAGAAAGTTTCGACCAACCGCAACCATGGTTCGACCGGGCACGATTCCCCTAGAGACAATTGATACCATATTGCCCTAAGCTGCATTGAAACCATGAATTGAATATATATGAGAAAATTTGAACTGGGAAATCACAAGCCGTCGGTCGGACATCAGGTTGCCATCCTGTCGATACTCGGATTCTGGCTTTTCTATGTGATTGTCCTGACACTGCGCGCATCGATCGGTGACTGGCCGTCGCAGGGTGAAATGGCGATGCGCCGCATCGTCGTGACGATTTTCGGCATCGGCATCACCTATCTGCTCTACCTGTTTCTCCGCCGCTTTGAGGACAAGGCGCTTTCCACCCGCATTATCACTGCTTTCGCCGCCGCGATTCCCTGCGCCATCATCATCGCCTGGTGCAATCACTACGTCTTCAATGTCTATTATCCGGAAAATCTGTGGGACGAAGCGCATGTCGAGGAAATGCGCAAATATATGTCCCAAGACAATCTCGCCCTCAAGGCGATTTCCGAGGATGCCACTTCCCGCTTCTTCTTCCTGGTCAGCTGGGCTTCGCTCTATCTGACCCTTAGCTATGCCGGGGAAGTCCGCCAGATCGAGCGCAAGGCGGCCCGCTTTGCCCAGGCCGCGCAGGATGCAGAATTGCGATCGCTGCGCTATCAGGTCAACCCGCATTTCCTGTTCAACACGCTCAACAGCCTGAGTACTCTGGTCATGCGCAGTCAGCCGGAAGAAGCGGAGGAGATGATCCTCAACCTTTCGAAATTCTACCGCACCAGCCTGTCGGGCGATCCGTTGGAAGACGTCCCCCTGTCGGAAGAGGTCCATCTGCAGAATCTCTACCTCGATATCGAGGCGGTGCGCTTCCCCGAGCGGCTCCGGACAAAGGTGAATATTCCCGACGATCTGCTCGGCGTACTGGTGCCCGGATTGATTCTGCAACCATTGGTCGAAAACGCGATCAAGCATAGCGTGGCGCACAGCAAACGCCCGGTGACCATTGCGATCAGCGCGCGGTCCGATGGTGACAATCTGATCCTGACGGTAGCCGATGATGGCGATCCGCGGCCGGTGGATTTGAACGATGATGGCAAGAGCAGCGGCATCGGGCTTGCGAATGTCCGGGACAGACTCGAAACGCGCTTTGGCCGACAAGCGAGTCTGCAGACTGTACGTCCGGCAGAAGGTGGCTATATTGCCCAACTGACCTTGCCCTTGATGCTGGACAACCCATGATCGAAGAAATCGAACGCAAACCGCTTACAACATTGATCGTCGACGATGAACCGCTGGCGATCGAACGGCTGCAACTGCTCTGCGCCCGGCAACCGGATATCAATCTGATCGGAACCGCCAGCGACGGCGAGGCGGCGCTGCGCCTCACTGAACAATTGAAACCGGACTTGCTGCTGCTCGACATCGCGATGCCGGGCAAGGATGGACTGGACGTCGCACGCGCCCTGTCCGGCAAGGCCGATGCCCCGGCGATCATATTCGTCACCGCCTTTGATCGCTTCGCGGTCGAGGCCTTTGACGTGGCAGCGATCGACTATGTGCTGAAGCCAGTCGAGAACGAGCGACTGACACTGGCCATTTCCCGGGTCCGGGAGCGGACTGCGGAACCGCGCAATGATGAAGCGGAAGACTCGCCCTGGGCAGAAGAATTCTGGGTACCTTACAAGTCCGAGTTGCGCCGTATTGTGGCCACGGAAATCGACCGGGTCGAAGCCGAGCGGGACTATATGCGCCTGCATGTCGGCCCCGTCAGCTATCTGCTGCACCAGACCATCACCGGCCTTGAAGAGCGGCTCGACCCCGAAGAATTTATCCGCCTGCACCGTTCGCATCTGGTCCGGCGTGACTGGATTGCCGGCTTGCGCCATGACGGTGGCGGCGTGTGGATGGCCTGCCTCAAATGCGGCACCGAAATCCGCATCGGCCGCACCCATCTGGCAGATGCGAAAAAGCTGGCTGGCAAATAGTCCGGACGTCTAGAAGCTGTAACGCACGGAAGCAGTCGCGCTGGTTTCATCTTCATCGACTATCGACACACCGTCGCGCGCGATCTCGGCCTTGCGAGCATTGACGCCGAGGTTGGTCGACAGACCGCGGGCGATATCATAGCGGACACCCAGTGAAGCAGAGCTTTCCGGTGTACCGTCAAGCTCGCCATAATGGCCGGCAGCGGACAGGCTAAGCACGCCAATCTTGGTTTGCGCTCCTCCAGAAACATACCAGCGATCAATATCGATGGTGCCGGCCTGCAGATTCTCATAGCCCAATCCAATATCAAACAGGCTGCTGCCATAGACAAATTCGCCGACGACACCCGCTCCGATGGTCGCGAAATGCGTCACATCATCGGCAGCAAGATAACGGGCCTTGGCAACGCGCGTTGTAAAGCGATAATCTTTTCTGCCGATCGGCCGCTGAAATTGCGCACCCAGTTCGAAATGACCGTCGCCATCAACAATCCCGGTCAGGGTTGTCGGGCCAAAGCGCCCGCTGTAACCGCCACCCCATTGGTTTGTCCGGCCGTAGAAATCATCAAAAACCAGATTGGAATTGCCAACCGCACGCCGGCGCCTTGTCGCTTCCCGCACCAGGCCGTTGACATTGCCGCCGATCAGACTGCCCCAGCTTGTGCGGATAAAACCGGCTACATTATCTTCATAGTCCCGCCTGTTCTCGTCATATTGCCCGAAATAGGAGACCCCGACATTCCACCGGTTGGCAAGCTGCATCTCGACATTGATATCGAGATTGGTGACCACACTGACATCCACATCACCGTCAAAAACACTATCATCGACCGTCAGCTTCACCGGCACATCGACGATACCGCCAACCAACACGGTGGCTTCACCGATTTCAAAAGCCAGAGGCTCTTCAAAGGAAGAAAGATTGTCGTAGTTGAGACTGATCTGCGCCTGGGCGGAGCCAGCGGTCATGACAATTGCCCCGACAGCAACCGACTGTAGCAAAGCGCGGGAAGATCTGGATTTCTTCATTCAGACCCTCCGCCGGAAATAATTGGCATGGGCGTGGTTGGCGATCGCCTTGCCGGCGTCCATCCCGACCATATGATCGCGCATCCAGTGCACACCGCCATAGATACGGCTCAGGCCATTTTCGTCGGCCGCCTGACTCAGATGCGTCCAGTGCCGGGTGACACCGCGCAATTGTGGCCACAGCACCTGATCGGGCGACTGGTGCGAGAAGCGCACGGCATCCGTGCCCAATATATGCGCAATCATCATGGCACCCGCCGCGCCGAAGGTTGAATGGCCGGATGTATAGGATGGGAAACCCGGCGTCGGGATATAGCTGCGCCACTGTTTCTCTCGCACGACCCGCGGATCGCGGTTGCCGAATTGCGGTGCCCGGTGCCGGATCGCGGTTTCCGGCCGGATGACGTCATGGCTATATTTGGTATCCCAGGCCTGGATCGATGCATCGCACTGGGTCATCGCGATCAGCGCCATCGCCCGCGCCCATTCGATGAACGACAGGTTGCGGTCCTGCAGCACCTGTATGGCCATCAGCATATAATGGCCGGGTGGAGTAATGCCCCAGGGACCATCTTCCCAGAACATCGCAATCTCGGTCTGGTCAGCGGTGCGCTCGCGACTGTCAGCCCCGCCCAAAGTCCGAACCTGATCAAACTCATCGGCGAATTCCGGGCTGGCCGGATCGTGAAAGGGAGCGACGCGGAAATTTTCGACGCGGCCCATCGTCCATGGCTCAATCTGTCCGTGACCCGGATAAAGCGGACGCGAGAAACTGTCGAATGCCGGACCGGGCTTGGCGCTGTAAAGCGGTCCGGTCGGCGTCCATTGCAGCGCGTCATGACGTCGCTGGTAGCGGTTCAGATAATAGTTGACCTTGCTGGGTTGCGATCCGTCGCGTGTCCGCATTTTGACGATTTTCAAACCGACCTGCCTGCCCCAGGCAGCCCCGAGCGATTTTGCCTCACTATCGGGGATAGCATTGGCAAAATCCCTGCGTTCTCCGACAAAGGGTTGCTGGAACACTTCCGAAGCAGCCGTGGCAAAAGCCACAGCATAAGCCATTGCCGGATCGGCTCCCCGCGGCGCCGGGCCAATGCCAAAGGGATCGTCATAGGCCTGCATAATGCCGTTCGCGGCGAGGAAACCGGCAACGGTCGGCATGGCCAGATTATAGGCCGCTCGCGGCGGCGGCACGCGTTGATCGCGGATCTGCTGAAAGAGAACATCACACCAGTGGGTTACAATATTGTGATATTGCGGCCGCAATATTGGCGTCAGATAAGAATTTGCCGAGCCAAAGCTTCCCGTGCAACCCGTCAAGCCCGCCAAGCCCGCGATCCCGGCGCCAGCCATGAAGCTACGTCGCGAAAATTTCATTGTCCCCCCCTGAACAACCACGTCGTCATCCTGGTCAGACACAAACGACAAATATGCGCATCGCCTAATGGTAAACCACCAATAAATTGTTAAGAGCGGCTCGGAGCCGCGGGTAGCCCGGCATAGAACCGGAGCGCCATGCTGCGACTGCTATCGCCATATAGCAGCGACAGCTCCACTTGTGTTCAGATGGTCAGATCGTGACGGATATAGCGCACACAGCCTCGCCAGCAGCATCATTATCTCTGCCGCTCGATGCCGTTTTGGAGGCCGGGATTTGGCCGATGTGGATGCCCCCGGTCTATTCGCTCGGCAAGTCGGCAAGCAGCTTGTCCAGCGTGGCCGGATAATCGCGAACCCGAATGCCTGTCGCGTTATATATCGCGTTGGTAACCGCTGCCGCGGCGCCACAAATGCCCAGCTCACCAATGCCCTTGGCCTGTATCGGGCTAGCAAATTCATCCCGCTCCTTGAGCAGCACCACTTCAATTTGCGGAACATCCAGATTTACCGGAATATGATATTCCGCCAAGTCGTGATTGACGATATGTCCGTCTCTTCCATCGAAGACCAGCTCTTCGGTCAGGGCACTGCCGATACCCCAGATCATACCGCCATAGCATTGCGATGTCGCGGTTTTCTCGTTCAGGATCCTGCCTGCGCCAAATACCCCGAGCATCCGCCTCACCCTTGTTTCACCGGTCACCGCATTGACGGCAACTTCGGCAAAATAGGATCCGTAAGTTGCCTGTTGCATCTCCTCGAGCGTCTGGCCCGGTTCAATATGACCGACTGCGGAGAGTGGCTTTCCGTCGAGAATGTCCGTGATCGGCCGCGCCGTGTCGCCGGTTCCCGCTTTGCCATCAGCCAGCTTCAGATCGGCTTCGTCGCTATCCAGCTTTTTCGCAATCGCTTTGCGAATCTCCTCGCAGGCCAGAAAAACCGCCGAGCCGGAAGAGGATGCACCCCAGGAACCACCCGAACCCGGTCCTGCCGGAAAGTCGCTATCCCCAAGCTTCGTCTCTATTTTCTCCGCCGGCAATCCCAGCATGTCGCCGACAATTTGCGTCAATATCGCATAAGTGCCGGTTCCAATATCGGTCATGTCGGTTTCGACCACGGCGCTACCATCGGCAAGCAGAGTCACTTTGGCTTTCGCTTCCGAGAGGATATTGACCCGGGCAGCACCCGCCATCCCGTGCCCCACCAGCCAGTCGCCTTCGCGCAATGATCCGGGCTTCTTGTTGCGTTTGTCCCATTCAAATAATTTGGCGCCCTCATCCAGCGCTTCGATGAACCGGCGGGACGAATAAGGGATATCCTGCTCCGGATGACGGTCAGGAACATTTCGTCTTCTAAGTTCAACCGGATCAATGCCGGATGCTTCGGCCAGTTCATCCATTGCATTTTCCAGCACCTGCATGCCGACCGCCTCGCCCGGCGCCCGGACCGAGCCGCCGCAAGTGCGATTAACCCGCGCCACTTCGATGCTGAGCTTGCGGTTTTTGCCGCCATACATGAAATGGGTTGCCTGGGTGACCGGCTCGTAAAATTCTTCTTCGGGAAGATTTGACACCAGACATTCGTGGCCAAGACCCGTCAGAACACCGTCCTCTCCGCAAGCCAGCCGGACATGCTGGCGGGTTTCCGACCGGCGCATGGTCGCTTCAAACACCTGTGGCCGCGACAAGGCAACGCAGACCGGCTGCCCGACCTCCTTGGCAGCGAGCGCAGCGGCAACGGCTTCGGGCGAAATGCCCAGTTTCGAGCCAAAGCCGCCGCCGACATATGGCGACAGCATCCGGATATTCTCCGGCACGATGTGCAGCGCATCCGCCAGCTCGTTGATGTTGAAATTGAGCATCTGATAGCTGCCGCGCAGAGTCAGCTTGTCGCCTTCCCAGCTGGCAATGGCGCAATGCGGCTCCATGGCAGCGCTATTATGTCCCGGCGTGCGATAGATCTGGTCGACGGTAAAGGCGGCATCGGCCATGGCCTTGTCGAGATCGCCCTGATCAAGCTGATCTTCCTCCGGTTTATCGGTGTCAGTTTCATCCGTCTCCGGATCGAACGCGGCATTGCCCGCAGGTTCATAGCTGACCTTCAATATATTGGCCGCATGGCGCGCCTGTTCAAACGTGTCGGCGACCACCAGCGCGATCGGCTGGCCGAAATAGTCGACCTGCCTGGCCCCTTGCGCCGGCGCTTCATCGGCACCGCCTTGCGCCGGTCGGCGCAGCAAGCGATCATCCGTGACCACCGCCCGGACACCGTTCTTGCCGATCAGTTCGCCGCTCGCGACGTCGGTCACCCGGCCCTTGGCTATGGTGGCGCGGACCAGCACGCCGTGAATCAAGCCCGGCATTTCCCATTCGTGGGCGTAGGTCGCTTGTCCGGAAACCTTGAGCGGCCCGTCCGGACGATCCATCGGCGATCCGACCAGCCCCTGGACCATATCATCAAGCCGGTTACGCGAATCCGCCTTGTCCATTTTCAGATGTGCGGTCATGTGGCTGCTCCTGTTCCGGTGGCTTCTTGCAGGACGGAGATCAGCACCCGTCTGGTCAGCGGTATTTTGAAATCATTGTGACCATAGCCCTCGGCCTCGGCGAGCAATTGATCTGCTGCCCTGCCAAATAATGCTGATGACGGCTTCTCACCGGTCAAAAGCGTCTCGACGGCGGCATCGCGCCACGGCTTGTGCGCCAGTCCGCCAAAGGCCAGCGCGGCGGAAGCAATGGTATCGCCGTCCATCTCGACGACGGCTGCCACAGAGCAAAGCGCAAAGGCATAAGAGGCCCGGTCGCGGACCTTGCGATAGATATGTTTTCCCTCAATCGGAGGCGGCAAGATCACTGCAGTAATCAACTCGCCAGCCTCCAGGATATTGTCTCTTTCAGGATTATCGCCCGGCAGGACGTGAAAATCCTGGATCGGCACCTGCCTGATCTCGCCGTCGACATTTTCAATCTCGATCTGCGCATCCAGCGCCGTCATCGCTACCGCCATGTCTCCGGGATAGGTAGCGATACAGGCATCGCTCGCCCCCAGAATTGCGTGAATACGGTTAAAGCCTGCCAGCGCCTGACAGCCAGAACCAGGTTCGCGTTTGTTGCACGGCATTGCCGTGTCATAAAAATAATAGCAGCGGGTCCGCTGGCACAAATTGCCACCCGTGGTCGCCTTGTTGCGCAGCTGTCCGCTGGCACCGGCCAGAATAGCACGCGACAGGACAGGATAATCGCTCCGGACACGTGCATCGGCGGCGCAATCGCTGTTGGTTACCAGCGCGCCAATCCGAAGACCGCCGTCATCGGTCACGGTGATTTCGGAAAGGTCGAGCCGGTTAATATCCACCAGCTTGTCGGGAGTCATCACCTCCAGCTTCATCAGATCGAGCAGATTTGTGCCGCCTGCAATATAGGTCGCATTATTCGCCGCCTGTGCGGTTGCATCGGCGCGTTCGCTGGCTCTGGCATAAGCAAATGGCTTCATGACTCTTCTCCGGCAACCTGACGGATCGCATTGACAATATTGGGATAGGCGGCGCAGCGGCACAGGTTGCCGCTCATCCGCTCTGAAATTTCCTCGTTGCTCAGGCCTTCGGGACCATCAAGATCGCCGGACACAAAACTTGGCCATCCCGCTTTTGCTTCCTCGATCATCGCCGTCGCCGAACAAATCTGCCCTGGCGTGCAATATCCGCACTGGAACCCGTCATGAGCGACAAAGGCAGATTGCAAAGCCGACAGGTTGCCCGGTTCGCCCAGCCCCTCGATTGTCGTGATATCATCGCCGTCATGCATACAGGCGAGCGTCAGGCAGCTGTTAATCCGGCGACCCTCGACGATCACGGTGCAGGCGCCGCATTGTCCGTGGTCACAACCCTTCTTGGTTCCGGTCAGCCCGAGATGGTTACGCAGCGCATCCAGCAAGGTCACTCTGCTATCGGCCTTCAACTTATGGGTTGTGCCGTTCACGCTCAATTCTGTGGTTTCCATCTAAAAGGCGTCCTTCCCTAACATGCAATATGATGCCCGCAGATCAGCTAGCGTCAGCGATCATGGTCGGCTGGTGGCGATATAAAATCGCAAAATGCATGGTAGCTATACGTCCTGTCCCCCAAAAGGTTCCGGAGAATGAAAGGGTCGACAGGACAAGTATCGCGCAGGACATCGCTGCATTTGTCCGGACCAAGCGCTCCATGCTGAACAGACCAGCCGAAAATTGCGTGCGGATGCACGTGGAACATTCTCCCTACCTGTCTCTCAATAAAGCATTTTTTTAATACCCACTCAAGCAATCGGCAATATTGCTAAGATTTTTGATTAAGTACACTTCCGCTAAAACTAGCTATAGTTGTATATTTGGTAGTTTTCTGTAATATAGAAACATCCGAAAACAGCTAAAGTTTGGGGTTATCATGTTCGACAAGCAAGGTTCATTGCACAGTCCGGCTGCAGATCTTGACGATGACAGCAGGCAGAGTGATACAGTTATGGGAGATGGAAAATGCATGGTCGGCGGCTGCTCCTGCCCTTCCTTTGTAGATCCTCCCGGCGGCTTTGACTGCAAACGCTGTGGACATGCCAAATCGGAACATTGGTAAGCCGGTTGTCGGAGATCGATTCAGACAATCCGCTGGTTCTGAGGCAGCGTATCACAGAGCTGGAGAACCAGTTGGCCGAGGAACAGAAAAAGCCGTTCTGGACCTTTGACTCGTGGCAGGATGCGCTCAAGACAGTGTCTCTCCCCATCGCCCTGATAATGGCGCTTGTCGCTTTCTGGGATACGATCATTCTCGGAGCAGTCGGCCAGGACAGCAAATCGATAGCGCAAGTGCGGCAAAATATCGAAGCGATACAGACCATGGATCAAAAAGTTTACGTGCTACAGGATGAAGGGCAAGACGGGCGCGCCCAAGCCACAGAAGCCGCTGTCGTCGCGCGCCGCGACCGGATTGTTGCAGAAACATATGATCACTGGCTTCGCAACCCGTCCTATTTCCGTCCTGCGGAACTGCAGATATTAACCCATCACCTGATTTTGCAATATCGCACCGCAGATGCTCTGAAAGTGTTTGAAGAATATTGGCGCACTCGCAAGACCATTTCGCAAAAGGCAGAAGCCAAGTTGCTGGAGGCGCGGATCTATGCCCGGGAAGGGCCAGTGCAGGATATGGAAAAAGCAGTTGGTCTTCTGAAAGAGGCCTTTACAATTTCGGAAGGGATCAGGTCTTCTTATGATCGGCTGTTGGTGCAGGGACAGATTTTATACAAACGCGGATTGACGGAAATCGAACGGGAAGGCGGTTGCGATTCTGCCGAACCATATGCGGATATGCTCGACGAGATGGCCACCGAAGGCCCCTCAGCGATCCTGGCCAGCGCAGCGGCGGACATGAGGGCACAATATACAACCCGCTGCACGGATCGAAAATCCACCGGTTAATCCGGGAATTTCGGCTTTCTCTTGGCAGATAACAATCTCGCTGATCGCGTCACCGGGAAAGTGGGACGGGCAACATATTCTTTCCTACATATTACCAAATAGGTTATTTCATTTGCATTTTCTAGCCAATAAAGGAGGCAAATGATATGAACGACCAATTTCCGCCCATCGATACGCCCCCATCGCCCGCACCCAGCTGGACCTCCGAAAAGCAGCGAACCTTCCTTGAGGCGCTGACCCGCTGCGGGTCGGTAAAGGCGGCCGCTGCTTACACCGGGATGAGCCGGGAGGGGGCCTAGCGGCTGCGCCGGCGGGACGAGGGGCAAGCATTCGCGCGCGCCTGGGACGCGGCACTGATCCATGCCCGCGATCTTTATGCCGAGACCTTGCTCGATACCGGGCTCAACGGCTGGACCGAGACCGTCTGGTATCATGGCGAGGAAGTGGGTGAGCGTACGCGTTTTTCGCCGGGGCTGCTGCTCGCCGCACTGGCACGTCTTGACGCCAAGGCCGACGGCATGGATATGGCAGGCGATCCCGCCCGCGAAGCGGCGGCGGATTTCGAAGAAATGGTAGAAGCGATCGGAGACGGCAAGGATTGCACCGCCATGCTCGAGGCGCAGGATCAGGCCGCGAAGGCCCGCCGCGCACCCGCCCCCCGGTCTGGCCTTGCAGGCCTTAGCGAAGCAGAAATAATCAGCCGAATCGAGATGTTTGACGAACGCGAACGGATCTTGGAGACCGCGCCCGAGGATATCGACACATCCGATCTCGATCCGTACGAGGCAGACGACTGGGATGAGCTGCAATGGGCGCGAGCCGAGCGCAGCGGCATGACGGCAGAGCCGGGCTTCTGGGAAAAGGCGAACCCCGACGGCAGTGATCGCGACGACGAATGGGATCAACCGGCAGAGGATCGCCCCGGAGAGAATGGCCCCGGAGAGAATGGCTCCGCAGAGGATGATTCATCTTTCCACTAAAGGGGGTGTGACCCGTGTGACCCTGCAAGACTCCCGATCGCCATTCAGGCCGTCCAAGAAAAACCCGTCGACAAGAGATCAGTGACCGGCCTATTCTCCCCGAACAAGAAGCGGAACCATCGGACCTTGCCTTGATATTCAATATCATCATCATCCTGTCGGTGATCGCGACCGGCTTGATATTGCTTGCGCCGCGCTTGTCAAAATCGCTTGTCTGGCGCGCGACGGTGACGCCGCTGGCCTCGATCATCGGCAGCGGATTCCTGGTACTCGCACCGATATTGGTATCGGATTACGGCTATATGGCACCGGCCATCATGGCCGGACTTTGTCTCGGTGCCTATCTGTTCGGGGCGGCGATCCGCTTCAACATCTTTCACCGCAATATCCGCGAACCGGTCCGGGATGACGGGATCAACCGGCTGGAAATTGCCGCCTCATGGGCGCTGGTTTTCGCCTTCACCATTTCGGTCGGCTATTATCTCAATCTGTTCGGCGCCTTCGGCGTCAGCCTGACCGCCTTTGACAACCCGGCCAACGCCAAGCTGCTGACCTCGGCAATCTATATAATTATCTTGATCGTCGGCTGGACTCGCGGATTCAAAGCGCTGGAAAAGATGGAATATAGTGCCGTGACACTGAAGCTGGCGATCATCGTCGGTCTGCTGGTCGGCCTGACCTGGTATTTCTACCAGAAGGCGAGCGATGCGACGCTGTTTGTCCACCCGCCGCTGCTTTCCGGCTGGCCTGCGCTCACCCTCGCCTTCGGCCTGATCATCACCGTGCAGGGTTTCGAAACCTCGCGCTATCTCGGCCGAAACTATGATGCGACGACCCGGATCAGTTCGATGCGCCTGGCGCAGATCGTCAGCGCGGTGATCTACATGATCTACATCGGCCTGTTCGCCTATAGTTTCGAACGCGAGCAGTTCGCCCTGACCGAAACCGCGATCATCGACATGATGGGAATCATAACCCCGATCCTGCCGCTGCTGCTGGTCGCCGCCGCGCTG
The DNA here is from genome assembly GCF_001586275.1 of Sphingorhabdus sp. M41. Lineage (NCBI taxonomy): Bacteria > Pseudomonadati > Pseudomonadota > Alphaproteobacteria > Sphingomonadales > Sphingorhabdaceae > Sphingorhabdus > Sphingorhabdus sp. M41. Next base: position 317,435 of record NZ_CP014545.1, on the reverse strand, counting down.
GCGGCGCAGTTCAGCGCGGCGATCGCCGATACCAGCGGCTCGGGCGGGCTGGTGGAGGAATTGACCAGGGGACATGTCAAGGCGCGCACCGGCTATGCCATATTGGTCGGCATCGGCTTGTTCATGACCTGGAGCATCAATATTTTCCAGATCATCGCTTACGCCAGCCGTGCCTTTGCGCTCTATTACACCCTGCAATCGGTGATAGCCGCGCGGCGGGCCTTCCTGATCCCCGGTAACCGGCTCAAGGGTGCGGGCTTCATCCTGCTGGCGATACTCGGGGTGATGATCGTGCTGTTCGGCAATGACGTCGAATCGTCGAACGCCTGAAAAACCGGCCCTGAAAGCCGGTGAGACCAACCAGCTAGACGCTGGCGGTCCGCGGTCGCGCTTGCCGATAGGTGCCCAATATCCGCACGCTGTTGCAGTGGAAGCCAAGCTCCGCGAGCGCCCGATCAATCGCCGGATCACCGGGAGCACCCTCGATGTCGGCGAAAAATTCGGTGGCGGCAAAGCTGCTGCCCTGCTGGTAGCTTTCCAGCTTGGTCATGTTGACGCCATTGGTCGCAAAGCTGCCCAGCGCCTTGTAGAGCGCGGCGGGAATATTTTTGACCTCGAAAATGAAGGTTGTCATCAGCGGACCATTGGGTTCCGGTTTTGCCGCCTCCGGCGCGAGCACGACGAAACGGGTGATATTGTCCGGCGCATCCTCGATCGCATCGGCAATCGGCTGCAGGCCGTAAATTTGCGCGGCAAGCTTGGGCGCAATGGCGGCGGCATGGGGATCGTCCTGCTGCGCGACAAAGGCGGCGGCAGCGGCGGTATCGGCATAGGCTACCGGGATGATCCCGCGCGCGCGCAGATAGTGGCGGCATTGGCCAAGCGCCTGCGGATGGCTCATCGCCGTGCGGATTTCGGCATCGGCCGATCGCGCCATCAGGCAATGGCTGATCTGCATGAAATATTCGTCGACGATATGCAGGCCCGATTCGGGGAGCAGAAAATGGATATCGGCAACCCGCCCGTTGAGCGAATTTTCGATCGGGATGATCGCGCTTCCCGCCGTGCCATGCTTCACCGCATCGATCGCATCCTCGAAGGCGAAGCAGGGAACCGGCAGTCCGTCCGGCGCATAGTCGAGCGCGGCAAGATGGGAATTGGCACCGGGCGCGCCCTGGAAGGCAATCGCCTTTTCCGGGTTTTCAGCGCCTTTCACGGTCATTTTCCTGACCATGCCCAATGCGTTTTTAGGAAAACTATCCATCTCGTCCCTCTTTTGCACTGTTGCGATAGTCGAACGGGACGCAGCGGGGCAAGAGGGAAGTGGCCTAACCGGCAGAGCGTTGCGCATTTGCCATCGGGGCGAGCGCAATTTACGGCAATTGAGGCCTTGCGTTGCCCGATTGCTCTCTTTACAGACAGCACAAATTTGGCAGGCCCTTGGCCGCCGCTCACTCAGGGGTTTGAGACAATTTATGAGCAACAATAACACCATCGCAGGTTGGGTACTGGCTGGCGGCATCGCGGCCCTCGGCTTTTCCATTGTCAGCGGCAAATATTTTCACGCCGGCAAGCACGAGCGCCCAGAAGTCATGGGCTATGTGATCGAAGGCGTTGAAACCTCCGGTGGTGCCGATTCGGGCCCGTCGATCGAAACCCTGTTGCAGACCGCTGACGCCGCTGCGGGTGAAAAGGTCTTTGGCAAATGTGCCGCCTGCCACACGATCAATCAGGGCGGCGCCAATGGTATCGGTCCGAATCTGTGGGCAACCATGGGCAAGCCGCATGGCCATGTCGCCGGCTTTGCCTATAGCGATGCGCTGAAAAGCGTTCCCGGCAATTGGGACTGGGCGAGCATGGATGCGTGGCTGACCTCGCCCCGTAAATATGCCAATGGTACGAAGATGACCTTTGCCGGCCTTGGCAAAGCGGAAGACCGGGCCAATCTGATGGTCTATCTCAATGCACAGGGTTCGAACCTGCCATTGCCGGCTGCACCGATAGTAGAAGCAGCTCCGGTTGAAGGTGAAGAAGCTCCGGCTACTGGCGAAGAAGCACCAGTTGAAGGCGCGGAACCCGTCGCCGCAGAAGCAGCACCAGCCGAATAAAATAACCTGCTCGTCGGCTGCTTAGGCGCAGTCGATCCCGTAAAATTTCTGGATGATGCCCCAGGCCTCGTCGGCGGTTTCGACGAACTGGAACAGGTCCAGATCCTTGCGACTGATCGTGCCTTCCTCGGCCAGCGCCTCGAAATTGACCACCCGGTTCCAGAAGGCTTCCCCGAACAGCAGGATCGGAAGCTTTTCCATCTTGCCGGTCTGCACCAGAGTGACCAGCTCGAGAAATTCGTCCAGCGTCCCGAAGCCACCCGGAAACACAGCCACCGCTCTGGCGCGCAGCAGGAAGTGCATCTTGCGCAGCGCGAAATAGTGGAACTGGAAACTCAGTGACGGCGTGACATATTCATTGGGTGCCTGTTCGTGCGGCAGCACAATATTGAGCCCGATCGACTCCTTGCCGGCATCGGCAGCGCCGCGATTGGCTGCTTCCATGATCGAAGGTCCGCCACCGGAGCAGACAACGAAATCGCGCTTGCCATTTTCCGAGATACCGCAGGCGCTCGCAAGCCGCGCCAGTTCGCGGGCTTCGTCATAATATTTGGCCTTCTCCTTGAGCCGCTCGGCAATCTTGCGCGCATCATCATCAGCCGCAGCCTCGATCAGAGCATCAGCCTTGCTTGGCTCCGGGATGCGCGCCGACCCGTACATCACCAATGTCGAACCGATGCCCGCCTCGTCGAGCAGCATTTCGGGCTTGAGCAGTTCAAGCTGGAAGCGGACAGGACGCAGTTCTTCACGGAGAAGAAACTCGGTATCCTGAAACGCCAGCCGATAGGCCGGGTCGCGGGTCTGAGCAGTGCCGATATCAGCCTTTTCGGCAAATTCGGCTTCCTCTTTGGCATGGTAAAAGCGACGGTCGTGGAGATCTTTATTGGTCATGGCTTCGCCCTAGAGCAAAGATTTGTGGCTGACCAGTAGCCTTATTCCCCTACCGGCAATATCCATTACCGCTCATGTCGAGATGGAAATGATCGCGATGAGCAGCATTGTAATTGGGGCTGAGAACGGTGCCAAAACGCTTGCAGGCGCTGTCATGGATCGCGGTGAGAAATTGCATCTCCCGGCGACCGCTCTTCCAGTTATTCTCAACCGTTATCCGGCGGCCATCGGTGAGCACAAAAGCGGACACGTCGATTGCATTGGCGTGGGCGTGCTGCGACAATTTTCCGGATCCGGCGATATTGCGACAACTATAGCTGCCCATGGTTTCGATCCGCTTGAGGTCACTGCCGAGATATTTGCGCGCCGCACGTTTCACGGCATATTCGGTCCATGCGGCAAATTTGCCCGCCAATTCACATTTGACTGGCCCCAGGTTGGTTACATCTGCGCCGACATCGAGCAGCTTGATACTATCAATCTGGCTGCAACCGCCACTGAACTGCCGGTTGGGTAACGGAGAGAAGCGAACATTGGCCTTGCCAAGGTCGCTGAAACATTGACGAGCAGAAGGGCTGGGATCAAATGCACCAAGGCCCGCTGTTGGTGAAGGGCGCGCCGCTTGCTCGCTTCGACCCCCCGGGATTGCGCCGCAAGCGCTGAGCAGCACTGACACCATGGCTAACGCAAATATACCACGCATCGATCGACTCTGCTCATTCCCGGTTCTCATATCTATGACCTAGCGGAAGATGGTTAAAATCAGGCTAACGAGCATGGTCAATAAAAGCTTGGCGAACAGTCAACTCGCTGCCGGGAACAATCACAGTGAAATGTTGCTGGATCATATGCCCGATAAAAATGCATGACCATCGCTGCTTCGGACTGGCCGCCGTTGACGATGGCATTACCGGCGCCCATGCGTATTTTCTTCTACTTCTACTATTGGAACTATGGCGAGCCATTGTCAGATATGGCAGAAGGAAGTCTGAAGCGATGCAGTTCGAATCGCTGCAAACCGATTAGCATTGGAAAATATGAAGATGAAATATACCGTAATCACTGCTGCAGCTGCCGCATTAATCGCCACTGCCGGCTTGTCCGCTCCCGCTCTTGCTACCGGCAAGATGACCTGTGACGCTGGACCGCAAGCGAGCTGGAAAGCGCGGGCAGAACTGGAAGCCGCTCTGGTCACGCTGGGCTGGACGGTCAAAAAATCCAAGGTCGATGGCGGCTGCTATGAGGTATATGGCACTACCCCCGAAGGCGAACAGGTTGAAGCCTATTTCCACCCTGTAACGCTTGAAAAACTGCTGGTTTCACGCCGCGGCAAGGTTCTTTTCCGCAAGCAATAGACGGTATCATCCGCAACCAAGAACGCGCTTGACATGCTGCGCCGCACAAGACAAAGCGGCGCCGGGCCACGCGGTCCCAACGCCGCGCGAGCTCTCTGTAAGGAGAAGCGTTTAAATGACCGATACCAATGTACCGACGCCAGAATTGCGTCCTGACTGCCCGAATTTCTCTTCGGGCCCGACAGCCAAATTCCCCGGCTGGTCCCTCGACAAGATCAACACCATCGCCATGGGCCGCTCCCATCGTAGCGCCACCGGCAAGGCACGGCTGAAATATGCCATTGATCTGAGCCGCGAGCTGCTCGGCATCCCCGACGACTATCTGATCGGCATCGTGCCGGCTTCCGATACCGGAGCCGTCGAACTGGCGATGTGGAATATGCTGGGCGCCCGTCCGGTGACCGTCGCTGCATGGGAAAGCTTTGGCAATGTCTGGATCCAGGACGCTGTAAAACAGCTCAAGCCTGCAAACCTGACCGTGCTTGAAGCCGATTATGGCGAAATTCCTGACCTGGGCGGAATCGACAAAGGTGACGATATTGTCTTCACTTGGAACGGCACGACCTCGGGCGCCAGAATTCCCGATACCGACTGGATTGCCGCCGACCGTGAAGGTGTCACCATCAACGACGCGACCAGCGCCGTCTTTGCCCAGCCTATGGATTGGTCAAAACTCGATGCCACGACGTTTAGCTGGCAGAAGGTCATGGGATCGGAAGCCGCTCATGGTATGCTGATTCTCAGCCCGCGCGCCGTCGAACGGATTGAAAGCTACACCCCGTCTTGGCCGCTGCCGAAAATCTTCCGTGTGAAAAAGGGCGACAAGCTCAACACCGCGATTTTCGAAGGCGCGACGATCAACACGCCATCTCTGCTCGCCACCGAAGATTATATTGCTGCGCTCGAATGGGCGAAGTCGATTGGCGGCTTGTCCGAACTGCATGCCCGCGCCGACCGCAACGCCAAAACCGTTCACGACTGGATCGAAGCGACGCCGTGGATGCGCAATATGGTCAGCGATCCGGCCAAATGGACCAACACCGGCGTCTGCATGGTGTTCCAGGGTGACTGGTATGATGGTCTCGATGATGATGCAAAGGCCTCCGTGCCCAAGAAAATCGCTGCAATGCTCGAGAAGATGGACATTGCCTATGATTTCAACGGCTATCGCGACGCACCGCCGTCGTTGCGCATCTGGTGCGGCTCGACCGTCGAGCAGGAAGATGTTCGCCGTCTGCTGCTGTGGATCGAATGGGCTTATGCCCAGGTGAAAGCCGAACTTTCCTAATATTTGTGTCGCCCCGGCGAGAGCCGGGGCCAGACCAATGTCCTGCGATAGCGTCATTGGTCTCGAAGCCGGCCCGTGCCGGCGCGATCATTCCGACAAGGAACATATATCATGCCAAAAGTACTTATTTCCGACAAAATGGACCCGAAAGCCGCCGAGATTTTTCGCGAGCGCGGTTGCGAAGTGGACGAAATCACCGGTCAGACTCCCGAAGAGCTGATGAAGATCATCGGCGACTATGATGGCCTTGCCATCCGCTCTTCCACCACGGTCACACCCGAAATATTGGAAGCCGCAACCAACCTGAAAGTGGTAGGCCGTGCCGGCATCGGCGTCGACAATGTCGATATCCCGGCCGCTTCTGCCAAGGGTGTCGTAGTCATGAATACGCCGTTCGGCAACAGCATCACCACAGCTGAACACGCCATCGCGTTGATGTTCGCGCTCGCTCGCCAGCTGCCGTCCGCCGACGCCTCGACCCAGGCCGGCAAATGGGAAAAATCGAAATTCATGGGCGTGGAACTGACCAGCAAGACGCTCGGCCTGATCGGCGCCGGCAATATCGGTTCGATTGTCGCCGAACGCGCCATTGGCCTGCGGATGAAGGTTGTCGCCTATGATCCGTTCCTGACCGAAGAGCGGGCAGTTGAAATGGGCGTCGAGAAAGTCTCGCTGGACGATCTGCTCGCCCGCGCCGACTTTATCACCATGCACACGCCCCTCACCGACCAAACCCGCAACATCCTCTCGGCCGAAGCCCTTGCCAAAACAAAGCCCGGTGTCCGGATCATCAATTGTGCTCGCGGCGGCTTGATCGACGAAGTGGCATTGAAGGAGGCGTTGGAATCCGGCCAGGTCGCAGGTGCAGCCCTCGACGTTTTTGCGCAGGAACCGGCAAAGGAAAACCCTCTGTTTGGCGCTCCCAACCTGATTTGCACACCGCATCTCGGCGCTTCCACCAGCGAGGCACAGGTAAATGTTGCTATCCAGGTGGCCGAGCAAATGGCCGACTATCTGGTCAATGGCGGCGTCGAAAATGCGCTCAACATGCCCAGCCTTTCGGCAGAACAGGCACCGAAGCTGAAACCCTATATGGCGCTTGCGACACAATTGGGCTCTCTCGTAGGCCAACTCGCTGCCGACCAGATAAAGGGCGTTGCCGTTGAAGTGGAAGGCGCGGCGGCCGAACTGGACCAGAAGCCGATTACGGCAGCCGTCCTGGCTGGTCTGATGCGGGCCTATAGCGACACCGTGAATATGGTCAACGCGCCCTATCTGGCGAAGGAACGCGGACTCGATGTCCGCGAGATCCGCCATGAACGCGAAGGCGATTATCACACTCTCGTGCGGGTTTCCGTGACCACCGACGAAGGCGAGAAATCGGTTGCCGGCACTCTGTTCGGATCATCCGGACCACGTCTGGTCGAGATGTTCGGGATCAAGGTCGAAGCGGATCTCGAAGGTGATATGCTGTATATCGTCAACCAGGATCAGCCCGGCTTCATCGGCAGCGTCGGTTCGACGCTCGGCGAAGCAGGCGTCAATATCGGCACCTTCCACCTGGGCCGTCGCAGTGACGCACCAGGGGGAGAAGCGGTATTGCTGCTCTCGATCGATTCGCCGGTGAAAGAGCCGGTACTATGGTCGATTTGCCAGCTCGAAGGCGTGAAGACGGTCAAGGCGCTGAAGTTTTGATTTGATAGCACCTTACCAAAGAAAAAAGATGGCCTGAGCCTGTGCTTGGGCTATGGAGCAGGGCCATGCAAAAGCCATCCAATCTCTTGCCCGAAGGGTTCCACGACGCGCTGCCGCCTTATGCCGAGGCGGCGTCGCGACTGGAACGCGATGTGCTCGACACGCTGGCCAGCCATGGCTATGCCCGGGTGACGCCGCCACTGGCGGAATATGAAGACGGCCTGACCGATCGGATGCAGGGGACTTCTCGCAACGACCTGATGCGCTTGGTCGATCCTATTTCGCAGCGCACATTGGCGTTACGACCTGATATGACCATGCAAATTGGCCGTATTGCCAAGACAAGCCTGGCCGATCGGCCGCGTCCACTCCGGCTCAGCTACTCAGGACAGGTCTTGAAACTGCGCTCGGGACAGCTGCAACCGGAGCGCAGCCGGTTGCAAATTGGCGCGGAACTTGTCGGCAGTGATAGTGTCATTGCCGCCAGTGAAATTGTATCGGTCGCGATCGAGGCGCTGGAACGAGCGGGCGTCACTGGCATCACCGTAGATTTTACCTTGCCCGACCTGATCGACATTTTGGCGGCAGGCCCATTGCCATTGAACGAAGCCCAGATTGGCGAAGTGCGCGGAGAACTGGATATGAAGGATGCCGGTGGCCTGAGCGCCATGGGCGCGACCGGCTATCTTCCTCTGATAGAGGCAACCGGCCCGTTTGACGAAGCGATGGCAAAACTGCGCAAATTTGACACGGGCGGCCTGCTGGATTCCCGGCTGGACGGTGTTTCCCAGATCGCGGCGAGCATCCAGGGAAAAGCCAGCCTGACTCTCGACCCTACCGAACGGCACGGCTTTGAATATCAGAACTGGTTCGGATTCACGCTCTATGCGGAGACATTTATCGGCGCGCTGGGTCGCGGCGGAAGCTATGAAATCATGCACTCCGATGGAAAATCGGAAGCGGCGGTTGGCTTCTCGCTCTATCCCAATCCGCTGATCGATGCCGGCTTTGGCGCCCATACCAGCGAACAGATATTCTTGCCCCTTGGCCATAACCAATCTGTGGCAGCGCGTCTCCGAACCGATGGTTGGCGCACGGTCGCGGCCCTTTCAGACAAAGACCAGGCAGAAGCGCTTGGTTGTTCTCATATCTTGAACGGCGATCAGCCGGAACCATTATAAGAAAGTGACTCATCAATGGCCAATGTAACGGTAATCGGCGCACAATGGGGTGATGAAGGCAAAGGCAAGATTGTCGACTGGCTGTCCGAACGCGCCGATGTCGTGGTTCGCTTTCAGGGTGGCCATAACGCCGGTCATACGCTGGTTGTCGACGGCGCCGTCTACAAGCTTTCGCTGCTCCCTTCGGGTATCGTCCGCGGAGCGCTGTCGATCATCGGCAATGGCGTGGTACTCGATCCCTGGCATTTACGTGAAGAAATTGCGAAGCTGGAAAGCCAGGGCGTCGCGATCAATACCGATAATTTCGGCATTGCCGAAACCTGCCCGCTGATCCTGCCAATCCACCGCGATCTCGACGCCATGCGCGAAGATGCCAGCGGCAAGGGCAAGATCGGTACGACGCGGCGCGGCATTGGCCCCGCCTATGAAGACAAGGTTGGTCGCCGCGCGATACGTGTCTGCGATCTGGCTCATCTCGACGATCTTGGCCCGCAACTTGACCGGCTGTGCGCCCATCATGACGCGCTCCGAGCGGGCTTTGGCGAACCACCAGTCGACCGCGAACGGCTGCTGGATGATCTGAAGGAAATTGCCGACAGCGTGCTGCAATATGCACAGCCGGTCTGGAAGCGCCTCAACGAAGCGCGGCGCGACGGCAAGCGCATCCTGTTCGAAGGCGCGCAAGGCGTGTTGCTCGATGTCGATCACGGCACCTACCCGTTCGTCACCAGTTCCAATACGATTTCGGGCACTGCTGCGGGTGGCTCCGGCATCGGCCCGTCCGGCACCGGCTATGTGCTCGGGATCACCAAGGCCTATACAACCCGCGTCGGCTCCGGCCCCTTCCCGACCGAGCTGAATGACGATATCGGTCAGCGGCTTGGCGAACGGGGGCATGAATTTGGTACCGTCACCGGCCGCCAGCGGCGCTGCGGCTGGTTCGATGCCGTGCTGGTGCGGCAGGCTCTGGCGGTCTCCGGCGTTGCCGGTATTGCGCTGACCAAGCTCGACGTGCTCGACGGTTTCGCGGAATTGAAAATTTGCGTTGGCTATGATCTGAACGGCGTGACCTACGACTATCTGCCGCCCCATCATCAGGATCAGGCTGCGGTCAAACCGGTCTACGAGACGCTGGAAGGATGGAGCGAATCCACCGCCGGTGCCCGCAGCTGGGCCGATCTGCCGGCGCAGGCGATCAAATATATCCGGCGGGTGGAAGAACTGATCCAGTGTCCTGTGGCATTGGTGAGCACGTCGCCGGAGCGGGACGATACGATATTGGTGACCGATCCATTTGCGGATTAGGCTAATTCGCTAATTTCGCAAGAAATGTGGCCAAAATGCTCTGTGATGTTTGCTTCATAAATTTCTTGGGAATCTCCTAGAGACCCAAGGGCTCTATCCTCTGGACCCGCCATATCTACACGATCGGCGGCAATATCCAGATATCAAACATCGTCCGCCGAGATCATTTCCTCGCGGTCGATCTCGCCGGTCATCGAAGCCACCGTCACCGCCACTGCAGCATCTCCCGAGACATTGGTGGTCGTGCGCATCATGTCCATGATCCGGTCGACGCCAGCCACGAAGGCGATGGTTTCCAGCGGGACGCCAACGCTGCCGAACACCAGCGCCATCATGATCAGGCCTGCGCCCGGTATGCCTGCTGCACCAATCGCGCCGAGCGTCGAAGTGATCGAGATCAGGAAATAGTCGCCCCAGCTCAAATCCACGCCGAATATCTGCGCGCCAAACAATGTGGCGAGGCCGAGATACATGGCGGTGCCGTTCATGTTGATCGTCGCACCAAGCGATACGACAAAACTCGCCACCGAATTGCTGACGCCGAGATTGCGTTCGACGCAGCGCAGGGTCACCGGCAGGGTCGCGTTGGACGAGGCTGTGGAATAGCTGACCGCCATTGCATCGATGATCCCGCGAAAGAAATCCCGCACCGGGAGCTTCGCGATAAATTTGATCATCCCGGAATATACTATTCCAATGATCAGCAGGCAGCCGAGATAATTAAGCCCGACCAGCTGCGCCAGCGAGAGCAAGGCATCCATGCCGAGTGTTCCGGCGACCCATGCCATCAGCGCAAACACGCCAAATGGCGTCAATTCCATCACGATCATGGTGACTTTCTGCATGACGATCGCGCCGCTATCAAAAATCTTTGCCAGTGGCTTGCCGTCCTCCTTGGCCATCAATATGCCGATCCCGATGAGCAGGGCAAAGACGATCAGCGGCAGAACCCTGACATCGGCCATGACCTGTACAGGACTGTCCGGAACGATCGACAGGATCATGTCAACGGCAGTCGTGTCATTGGGAACCGGCGTATCGCCCTTCTCTATCGCGCTGGTATCGACGCCGTTCCCGGGTTGAAAGAAGGTGCCGAGCGCCAGCCCCAGCCAGGCGGCAATCTGACCGGTGATCACGAACAAAATCATCGCCCGTCCGCCAACGCTGCCCAGTTTCTTGAGATCTCCAAGCGCAGCCACGCCGGCCACCAGCGAGAAAAAGATCAGCGGGACGACCAGCATCTTGATCGCCTTGATGAAGAAATCGCCAATCCACTTGATGGCTTCGGCTTCGGGGCCCCATATCAGGCCGGACATGACACCAAGGATAAGCGCCGCGATGACTCGCTGCCAAAGCGGAATCTTGAACCAGAATGCCAGCATGTGATTTTCCCCGTATTTTTCCCGGACCATGCCTATCGTCAGCAAGAGAGCGCGGCAAGCCTTTAGGCCGGGATTACATCCAGAAGCTGATCGCCAGACAGGTCGACAGTCCGACGCCAAAGGTCAGCGGGATACCGGCCTTGAAGAAGTCGGTGAACCGGTAATTGCCCGCTGCATAGACCAGCGTGTTGGTCTGATAGCCGATCGGCGTCGCGAAGCTGGCGGAAGCTGCGAACATGACCGCGATGACCAGAGGCCGGGGATCGACACCCAGATCATTGCCGAGCGCGATGGCAATCGGTGTGATGATGATGGCGACCGCATTATTTGTCACAATCTCGGTCATGATCACCGACAGGACATAAATTGCGAAGACCAGACCCCAGGGCGGCACTTCCCGCAGATAAGGCGTCAATTCGGCGACAATCAGGTCAACGCTGCCGGCCTGCTGCAAGCCCAGACCCACCGCCAGCATGCCGAATATCAGGACCAGAACATTGCCGTCGATCGAGCCCCAGGCTTCTTCCGCGTCAATACAGCGAGCCAGCAAGATCGCACCGACCGCCAAAATGGCGGCGACCGCCAGCGGAATGACATTGAGCGCGGCGAGCACCACCACCGCAACCAGGGCTCCAATGGCAATCGGTGCGCGGTCCCGACGAAAAGCACGGATCTTTGTCTGTCCAACCCCGAACAAATTCGGGTTTTGATACATGCGGTTGATATCTTCACTGGAGCCCGTCACCAGCAATCTGTCCGCCGCGTGAATGCGTGCATTGGTCAGGTCAGACCGCGGCAAATTCCGATAGCGGGTCATGCCCAATATCCGGACATCGAGTCGAGACAGGAAGGGAATGTCGAATAGTCTGTTACCGATGCTGGGATGATTCGGCGCCACCGTGGCCTCGACCAGTTCCTCGCCCATGGGCCCAGCATCACCGGAGCGAACGATTCCGACCTTGAAATCTTCCGATTTCCGCAGCGATATAAGCTCGGCGAGATCGAGTTGTGCGACAATCCGGTCGCCTGCCCGCAGCACATGAAAATCCAGTTCATGACGGATATAGCTGCTGAGGCGCTTCACCGCAGTCACGGTAATACCCGCCCGTCGCAGTTCGGGCACCGCAGACAATTGCTTGTCGATCACCGATGCATTTCGACGCACCGTCAGTTCAGTGAGAAAATCGCTTTCATCGCTGCTGTCAAACTGGCCTTTGACATCGCCGCTCGGAAGCAGCCAGCTGCTGAACAATACCATCATCACCGTACCCGCGACGGCAGCGATCAGTCCGTAAGGCGTGATTTCGAAAATCCCGAATCCGTCCAGACCCTGATCGCGCGCAACCGCATCGACGATCAGGTTGGTCGAAGTACCGATCAGCGTGGTCGTGCCGCCCAATATGCAGATGAAGCTCAGCGGGATAAGCAGTTTCTTTGACGAGAAGCCGGTTGCCCGCGACAGGCGGAGGATGATCGGAATCAGGACGATCACCACCGGCGTGTTGTTCATGAAAGCGGACGCGACGAAAGCACCCAGAAACATCTCGGCGACTGCCAATTTGGGGTGCCGTTTGGCGCGCTTGATGATGAACCCGGCGATCGCGTCAATCGTCCCCGTTCGCAGCAAGGCACCGGACAGAATGAACATCGCGGCAATCGTGATCGGAGCCGTATTGGAGAAGACCGAAAACAGGCCATCGGAATCGATGATCCCGAGGAACAGAAACATGCAAGCCCCGAGCACCGCGACCACGGCAGCGGGAAAGCGCTCCATTATGAACCCGGCAAATAGACACACCAGAATGACGAGACCGATTATCGCCTTATGCTGCTGAATATATTCATCGATGATGTGAAGGATCAGATCGAACATGGATCAGGAATAACCTTGAACAGGGGTCGCTGGGTAGAAAAGCGAGAACCACAGGGCCGCGATTGCCAGCAGATTCTTCATCCGCATTGCGCTCGATGAAGCAGTTTCTGGTCGGCGAGTACCAGCGCCAGCATCGCTTCGACAACCGGAACGCCCCGAATACCGACACAGGGATCGTGACGGCCCTTGGTCGATATTTCAGTCGCTTCACCTTCCGGCGAAATCGTTGCTACCGGCGTCAATATGGAACTGGTCGGTTTGAACGCCACTCGACAGAAAATTGGCTGGCCGGTAGATATCCCGCCAGCAGTACCGCCGCTGTGGTTGGCCAGGAATTCGGGACCATTGGCTCCGGGCCGCATCGCATCGGCATTTTCTTCACCGCGCAGACGGGCGGCAGCAAAGCCGTCACCGATTTCGACACCCTTGGTCGCGTTGATCGTCATCATCGCAGCGGCAATCTCGCTGTCCATTTTGGCATAGACGGGCGCTCCCCAACCAGCGGGCACACCGGTTGCCTCGCAGGCGACTATCGCGCCGAGGCTGCTGCCATCCTTGCGCGCACCATCGACCAGTGCTTCCCAGCGCTTCGCGGCAACGGCATCTGGACAGAAAAAGGGATTATTACCAATTTCATTGGCATCGAAATTCGCCGGATCAATCGCATCGCCGCCGATTTCGGCAACCCATGCCCGGATCGTCACATCCGGAAGCACCAGCCGCGCCACGGCACCGGCCGCAACCCGCGCCGCCGTTTCCCGGGCACTGGACCGGCCACCACCACGATAGTCGCGAAAGCCATATTTCTGGTCATAGGCATAGTCGGCATGACCGGGACGATAGGCCTTCGCCACTTCGCTATAATCCTTGGATCGCTGGTCGACATTCTCGATCATCAGCGAAATCGGTGTGCCAGTCGTTTTGCCCTCGAACACACCGGAAAGGATTTTAACCTCATCCGGTTCCTTGCGCTGCGTGGTATATTTCGACTGGCCGGGTTTGCGGGCATCGAGAAAAGGCTGAATATCCGCTTCACTCAGAGCCAGTCCCGGCGGGCAGCCGTCGACCAGCGCGCCCAATGCAGGCCCGTGGCTCTCTCCCCAAGTGGAAAAGCGGAAGGTGCGACCGAAGGTGTTGAAGCTCATGGAATTTACCTAATGGGAACCAAGCTCAAAGACAAACCGATTCATCAACGGTTGGTGGCCCATCAATCCAGCGCAATATCCGGCGCGTCTTCCTGCTTCATGCCAACAGTATGATAGCCTGCGTCTACATGATGGGTTTCGCCAGTGACGCCTGCGGATAGATCGGACAGGAAATAAAGAGCCGAGGCACCCACGTCGTCAATTGTCACGTTGCGCCGGAGCGGTGCATTAAACTCGTTCCATTTCAGAATATAGCGGAAATCGCCAATTCCGGAAGCGGCCAGTGTCTTGATCGGCCCAGCGGAAATCGCGTTCACCCGAATGCCATCAGGACCGACATCATTCGCAAGATATTTGACCGAGGCTTCAAGAGCCGCTTTAGCCACACCCATGACATTATAGTGAGGGATGACTTTTTCGGCACCATAATAAGATAAGGTGAGCATGGATCCGCCCGCGCTCATCAGTGCTGCAGCCCGTTTGGCAACGGCGGTGAAGCTGTACACGCTGATATTCATCGTCATCAGAAAATCGTCCAGGGTCACATCATAATATTTGCCGCGCAGCGCTTCCTTGTTGGTGAAACCGATCGCGTGGACGACAAAATCAATCTTGCCCCAGCGTTTTTCAAGCTCGGCAAATGCCGTATCCAGCTGGTCCATATCGCTGACGTCACAGTCAATCAGGAAATCGCAGCCCAGTTGTTCTGCCAGCGGTTTGACGCGCTTGGCCATCACCTCGCCCTGATAGCTGATCGCCAGTTCGGCTCCATCCGCAGCCAGACGCTGAGCGATACCCCAGGCCAGTGACTTGTTATTGGCAAGCCCCATGATCAAGCCGCGCTTGCCCTGCATTAAATCACTCATTGCCCCGGTCTCCTGAAATCAGATAATCGCTGCTGATAAACGCTATCCGGATGATTTTCCAGCGGATCATTCACTAGCCCCGTTTCGCGACGGTCGCTCGGCCAAAGCAGCATTTATCTCTGCCCCAATAACCATACCGAGGCCGACGAGGTAGAAAAAAATGAGCGTGATGATAACCCCGGCGAGGCTGCCATAGGTAAGCTGGTAATTTGCCGCATATTTTAGAAATACCGGTAGCAATCCGGTGATCAACAGCCACCAGCCGCTGATAAAAACAGCACCCGGCCATTTGGGATATTGGCGATACCGATATTGGCGAGGCGTAAGCAAGCGGAACAAAAGATATAAAGTCGCAAACAGCACCAGAAAAGGGATCGCGTTGGAAAGCGACAGCCAAAGCGCATCGCTCTCGACCGCCGGGAAATAGGTTCCCAGAAACCCGCTGATAGCGGCCACCACAAACTGCGCGCTGAGCGCCAGCATCGCAAAGAACACCGAGAATAAAATCAGCACAATTGATGTCAGGCGATATTCCCAGAAAGCGCGTTGCGCCTGAACACCATAGGCACGGTGGAGAATTTGCCGGATCGTCTCGATCAGGCTGGTTGTAGTCCACAATCCGACGATTGCGCTGAACCATAATAATGCGCCGGTCCGGGCGGTCATCGCGTCATTGATCGGATCATGCAGCGCCGCTGCGACCGAGGGCGGAACGGTCACCAGAAAGGCCTCGACAAAATCGGTACCGACAGCGGTCTGGCCGAAACTGCCGACTACCGCAGCCGCAACAATGAAGAAGGAAAATACGGCCAGCAGCGAAAGATAGGCAAAATTCCCCGCAAAAGTGAAACCATCATAATAGACACCTACTGCGGTGCGCTTGATAATGATGGCGGCACGACCGGCCAGATCTTCATCGGCCAGCACCTCTCCGGTTCGATTGCCGGGTAAATCCCTCTGGCCCCGGCGCCGAGCCTCGGGAGAGAGTTCAGGCATGGAAATTCCCGGCCAAGCCTAAACCCCCATACTGGCGCGCGGATTGTCTTTCGGATTCCAGTCCTTCACAAATTCTGCCAGCTTGTCGTCTTTTTCAGGCAAGGTGATCATCAAAGTGACCAGCTGATTGCCACGCGCACCGGATTTTCCGTGGAAACCCCTGTTTTTCAAGCGCAGTGTCTTGCCCGAATCCGAGCCAGCGGGAATGGAAAGCATCACGGGTCCATCCACTGTGGGCACCTTGATCTTGGCACCTTCCACTGCCTCTTTCAGACTGATCGGCAGTTCCAGCGTGATATTGTCGCCATCGCGCTTATAAAATGGGTGAGGATTGATATGAATCGTCACGATCGCGTCGCCATTGCCGCCCGGACCCGCACGGCCCTTTCCGCTAAGCCGCATCTGCGTGCCTTCCTCGACACCTTTGGGCAGGCTGAGATCAATGGTTTTACCATCTTCAAGCGTGATACGCTGTTTCTGTAGCGTTGCTGCAGCGATAAATTCGACCTTCAGCCGATAGGCTACATTGGCGCCTTTTTGCGGCGGCGCGCTGCGTTGACGACTCCCGAAAGGCGAACCGCCGCCGCCGCCGCCAAAGAGGCCTTCAAAAATATCGCCAAAATCGGCACCGGCATTGCCAAAATCATGTTGCTGGCCAGCCGGACCGCGCTGATAGCCGCCCCCGCCGCCGAAGCCGAACGGTGCGGTAGGATTGCCCTCCCCATCGATCTCTCCGCGATCAAATTGCGCGCGCTTGTCCTTGTCCAGCAACAGGTCATAAGCCTTGGTGACGTCGGAGAAACGCTCCGTCGCCTTGGGATTATCCTTGTTCTTGTCGGGGTGCAGTTCCTTGGCGAGCTTGCGATAGGCGCTCTTGATTTCCTTGTCGTTTGCACCCTTGGCAACACCCAATGCTTGATAGGGATCTATCATTATTTGACCTTTTTCAAATCCTTACCATGCAGAGATTGGCATTTATCGCCAATTTTCAACTCCACTGTCTTATTCGGGTATAACGGCATCTGCAACCTTGTTATGTCGCGTGAAACGCAGCAGCAGATAAAGAACCAGTCCCAATGGCCCCAGCATCAGAACAAAAGCCAAGATAGGTATCTGTATCCAGCGTGCAAACCCGTATTTATCCGCATTGCGCGCGACCCACAGGCCGACGAACAGATCAAAGGCGAGATAGTGGATCCATCCCACGGTCGCTCCGCCTGGGCTGGCAAGCAATTGCTGAACACCCGCCAGGCTCGAAAAATCAGGAACACCCGCGGTGCCACCGTCGACAATTCCCGTCATCAACGGGATGATGGTCAGCGCATAAGTACAGGCCAGTAGGCCGATGCC